>CAXMPN010000047.1:0-13409 GCA_964195195.1 Pontiella sp. | reverse complement strand
AGTCGCCGGCATAAATGATGATGACGCCGTGCCGGGCCAGGGCGCGGATGGTCGGGTCGTCGCGGAAGGATTGGGCGACGGTGAGTAACTTCAGGTTTCTGCACCAGACCAGTTGCGGCGAAATGGAGAGGCCTTCGATCTGGCTGATGTCGAGCGTGGTCAGTTTGGGATATTTCACGATGTTGGCGAGGTTGCGGATGCGGGTGCCGCTGATGTCCAGCTCTTCGAGCCATATCGAACAGGTGGCTGATCGGGGAGTCGGACAGATCGAGATGTCGCATGCCGTGCCCGGTCAGCAGTTGCAAGTCGGGGGTTCCAATGTTGCCGGCGTTGAGGGTTTGAATGTCGAGACCGCAAAGCGGTGCCAGGTTGTCGAGATCCGCATGGTCGGAGATATCGATATTCCACCCGGATCCTTCGGCTGATTTCCAGCGGAAGTTCAGGGTCGCCATGCCGGGGTTGAGGATTCTAAGGGATTCCTCCAAGGCCTTGAAATGTGTGGACGGTTCAAACGGCTTCCGATTGAAATGGTAGAAGAGACGTGGGAGGCCTTCAGACAAACCTCCATTGATGAAGTCGCGCACAAGCTGCGGGAAGTCCGCATCCTGCACTTCATCCAACCCTTTGTATTTATCGGCCAGACCGAGCAGGGCAGCGTTGCCTTGGGTGAGATGGCCGCGCCTGCCGCTGAGCATATCCCATGCCGGGGAAAACGCCTGCTGGCACAGGAGGACGCGCGCTTTCATTTCCCATGCAGTAGCGTTCATCGGGTCGAATGCAAGGCTGGTGTCCAGGGCCTGTTCGGCCGCCGGGAACTCGTATTCCCGTTCTGCGCGCAGCATCAGATCCAGATAGTCGGGCGCCACTTGTCGGGCGGTGGCGGCGATATACTCGTTTTTCTCCTGAAGCGATGCAAGGGCATCAAGGGCCACCTGTTCGCTTTGCTTGATCGAGAAAAAGCTATTGGCCAGGATCGCGGCGATAATGGATGCCGAAAGGGCGATCAGCCCGACGGTCAGCTTGTGGCGTCGGACCAGCAAGGCCGCATGGGTGATGAAGGTGGGGTTTTCGGCAATGGTTGCAAATCCGTCCTCATACTGGTGGACATCGCGAATGAGTGCGGCCACGTTCGCATAGCGCTCGTTCGGGTCGGTCTGCATGGCCTTCATGGTTATGGCGTCCAGGGCGGGGGGGATGTGCAGTTCAGGGGTGCATTTTGCCGGATGCGGAAAATCGCCGCGTACGGTTTTCTGGAGCACCTGCTTGACGGTATCTCCAATAATGGGGCACCGGTAGGTCAGGATCTCATAGAGCATGGTTCCGAGCATGTAGACATCGGTCTGGAAGTCGATGTCGGAAGGCGATCCCTGCGCCTGTTCGGGGGACATATAGCCCGGAGTTCCTCCCACGGTATGGCGCCGTTTGGCTGAGCTTTCCAAATAGCGGGTGAGGGTTTGGCCGTCTTCCAGGGCGACATCGTCGAGGCTGTGCCATGAAACCGGCTTCCCATCATATTCGCTGAGATGGGTGATGAGTGTTGAAAGGCCCCAGTCGAGCACATGTACATCGCCGAAGTCGCCGACGATGACGTTGGACGGCTTGAGATCAAGGTGGATAACGCCTTTGGTATGCGCATAGTCGATGGCATTGCAGACTTTGAGAAAGATGCCCAGCAGACGGGTGCGCGAATAGCGGGTGCGATACGCCTCGTTGCCGTCGCTCAACTGTTTCAGGATCTCGCCGAGTGTTTCGCCCTTGAGCGCTTTCATGGTGAAATAGGGGTTTCCGTTTTCATCCACCGCTATGTCGTAGATCGGAATAATATTCGGATGCTGAAGATTAGCCGTCAGACGGGCCTCATAGAGGAACGAGTCGATATCCCCGGAAGAGGCAATGCGCGAATCCTGAATCAGGGCCATGGCGACTTTTCGGGCGGTACGGTGGTCGTCCACTTCCCAAATGGCCTTCATGCCACCTTGGTTCAGCTTTTTGTGCGGCGTGTATCGATCCGCCGGATTGCCGTCCATCAGATCGTCGCGGGCGGCGCTTTTTTCCTTTAGATCCTCCTCGAACAGAACCTTTTCGGTGTCGGAGAAGACAATGTCATCGGCAAACAGGCTGGCGTTGCCGATTTCCCGGTTTGGCGGGGGAGGTTTTCCGCCGGGCTGTTTGTCTTTTTCTCCAGATTCGTCCATGGGTATCACGCGTGATAAGTTGAGCTGGAGAGTAGCACTGTCGTGCGGGGCGGGCAAAAGAAAACCCCGCTGGTTAGGCGGGGTCAGGAGCTATTCTTAGAAGCGTGCAGCAGATTGGGGCTCACTTGAGCTGCAGATGCTTCACATGGGTTCATTCAATGTATACGTGGTCTGATTCCCAATCGTTACCCGAATCGTGTATTTTTTCTCCCAATAGCTTATATGGGCGCTGTGCTTTGGTAAAAAAACAGGGATTGAAAGATTCAATCCCTGCATGTTCCTGTCAGTGAATAGGGTACGACTAGAAGCTCAACACCCCGCGCAACCAGAAAACGGTTTTATTGACCGTGAAATTATCGGGATGGCCGTCGCCTGTCATATAGTAGGCGCATGCGGCCAGCACATCGAAGTTCGGGCAGATCGGGTATTTCGCCATCAGGTCGATTTCCTGGCCGTATTCCCCGTCGAAGCCGGCGGCCGTCTGATCGACGGTATTAAAATAATGATAGATCCCCATTAATGTGAGCTCTTCGAAAACGGTAGTGGTTACCTGTCCATAGAGATCGACCAGGCCGCCTTCCAGGCCGCCACTCGTTCCCAGAAACTGGTCGGCCCACCCATTGAACTTGTGGCCGGTACCGTCGAGGGTCTGGAATCGTTCTTTAACATCGCTTCCACCCGAAATATATTCGATACCGCCGCCCATATCGAAGGCATCGATGCTGGCTTCCCCGAAGACACTGCCATAGTAGGCATCCCGTTGTAATGCGACCATGATTTCATGGCGGATGGCCTCGGATGAACCCCATGCTCGAACTCCGTAGGTGTCGAGCTTGTCGAGAGTTCCCAACCCGTCATTGCGCTGCAGGTAAGCGAATGCCGAAACTTTACTGATTTCGCAGGCCTGCCATTCGGCGTTAGCCATGTGGTATTGACGATCGCGGTCTATTTCGCCATCGACTCGGTTAATACTGTCCGCATAGGCGTAATAAAGCGCCACGTTGGAAATGGAGTGGTTGGCCACCGAGGCCGCATTGAACGATTGCGCATTCAGCCGCCAGCCAACGTTTCCAATGAAGCGCTCATTATCGAGTAGGATTTCCTGAGAACCGAATCGACCCTCGGAATCATAGCCGGAATAGGCAAGATAGGCCTGATGGAACCGGAAGGCTTCCGGGTCGGCAATCGTATCATAGGTCGGATCTTCGGGACTGTAGTGCCGGTTGATTGGGCCGACATACTGCGCCTGGACGTAGGCGCTGAATCCTTTGTAATCACCAGTCAGGTAGTCCAGTCGCGTGCGGGTAATCACTCCATGGGCGGCATCCAGTCCGTTGCCCTCAACGTCAGAATACTCATAGCCCAGGAGCAGATTGAGACCAACCGTGCCGTTTACCAGGGCCTGCTTGATGCCGCTTCCGGTTTCGGTTTCATTCCACAGTTCGTTGACCGACGGCCATTCATGATGATTGGTTTGTGCCTTTTCAGGCTCGGTCACCGTGGCACTGCCGTCATCAGCGAGTGCGGTGGTGGAGATTAACAGTGCGATTGCTGCCAGACGTTTCATGCGCATGCCTTCCCTTTATTATTGAGAGTTCCATGAATAACTATCCACGTGGCGCAGTGTATCTGCGTCGCGAAGGCATGCAAGTCTCCACAGCCCTGGAAAAGGTTCGGATATCGAACGATTGAACTGCACGGCAGGACTGCTACAAGCCAGCCATGCGTGAAAAAATACAACGGGTCATGCGCTATGCCGGGCCGGCACGCGCTACTGGCCATCCGTCACCTGATCGGTTCCCGTCGCTACAGTAGCGGCCGCTCGAAATAGACCACTCCTTTGTTGGGGCAAATCGTGAGGATGTATTTCTGCAGCATAAGCCGCCCGGCGCGGGGAGGTAGATTGTTCCTGAGCGGTAGGCGCGTAGGGATGTTCACGTAAACCACGTCACCCAGGCTGACCTGCTCGGTCACCGTTGAGGCGGCCGTGCCGCTTTCAAAGTGGTAGTTACCTGCAATATCGAGAATGATCGGGGTGGGCTCGCCGAAAATCGCGCCTTCCACAGCGAGTCCGTAGCTGATTGCGGAAACAATTTTGGCGGTGGTCATCAGCAGGTTTTCATTGGGGGTGTACGGGGTGGTTGAGGAAAAACCGGCCGTGCCCGCTTCGAGGTCGATCTGGATATATTCGAACGCACCAAGCACATCATAGCCGAGCACCCCGTCGATTCGAGGAGTGTAATTACGCCGGTTGAGTGGCCCTAAGGAGTTTGCAGCCATGCGGACAAACAAAGGAATATCCTCGATGAGTAGCTGATCGATCCGCATCTGGTAGACCACCGCCGCAAAGGCGTGGACCGATCCGGTGTCGTAGCCGCCCCGATAAGGGAATACCTGTCCGTCTACACCGAGGGGAACGGCTTCGAACTCCTCCGCCGTGTCGTATTCCATCCATGAGGTTGGCGAGCTGGTGTCGAGCAAGGCATTCATTTTCATACGCGAGGCCTTTCCTCCTACCTTAATCACCGGAGCATCCCCGCCGATAAAGTTGGCCGAGGCTGCGTGGAGTGGATGCAAGCGGGCCACTCCCTTGAGGGCGATGCTACCCCCTTGTTGTTCATATGCCGTGAATCCAAATTGCTGGGGTTGCTTGGCATAGGAGAGGTAGTCTTTCTGTTCTTCTTCGCTGAGAACATACTGCTCGGTATCGAATTCAGCACTGTTGCATCCGGCCATAAAGGTGGCCATCAGTAGAGCGGTCGGAATGTTCCAGTTCATCGGTGGTTATCCTTGGTTCGTGGTTTTGGTTGTGGGGCTGCGTTGGTCGTAAGCGTCGAGTAGAAGAATGATGTCGGTGGGTTTTTCAGAGAGGCAGATCAAAAAAAGGTTATCGGTCAGGGCAATGGTCAACTGCATGCCTCGGGCGATATCCGGGGAGTCGTATATCCAGATGGGCCACGTCGCATGCCGGCCCAGCAACTTCAGGTTCCGACTGCGCGCATGTTCAAGTTTCCACCGTAACCATGGACTGCGCCAACCTACCCAGCTTGCCGCCGCCCAGGTCCTGTTGAAACCGGCTTGCCGGAAAGGGATGTCGGCTACGGCGATTTCGGACGCCGCTACCAGACCGGTCCAATCGTTGTCCGCCAGCAGTTCTTTGAGCAAGTTCCCGGCGCCGAGGGCCTTGTCGAGCTGTCCGCACACCGGACTCTCCAGCAGTTCCTCCAGCGAGTTCGCCCGGTAAACGAAGGATGCGTGTGCGGGAATGGCCTGGTATACCGCTCCCGGAAGGAAGGGCTGGTAAAAGGAATAGATCAATGTGGCAGCGGCAAACAATACCCCTATGGCCGCGGTTCCGATAGGACGCCATGTAGTCATGCCTGTACCGTTCCAACAAGGTCTTTAACCGAGGAATGTCCCTTGCGCACGAGATAGGCTTCGAGTCCGTCGATCACCCGGTCGACCGTCGAGGGATCGACAAAGTTCGCAGTGCCCACCGCCACGGCAGTGGCGCCCGCAAGCATGAATTCGATGGCATCCTCCGGCTCGCAGATGCCGCCCATGCCGATGATGGGAAGTTCCGTGGCCTTAGCGGCATCCCACACCAGTTTAACGGCAATCGGCTTGATGGCGGGCCCACTCAACCCGCCGGAGCGATTGGCCAATTCAGGTTGGAGGGTTTCGATGTTGATGGCCATGGCGGGGTAGGAGTTCATGATGGACACGGCATCCGCGCCGCAATCCTCCGCCGCCTTGGCGAATTGACCGATACGGGTCACGTTGGGGGCCAGCTTGGGAATGATCGGTTTTTGGGTCTTTCCGCGAACCAGTTCGATGACCCGCGAGAACATGTCGACCTCCGTACCGAATGCCGATCCGCCTTCCTTTACATTGGGACAGGAAAGGTTGATTTCATAGGCCGAGACCGTTTCTTCAGCATCGAGCAATTCGACGACGCGGCCATAGTCCTCCATGTCCTTCCCCCAGATGTTGACGATCACGGGAACATCGTACTGCTTCAGGAAGGGGACATATTTCTCAATGAAGCCCTTGGCCCCCGGGCCCGGCAGTCCGATCGCGTTGAGCATGCCGCCGCGTGTTTCAAAGGTGCGGGGTATCTCGTTCCCGACGTGCGCTTCCGGGCAGATGCCCTTGACGGTAATGGCCCCCAGCCGATTCAGATCCACGAGCTCGGCATATTCCGGCCCATAGCCAAAGGTTCCCGATGCCACCGTCACGGGATTCTTCATGGTCATGGAACCGATTTTGATTTCCAAATTTGGCTTATTCATCCCACAAAATCTCCCTCGACTCAAAGACCGGGCCATCCTTGCAACAGCGCGACCATTCCCAGCCATCGGCGGTTTTTCGCTTGAATACGCACGTGAGACAGGCCCCGACCCCACAGGCCATGTTTTGGTCGAGCGAGAGCCATGCCGTAAAGCCGTGCTCCATGGCTCGGTCGCCCATGGCCTTCAGCATGCGGTTGGGTCCGCAAACGAAAAGTTCCAGCTCCGTAATGTTTTCCTGTTCCTTCATCCACGGATCGAAGGCCTCGGTGACCCGTCCTTGGATCCCCAGCGAACCGTCGTCGGTGGTGGGGCGGACCTCCCATCCAAGTTCCTTGAATTCTTCGACACAAAGGATGTCCTGCGCGGTGCGCCCGCCGAAGAACGCAATCCCCTTTGCCGGCAGTTCCCGGGCCTTGAGATAGAGCGCGGCATTGCCGTATCCGCCGGCAACCAGCACGGGAATCCTGCCTGGCGTCATTTCCGGATAGCCGTTACCGAGCGGGCCGATGATATCGATTTGGTCGCCGTCCTTGACTGCGGTCATGGCGTCCGTGCCCCGACCCACCGGTTTGTACAGGATGCTGACGCCTTCGGTGTCCGCTTTGTAGATGCTGAATGGCCGGCGGAGAATGCGGTCGCCCATGTGGGGAATTTGAAGATGCATAAACTGACCGGGCCGGACCAGTGGCCCCATGGTAGGCGAATCAAGCCGCAGAATGCGGTAGTCTCCCTGAAAATTCCGGTGTTCGAGTACGGTTGCTTTTTCCTGTTTCATATCGGCGCGGGATTGTGCGGATTTAGCCGTGGCAGGTCAAACGCAATTGCGAGGATTGCCCGGCCCGCCGATTCCGGCTACTCATCGGGTCGCGCCATCCATGACCGCCGGCGAATGCCCCAGATGCCTAGAACGAATTACAGGGCAGGTAGCCGCAGGTTCACGATCAAGCCCGAATGGGGCCCTGTCTGGCTTCATTGCTATCCGTAGCCCTAATGTACATAAAGAGTGATCTGCGGTCATACACGTAAGACGGTTACGCTGCGGGCCGCCGCACGAATACATTGTTTTTTTTCTGCAGGTCGATATGTTCGGGGTATGAAATACCTTGTTGTTATAGGAATCCTGCTGTTGCCGCTTATGGCGGTTTCCGCGACCCTGCGCATGGAAGGCGATCGCGCCTGGCTGGATGCGGAGGGTACGCCGTTGCCCAAGGTGCTGGGGCTGTTTGAACGGTGCGGGGTTGAGGTGATGGTTGATCCCTCGATTGAATTCGATCGTATTTCCGGCAGTTGGGAAAATGCAAAGATAGAACGCGTCATTTCGCAACTGGCCGGGCCGCACAGTTTTTTGTTGGAGTGGGAGCAGATCGAAGGGCCGCTCGGCAGGTTCTACCGGCTCTCCTCCATCCGCATTTTTGCCGCCGGGAATGAATCCGCCGTAGAAAGACTGGGCAAGGGGCGCAGGGTGCTGGATGTCGTGGAAGGCGAGGACGGTATCAAATATATCCGGGGTGAAATCATGATCGGCTTTGCGGACGGTGCCACGGAGAAGGATTTGAATGCCCTGCTGGAAAAGCTGGGAGGGACGGTGATCGAGGTCATCGATCCGCCCGGCATCTACCGTATTAAGATCGGCGATAAGTGGTCGGTGGAAGAGGCCATGGCAATCGCTTCCGCGCAGGATAAGGTCGAGGGAGCCGAGCCGAACCTGGCTTTCCCGCATATGGATAGTGCGAACGTGCCGACGACGGGAACCAGCGAGGGGATCAACCTGCACCTGCAACCGGGGGAAACCGCGGTCGCCGTGCTGGATTCCGGCCTCGATCCCCAATATGCCGACATGCCGTTCATCCGCGGTACCTACAATGCCGTCGATCCATCAAGTTCCATATATGACCCGAGCGGACATGGCACGATGACCTCGCTGATTGCTTCCGGCGCACTCACCCCGATGGGAGCAGAGCCTGCCGAAACCGGGGTGCCGGTGCTGTCGATCATGGCCTTCGATGAAAACGGCATGACGAGTTCCGATACCATCATGCGGGCGCTCGACTATGCCGCCAATTCCGGGGTGTCCATTGTCAGCATGAGCTGGGGTTCCGAAATCGACAGCAGCTTTATGCAAGCCGCCATGAATTATGCGTCCGCCAACGGCATGACCTTGTTTGCATCCGCCGGCAACGAGCCCACGGGGACGCCCGTCTACCCGGCCGGCTATGATGCCGTCATTGCGGTGGGCGGGCTCAATCCCGACGGCACGGTGTGGGAACAATCCAACTATGGCGACTTCGTGGAGGTCTACGAACCGGCATGGGTTGTCTTCAATGGGCAGACTTATGCCGGCACGTCCGATTCCAGCCCGTATGCAGCATTCAAGGCCGCGATCTCGACCGAGTCCGCCGGCGACTAGGGAACTTTAAGACATTCTGTAGCCGCAAATGTAGACGGAGCTTCCAGCTCCGTTGAGTTGGTGCGTCTCCTTTTCCTGCATAACGGAGCTGGAAGCTCCGTCTACATTGCCAAAACGGCCCCGCTATTTCTAACACGCTTTATCCGCCGCCTTCGGCCGGACGCACGAGGGTTAGATGGAGATCGCTAATGAAGCGGGTTTGGAAGGCGGCTTCGCAGTAGCACAGATAGTAGATCCACTTGCGCTGGAAGGTTCCGTCATACCCCTGCTTGAGCAGGGATGCTTTATTTGACTCAAAAGCACCACGCCAGCGTCTAAGCGTTTCCGCATAGTGGATGCCGATGTTATCGAGCTTGTCAACCATGAGGGATGAGTGCTGCTTCACGGCCTTGGTCAGCTCCATGTGCGAGGGGAGCATTACGCCGGGGAAGATGTGCTGTATCCAGTCAGGGTTGCGCCGGTAGGCCTTGTAGTGTTGATCGGGAATGGCGATGACCTGAAGCATCACACGGCCGCCGGGTTTCAGCAGGCGGTCGCAGGTATTGAAAAAGGGGCCGTAGTAGGCATGGCCGACGGCTTCCAGCATTTCAATGGAAACGATGCGGTCGAACGAACCGGCCATTTTCCGGTGGTCGCAATGGATGATTTTCACCCGATCCTCCAGCCTTTCTTCAGCCACCCGTTGGGTGGCGAACTTGAACTGCTCGGCAGAACGGGTGATGCCGGTAACGCGGCATCCGGTTTGTTTAGCCGCCTCGATGGAAAAGCCGCCCCAGCCGCATCCGATTTCGAGCACATGATGTTCGGGTTTGATGTCTGCAAGCTCGATCAATCGATGGATTTTATTGATCTGGGCCTGGGCTAAGGACTCGTCCGTGGATTGGAACAGGGCGGAGGAATACATCATGGTTTCATGGTCGAGGAAGAGGCGGTAGAAATCGTTTCCGAGATTGTAGTGGACGTGAATATTGCGCTGACTGCCCTCAAGGATATTCCGGTTTAACGTATGCTGCAGCAGATGTTGAAAACCTTTGGCAAGTCCGGTGGTGAGTCCCGTCGGTTTGAGCACCTCCATGTTGTCGATAAAGAGCTGCAGAATTCCGGCCAGGTCGTCGCTGTCCCAATCCGCGTCGGTCCAGGCCTCGCCCATCCCTATATTTCCTGCGGTTACGAGCCGGGCATAGAAGCGATATAGGTTGATTTTAAGAACCTTGGCTTCCGACTGATCGCCGTAGTGCGTGATGGTCTCGTTTGGACGCAGCACGGCCAAATGGCCCTTGCTGATGCGGGCGAGTTGCCGATCAACCAGATTCATGCATTGGTGTTCAAACACCGTCGTGATCATGCGTTCTCCTAGATCGTCATGATACTGGTAGGAACCAGCTTGTCAAAGATCGGAAGTCTCTTTTTATACTGTAGCAGAATTGCCTGCCACATGATGAGCGGCAGGGTCAGCCCGGCCGGGATGGGATGGAAACCTTCCATGAAAAATGGGATTTCCAATCCTTGGAAAGCAGTGGACGGCAATCTATACTCAAGGATATGAAAAAGATCGGCGTCATCGTAAATACTAAACGGCCGCGGGCACCGCAGGTGCTGGGGGAACTCAGGCAACTGGCCGAAAGGCACCACTTTGCGCTCTTCGCGGAAGATGCCGCCATGGCGGAAGCACTGGGGGCGGAACTGATCCCCGTAGCAGCCTTCGGCAAGAAGGTAGATCTGGTGCTGGCGCTGGGTGGCGACGGGACGGTGCTTTATACCTCGCGCGCGCTGCATGGATCCGATGTGCCGATTATGGGGATCAACCTCGGTAGTCTGGGCTTTCTGACCAGTGTGGGTGATACGGAAATCGCCGACGCGCTCGACGCCATTGCCCACAAAAGCTGCAAGGTATCCAAACGGCTGGTAGCCGAATGCCGTATTTTCCAGAAGGACGACCTCGTAGGCGAGGAATCCGCGCTCAACGATGTGGTGCTCGGCTGGGGGGCATCATCGCGCATCTCGACGCTCAAGCTGACCATCGATGGCGAACCCGTGGGTTCGTTCATGTGCGATGGCATGATCGTGTCGACGCCCACTGGCAGTACCGGCCATGCACTTTCAGCCGGCGGCCCCATTCTTCATCCCGGCATCTGTGGTTTTGGAATCAACGTTATTTGTCCGCATACCTTAGGGACGCGCCCTCTCGTGGTTCCCGATTCCAGCCAGATCGAGATTGAGGTGGTGAATGCCGCCAAGGAGCTGATTCTCTCCATCGATGGCCAGGACGAGTACAAGATCGAACGGGGCGGACGCATCGAAATCCGAAAAAGTCCGTACGAGGCCCGCTTCCTACAACTCAAAGACCACAGCTATTTCTCCGTCCTCTCCCAGAAACTCCACTGGCGCGGCTCGGCGTTGTGATCGAATCCCGCGATCATGGACCTCGGCCACATGTGAAAGTGTAGGGAGGGGGCCAAGACCCCGCCGAATTTCAGCCTTCGAGCCCTGCCGTAAAATTCCTTCGTTCCGCCGCTGGTGGTCGTCAAACGTCGGTAGCAGGCTGGTACCTTCCAGCAAGGTCTGGTGATGGATCTTTAGGGTAATGTTCCTAAATTCAATCATGCTTGCAGGCAGGGTTGCAGCAGTCGGTCCAGCAACAGGAACATGGCTGTGTTGATGGTGCTGAGGTTTGAACAGGCCGAGCGTATCTGGTCGGCGGATTGGATGTAGAGGCCGTCGGCCAGTTCGTCGGCACCGTTCTCGATCAGATTCTCCACGCTCCGGTGCGTGCTTTCGAGGTGGAACTGAAGGCCGACAACGCGGTCGCGGTACACAAATCCCTGATTTCTGCATGCATCGCTGGAAGCCAGTCGGATGCTGTGGTCGGGAAGGTCGAAGGTGTCGCCGTGCCAGTGGAAGGCGGTGAGTTCTTCCGGAATCCATGCGGGTGCCTCGGGCGCACGGCGAATGGGAAACCAGCCGATCTCCTTGTGTGGGCCGGGATAGACCCTGGCACCGAGCACATCGGCAATAAGCTGGGCACCGAGGCAGATGCCGATCACCGTTTTGCCGGCTTCAAGGGTCTCTCTGATGAACGCCTTTTCCTCGATGAGCCATGGGTGTATGCCCTGATCGTGGATTCCCATCGGGCCACCCATGATCACCAACCAGTCGAAGTCTGACGTCGATGGCAGATTCTCGCCGGCATACAGGCGGGTACCTGTGATCTGCATGTCCCGGGATGTGGCCCATTCCTCGATACAGCCAAGCCCTTCAAATGGGACATGCTGTAGCCAATGCAGTCTCAAAATATTTCCTTCTTCACCACAAAATGCATAAAAACCTCAGAAGTGCATTGCCTGTGTCTTTGTGCATTCTGCGTATCTTGTGGTTAATTCTTTCGCTTGAGCAGAATCGTTTGCAGGTCGGGGTGGGCGAGTTGGCGAGACGCTTCGATGATGTCCGGAAAGTCGTCGGCAGGGATCAGCGCGGGTCTGAGATCGGCGATCTGCACGATGCTGATGGCGTTGGCCAGCTCACTGTAGTCCACGGCCACCTCGACCATGCCGGCACCTTGCGGAGCCTGCCATGAAAAACTCTTCGGCAGGATGACGGGTTCGTAGCCATCCGGCAGGACGATGTTGTATTCGGTCAGCGAGTCAACATACCCCTTCCATGACAAAGGCAGCGTGCGTTCATTGGAACGGTATTTGAGCAGGTCGGCGACACTGCTGGACACGGTAAAATAGAGATAGTCACCGTCCTGAACCGCATACCGCGGAGCGTGGACAGAGAATGCAAGCTTACCGGGATAGCTGGTATAATCGGTGCTGAGATCGGAGACGGCCTGGGCCGATTGCGAAATGCCCGCGACGAGTTCCAGATAGTGGCGCCGGCGGTTTTCAGGGGTCATTTCGGCGTAGACGTTATGGAAGGTTTCGAAGGCGGTGCCCTGGATCAGGGTGGTACCGGACCAGCCCGCTTCGCCCTGGGTGTCGATGCTCATTTCATACGTGGCGTGGGAGCGGTCGTCCTTGCCGGGTGCGACCTGAATCGTGGCGGTGGATCCATCGGATAGATCGAGCATGGCACGATGATCGTAAGCGGAGGCGCCCAGCTCGGCATATTGCGATGCACCGTCTAGGTAGACGGTTTCTCCGTCAATATCGACCTTGATCAGCACGGCGTCGAAGGCGTCCCGCACGGGTACGGCGAGCAACGGCTCGGCCGCTTCCGGTACCAGCGACAGCGCACCGGACAGGATGAAGCGCGGACTGAATTCTGCCGCCTGCAGCAGGGTGTAGAGTACGACCATGCGATCGGGATTGTTGCCGTAGCGGTCGATCAGTGTCTGGTCGGCCGCCGTAATGGCCGACAGGGGCAGGCTGATCAGCGAAGGTCCGGCGGGGCGCAGGTTTTCGGCCACCCAGTTGCGAAGGGCGATCGCCTTTTCAGTCTTGCTGCCAAGATCGGCGGTCAGCTGTTGAGAAAGGGCTTCAGTTTCAGGCTGATCTTCCGTGGCGGCCAGCAGGT
>CAXMPN010000046.1:0-13550 GCA_964195195.1 Pontiella sp. | reverse complement strand
AACAAAGTCATCCCCTCCAAGTCCCGGTCATTGAGCCGGTAGTGGATGGAGCTGTCGAGATAGTCGACCCAGAATTCCAGCGATCCGCCCAGCTGTTCAGCAAAGCGCTCGGCAATCGACTCGATTGCGCGCAAACCGGCATCGCAGGCTCGGTGCGCAATATCGGTTACCGCTTCAATATGCGGAAAGTCGCCGCGCACCGCCCAGACGGCAAACACAAACGGAAGCCCGGTCATGGTATGCCACGCTTCGGCCAGATCGATATCGCCGGCCGGAGATGGATCGGAGCAAATCGCCCGGTCGCCGATCACCACGGCCGCGTCCGGCTTCTCAACACGACCGAAATCAACCATCTCCACATCCTGCTTGAAATGCTTCCTTAACAGCAAGGTCGCCAAGGCGTTCGAGGTTGCCGACGCCGGATCGCGCGCCACGGTTCGGATGCGCCCCATCGGTTCATTGCACTTGAGCAGCACGCTCTGGACCGGGCCGTCGGCCGCAACACCCAGCCCCTCCAGCATGGTCAGTTCCGGATGGGCAAACAGATGTGCCACCGGAATCAGCGCCACGTCCGCCCGCCCCTCGTTTAGATCTCGCACCAGGTTGGCCGGATGGTCGCTGATCACCCGTACACGTGGATCGACCTCGACCAACTTGTCTACCAAAGGAGCCGAGTTGCTGTACGGCGCCCCCGCAAAGATAAATTCTTGTTTCTTACTCATGACTAGATGGTTTGCCAAAAAATAATGCTAGGTTTGTACATCAAAGAACCCCTTAGTCTCCGGTTCTGAGTTCTTTGCGTGCTCTCGTGGCCGATCCTTCCACGGCTATTTTTTTCCGGAAAAGATGCACACCGTCCCGAACGTCAGAGGCTGAAACTGCACGCGGCAAAATCCGGCGGCACTGAACATATCCGTCACGTTTTCCGGCTTCGGGAAATTCTCGATCGAGTCTACCAGATACTGGTAGGCCGAGCCGCCGCCCATAAACCGTCCGATCAAAGGAACCAATGGGGTATACAGCCTGTATCCCATTCGAATCAGCGCGCTTTCGGGATAGGTCGCTTCGAGAATCACCAGCATGCCGCCCGGCTTCAGCACGCGCCGCATCTCCTCCAACGCTTTCTGGCGGTGTTCGATATTGCGAAAACAAAAGCCCGAAACAATGCCGTCGTAGGTATCGCTTTCCATCGGAAGATGCAACGCATCGGCTGCCATAAATGATACCGCATCGCCGATGCCCCGCTTCGCGGCCTTGTCGCGTGCAATGGCCAGCATTTGTTCCGCGGGGTCGATGCCGTCCACCAGCACATTGGCCGACTGACCCAGAATCTCGAAGACCAGATCGCCCGTTCCCGTTCCGACATCCAGATAGCGCCCTCCGCGGAACGGCTTCAGTAGCTGAACCGTTTTCCGGCGCCATCCGCGATCCATCCCCATGGAAATCGCCCGGTTTGCGCTGTCATAGTTCTTCGCAATGCGGTCGAACATCGCGCGGTTTTCCTCGGCGGATATGAGGGTGTCCCGATCTGTTTTACTGCGATCCATGCGAAGAAGTATTCGTAACAACTGCAGGAAAGGCAACGAAGATCGAAGACCGATTAGGGCGTGAACGGTTTGTTGCGTAAGGAGTGGCAGGACGACCACCGATCCGGTAGGGTGCGGCGCATTATGGGCTATAAAAGCACACGCGAATGCGTCCTGGCACTGGAGCGGCATGGTCAATTGCTGCGCATCCGGGGCGAGGTCGATCCCTATCTGGAGATGGCGGAAATCCAACGGCGCGCCTACCGCGCCGGCGGACCGGCCATCCTGTTCGAACGGGTCAAGGGGTGCGCCTTCCCCTGCGTTTCAAACCTGTTCGGCACGCCGGAACGAGCACGCCTGCTTTTTGCGGACACCTATGACCAGGTGACCGCTCTGGTGGGTGCAAAGGCCGATCCAGCCCGGCTGATGAAGCATCCGCTGAAAGCCATTTGCGCTGCCCGGGCGGCGCTGTACGCGCTGCCCAAACGGGTGCCGCCGCGCCGGGCGCCGGTGCTGGAGTGCCGGGCACGGCTCTCGGATCTGCCTCAAATCGTCAATTGGCCGGATGACGGCGGCCCTTTCGTGACGTTGCCGCAAGTCTACAGCGAACACCCCGACCATCCCGGCAACCCGATGAAAAGCAATCTGGGCATGTACCGCATCCAGCAGGCCGGCAACGAGTATGAACACGACCGCGAGGTGGGTCTGCACTACCAGATTCACCGCGGCATCGGTGTACACCAGAAACTGCACCAGGACCGCGGCCGCCCGTTCCGCGTCGCCATCTTCATCGGCGGTCCGCCGTCCATGAGTTTCGCGGCCGTCATGCCCCTGCCGGAGGGCATGCCCGAGACGGCATTTGCGGGCGTGCTTGGTGGCCGGCGTTTCCGATACACACGCCATGGGGAATGGACGGTTGCGGCAGAGGCCGACTTCTGCATTCTCGGTACCATTGACGAAACGCTCAAACGCGAGGGCCCGTTTGGCGACCACCTGGGCTACTACAGCTTGGACCACCTTTTCCCCTGCATGCAGGTAGAGGCGGTCTTCCACCGACGCGACGCCATCTGGCCATTCACGGTCGTGGGCCGGCCGCCGCAAGAGGACACCACCTTCGGCGAAATGATCCATGCCATGACCGGCGCGGCCATCCCCGCCGAAATTTCGGGCCTCAAAGCCGTACATGCCGTCGATGCCGCCGGGGTCCA
This sequence comes from Pontiella sp., assembly GCA_964195195.1. Lineage (GTDB taxonomy): Bacteria > Verrucomicrobiota > Kiritimatiellia > Kiritimatiellales > Pontiellaceae > Pontiella. Next base: position 10,816 of record CAXMPN010000046.1, on the reverse strand, counting down.
CCCGCTTCTGCTGGCCATTGGACGGGAGCGCTACACCCCCTATCTCAAAACGATCCGGCCGTCGGAAATGCTCACAATGGCCAACGCGATTCTCGGCAAGGGACAACTCTCGCTGGCCAAATACCTCTTCATCGTCAACGAGGCCGACAACCCGGATCTCGATATCCACAACGTCCCGGCCTTCTTCACGCACCTGCTCGAACGCATCCAATGGGAGCGCGACCTTCACTTCCAGACGGAAACCAGTATAGATACACTCGACTATTCAGGCACGGCCCTGAACCACGGATCAAAGGTGGTGTTCGCCGCAAACGGCCCTCCCGTGCGCCGCCTCGGCACGAAGCCCCCTCCCATCGACAGCGCCGTGGTCGCCGCCGGCATTCTGGCCGTCCCCGGCCCCTCCTTCTCGAATCATGATACCGCCGGTGGCGAGATCAAAGCCCTCGCGAACACCCTGGCGGCGCAACCGGGGATCAAAGCCTTCCCGCTGGTGGTGCTATGCGATGATCCCGCCTTCTGCGCCGAACGCTTTGCCAACTTCCTTTGGATCACCTTCACCCGCTCCAATCCGTCTCACGACGTGCACGGTGTCGGGGAACGGATCCAGTTCAAGCACTGGGGTTGCACGGGACCGCTGATCATCGACGCCCGTCTCAAGCCGCACCACGCCCCCCCGCTGGTTGAAGACCCAGCCGTCAGTGCCCGCGTGGATCGCCTGTTGGGCGATGGCGCGATAGCATTCTAAACGCGACTCAGCGGATATCCGCCCAGGTCTGGGGAGCGGTTTGGCCGAACAGCGACAGAACGTGGTCGGCGTAGTAGCCGAGCATGTCAACGATGGACACGGTGTTCGGGTCGCGGCCCTTGGCCATGTAGTACGGCGGCGACATCGGCATGACGGTTCCGCCCGCCGCTGCAACGCTCACGGCATTCTGCGCATTGAGCAACGTCCATGGCGCTTCACGGATGCAGAGAACCACCTTGCGGCCCTCCTTCAGCTGGCAGTGCGCCGCGCGCGTAACCAGCGAGTCGGCGATACCGGATGCCACCTTACCTAATGTATTGGCCGAACACGGCATAATGACCATGCCGGCGGTTGGAACCGAGCCCGACGCAATCGTTGCGGTTAGGTCGCCATCCTTCCAGACCTCGGACGCCAGCGCTTCCAGCTCCGCAAACCGGCCGGCCTCCTGTTCGTAGACCACACGCCCCATCTTGCTGGCTACCAAAGTAACCGGCCACTGCGATTTTTCGACCAGCAGCTTCGTCGCCAGTGCCCCCGATGCCCCCGTCATTGCTACAACCAGATTCATAATGTTCCTTTCTGCAACGAATGTAGGAAAAACAACGAATCCCTACAAAACGCCTTTTAATTGAATATCGGGATTGCCGATATCGATCACAATCCCATGACAGATGTTTGTTTGGTTCATATAGCTCTTTAGATAGGCCAAATCTGTCGATGATGCATTTCGACCCGTCGCTGTAACGGAAACGAGCACTTTTGAATCGACCGATACGCAATCTATTATACGGCTATCGAACGCCCGTTTTCCATACGATGGAATGACGATGGGCTGCACTGCCACCGAACCAAGAAAACAGAGTTCCGAAATCAGAATCTTCTGAAAAACCGACACTCCATATCCATAGCCATGGGCCTCGAGAATTCCTTTGACGGCACCCGCAACTTGTTCACTCACCGATGGAAGCTGTTCCACCAAAGCCTCCCATTTCCCTGTAACATGCAGATTTCCTGCAACCGGGTCATATGGAACTCGCGTATAGGCGAGTCGTTCCATCCCGAAATTGATCAGGATGCCCAATCTTTTCCCCCACCGTTTAAGATAGTTTATGGTTTGGGTGAAGTGTTCCGGATGGAAATCGGTCTTTATGTGCTTCAATTCGAGGATGATTAAATCGTTTACCAGAAGATCCATTTCAAAATGATCAACAACCGATTCCCGATGAATCAGACTCATCCTATCATGGCTAACAACCCTATGACCTTTGGCTTCCAGCGCATCGATCATAGCGAGGTGATAGTCCCACTCGTTCCACCCCGGCCCCAATCCGTTATGCACCTCCATCGCTACCCCGATGATCGAGTACGACAATTCAGGATAGATCACATCACTCCTGGTCAGGGCTTTAATCAAAATAGAAATCCATTCGTTGTTTTTTCTACATTTGTTGCTATCTACCCAGCAGCACGACCAGCGCGCCGGCAATACCGGCGATGGCGGAGATCGGGAAAAACCTAACATGCACAGGGATGCTCTGCAAGTAGGCCGCACCGAATGCTCCCGCAGAAACCAGCAAGGCGATGAAAGACCCACTCCCACCGACCGACATCCAAAGCAGCACTAGCGCGGCGAAGGCAACCAGGTGGGTCACGGCCGCCACCAGTTGCGCGCCCCTAATACCAATCGCCGCCGGAATGCTGCGCACGCCATGATCCCGGTCAAATTCGATATCGAGCAGTGCATAGATCATGTCGAAACCACTCATCCAGCAAAAGGTGAAGAGCGACAGCAACAACACTTCGGGCGTAAAAGCAATCCCGTTGGTCACTGCCACAAACGCCCCCAGCGGAGCAACCGCCAGACAGATACCGATGCCATAGTGGCACAATGGCGTGAAGCGCTTGAGCAAGGAATAGAGCGAAAGTGGAATCAATGGTACGAGGGACAGCTTCAGCACGGTGTCGCCCAGCAAGGTACAACCCACAAAATAAAGGACCACCCCAACGATCGCCACGGTATAGCCCTGCCCCATCGAAAGCTTGCCGGACGGCAGCTCGCGGGTTTTCGTGCGCGGGTTTTTGGCATCGAGGTTCTTGTCGAGAATGCGGTTGATCGCCATGCCGAATGTGCGCGCCCCCAGCCCGACCAATGCGATCAGCAGCAACGTCTGAATAGGCGGCATGCCGCCGGCTCCGAGCCATGCGCCGGCAAACAGCAGCGGCAGACTGAAAATCGTATGCTCTACCTTGGTGAAGGAGTGAAGTTTCTGCATCAACGTAGACGAAGCATCTTGCTTCGTTTGGCCCAGGCGACGCGCGTTGCTCTGCCCAACGGAGCAGGATGCTCCGTCTACGACTTGAAAAACCGCTTCGGCCAAGGTCTCGGAAACCGGCTGAATATGTTTTTGGATATCGCCCTGGCCGTTATGATCACCAAAGTCGGTCACGCCCTTGATCAGGATGCATGGCACCTGGTGTTCCTCGCAGACCCGGGCAACGGCATAGCCCTCCATGTCGACGAGATCACCGTGCTTCGCAAGTTCACGCTTGCGGTCGGGCTGGAATACCGCCTCATCGACCGTTACCAGCTTTTTCAGGCCCATCCCGATTCCAACATTCACCGCCGCTTTTAGTTTTTCGGTGCTGACCATCGAAACGCGGTAGACCCCGCCGCGCTCCAAACGGTTGTTCAGCGCACCGCAGACGCCGGCATTGATGACCGATGTGCAACCGTGTTCCTTAATCAGCTTTTCGGTGGCCGAGCGTGCGGCATCCATGCCCATGCCGGAAATGACGACGACCGTCCCTTCCGGCTCTCCCCGGTCAAGGAACGGCTTGGCCTCCATCTCTGTCGCAAATAAAATTCCAATCATTTGAAAATACCTTCTTTGACTGCAACGAATTTAGGAAAAACAACGAATCCGATCAGCCGTATTTATTCGTTGTTTTTCCTACATTCGTTGCTGGCCGATTATTCCAGCACCTTTCGCCATTTCCTGCAACGTATCGATCGCCGCACGGCCTTCGGGCCCGAGGTCGAGGGTGAAGTCATTAACGTAGGTTCTGATGTGCTCGCGGGTGACGGCGTCGGACAGCTCCTGCGCGTGCGCCTTCACATAGTCATTCGTCGAATCCGGATCGCGAAAGGCGAATTCGATCGACTCTTTCAAACGCTGCTCGAACGCTGCGATCTGCTCGAGGCCCAGACTCTTCTTCGCAACGATGCAGCCCAGCGGAATCGGCTGGCCGGTTTCGGCCTCCCACCACTCACCCAGATCCTGCAAACAGTGAAAGCCGCGCTCTTCATAGACAAACCGCCCTTCGTGGATAATCACTCCGGCATCGGCTTCGCCGGCTGCGACGGCATCCATGATCCGGTCGAACGGCATGAAAATCCGGTTTTTGATATCCGGCCGCCATAAACGCAACAAAAGGTGGGCCGTGGTGTATTCGCCGGGCACGGCCACGATGGAATCCGAATTCAACGCTGCTTCACTATTACGGATCACCAATGGGCCGCAACCACGCCCGAGGGCGGCTCCGACATTGAGCAACTGGTAGGTGTCCTGCAACAGTAGCCACGCGTGGAAGGAGAGTTTGGTGACATCGAATTTTCCTTCAAAAGCCCACTGATTCAACGTTTCGACATCGTGAAGATGGGACTCAATACCGCATTCCTGCGCGAGTCGGCAGAAAATAAATGTATCGTTTGGACACGGTGAATAGGCGCAGGTTAGATTGCTTTCAGACATTTACTTACACACTGGTAGGTGATTAAATCATGTATATCAAGTACAGTTTTTTAAATTTATGATTGAACCGATCATCATTTCAGCTATTGTCGCCGCCATCAATTTCAAAGCAGAGGTAAAATAATGAAAGCTCAACCCGGTTTAACGCAAGTGGAAAACGACAAGTTGGATATCAACCCCGACTTTGACTTCCGTAAAATCGCCCAGCGCCCCTTCGACGACATCACGCCCAACGAGCTCGCCATGTTCAAATGGTGCGGCGTCTACCACCAGCTACAGCCCAGTTTCTTCATGATCCGCGTCGTGACCCCGGGCGGTCGAATGACCACCACACAGTTTAACAGAGCCGTCGATCTGGCGGAAGCGTATGCTCAGGATGAGCTTTGCATCACCACCCGCCAAACCCTCCAGTTTCATTGGATCCGCCAAGAGGACATCTACAGAATTGTCGAGGGCATGGCTGAGGTCGGCATCACCACCAAGAACGGCTGCGGCGACGTTCCCCGCAATATTATCGGCGACTCTCTCGCGGGCGCCGGGCCGAACCAAATCGGTGATTCGCTCAAGCTGATCCGCTGGATGGCCGACGACGATGAAATCCAGAACCAGCGCAACCTGCCGCGCAAGCACAAGATCAGCGTCGCTTCCAGTAACGATGCGCTGGCACAGACCCTGATGAACTGCCAGGGCTGGGTGCCGGTCGAGCGCGATGGCGTGGTCGGGTGGAAATACCACGCCGGCGGGGGCCTCGGGGCCCGCCCCTATCTGGCGAAAGCGATCTTCGACTGGGTTCCAGAAGAACGGGTGCTCGATGTCACCCGCGCCGCAATCGAAGCCTTCCGCCGCCACGGCAACCGCCGTAACCGCGCCCACGCCCGACTCAAAGTCGTTGTCGACATTATGGGGGCCAAAAAATTTGGCGACGTGCTCGTCGACATCATGAAGGAAAAAGGCGTCGAGGGGCTGGAACAGATTGAATATGCCAAGGATCCGGCACCCACCATTGGACGGATGTCGATCAACGGCGACGCCGTGATACCGCAGAAGGAAGCGGGCAAGAGCATTGTACGCATCCTGATTCCGCGCTCGGAGCTCAAGACGGCGGAATCACGCGCGATTGCCAAACTGGCCGACGAACTGGGCGGTGGTGTCATCATGTTCACCAACCGGCAAAACGTCGAATTGCATGAGGTGCCGAACGAAAACGTCGAGAAGCTGGTTACCGCCGTGCATGCAGCGGGCTTTCGCACCGAGGGCCACGAGCATTTGCCGGACATGGTCGCCTGCGTCGGCACGACGATGTGCAAGATGGCGGTCTCCGACTCGCCGGACGCCTATCACCGCCTCTACGAAGCACTGGCTACCGACGCAACCTACTGGAAAACGATCGGTACGCTACGCATCAACATTACGGGTTGCCCGAACAACTGCGCCCAGGCGTGGGTGGCGGATATCGGCCTGCGCGGCACCCGTACCCGCAACCCGGAAGGCGGCAGCATCGAGGGATACAGCATCTTCGTCGGCGGCAAACTCAGCGAAGCCGGAAGGATTGCCGAATACCTCTGCGAAGCCACGGCCGAAGAGATCGTGCCGGCGATGAAAAAGATTCTCGACACCTATCTCGCCCACCGTCAGAGCGACGGCGAACTGTTCATCGATTTCTGTGAACGCATCGGAACCGAATCATTCCAGGAACTTGTAAAGTAAACAGGATTTTCATCATGGAACAGCTACTCAACGAAGCCGAAGCACTCATCAATGCCGGACAATTCAACGAGGCGGTAGAACTGCTCTGCCGCCAGGGCGTACCGGATGACACCCGTGTTTTTGAACTGATCGCCCTCGCCCATCATAAAAAAGACCAGACGCGGGGTGATATCTATTCAGCAGCGGTATTCGCCGAACGCGCCATCAGCAGCGGGAGCACCGACCCGCTGATGAATGAGATTGTCGAAGCCGCTAAGCGCCACGACAAGCCCAGCGAAGGACCTCTTGCCCCGCAGGACTATAAGCTTGGCGGTTGGGAGGAAAAGCGTGACGCGGTCGATGCTCCGCTGGCCTCGTGCGCCCTTTCCAAGCTGAACGGCAAAGCCGATGCGCCGAAGGATTTCGACTGGCTCGGAAAGAATATTCCCTGCCAAAAGGCCTGCCCGGCCGCAACCGACATACCCGGCTATCTTCAGGCAATCTACGAAGGCCGTCACGAAGACGCCTATATGATCAACCTGCGCGACAACGTATTTCCCGCCGTGCTCGGCCGCGTCTGCGCGCGCCCGTGCGAGTCGGAATGCCGCCACGGCTGGGACGATCTCGGCGATCCGGTGGCAATCTGCTTCTCGAAGCGCTCAGCCGCCGACTTCAAGCAGCAGGATCTCGTCGTGATGGATACGTGGTTCGGGGATTCCGGCAAGCGCGTCGCTGTGGTCGGCTCCGGCGTGGCCGGCCTGGCCGCTGCCCGCCAGCTGGCATTGCTCGGACATCGCGTTACGGTCTACGAAAAGCACAGCACGCCCGGCGGCATGATGAACCAAGGCATTCCGGTATTCCGCCTTCCGCGCGACCTCATCGCCAAGGAAATCGAACAGATTTCCGCACTGGGCGTCGAGATTGTCTGCAACACCGAGATCGGCAAGGACATCACCTTGTCCGAACTGACCGAAAAAAACGACGCCGTCGTGATGGCTTCCGGCACCCTGCGCCCGAACATGTTGGACCTGCCGGGCAAGGAGCTGGACGGAATCCGGCACGGGCTCGATTTCCTGTTGGAAGTCAATGACACCGGCTCAACGCAGATCGGCGACAAGGTCGTCGTGATCGGCGGCGGCTTTACGGCCATGGACTGCGCGCGTACCGCCCGGCGGCTCGGTGCGACCACCGTGCAAATCGAGGAGGAAGAGGCCGACCGTGTCGCGACCGGTTCTATCCTGCGTATTCCCAAAGACAACGTCGGCGTCTGGTACCGCCGCTCCGTTGACGAAATGCTCGTCACCCCGGGCGAAATCGAGGAACTCGAACACGAACACATTCCGCTCGAAACCATGGTATCCCCCAAAGCCTACGTCGGCCATGATGGCAAAGTGGTAGCTATGCAGTTTGTCCGCACCGAACTGGGTGCTCCCGACGCCAGCGGACGCCGCCGTCCGGTCGAGGTCAAGGGCAGCGAATTCGAATTGCCGGTAGATACCGTGCTGCTGGCCACCGGACAGTTCCCCGATACCAGCTGGATCGACGAAGTGCTCAAGGCCGAACTCGTCGAAGAGGACGGCTGGCTCAAGAGCGGTACAGCCTATGCGACCGCACGCGATAAGATTTTCGCGGCCGGTGATTTTGCCACCGGCGCCAACTCGCTGATCGCGGCCATCGGCCATGCGAAGGACTCCGTCCGCGCCGTCGACCAGTTTCTGATGGGCAAGGTTCGCTTGAAGGATTTCGCCAGGATCGAGGATGTAACCGACTCCGGCCGCATCCGCGAGATGGATGCCGTACCGCTGCAGAAAATGCCGACCATTGGACTGGAACAGCGCGATCTGCCGACGGAAGTCGAACTGGGCTTCAGCGAGGAAACCTCCATCGACGAAACCCAGCGCTGCTACCAGTGCCACTACAAGTATGAGATCGACTCCGACAAGTGCATCTACTGCGATTGGTGCATTAAAGCCAAGCCGCGCCCCGAATGCATCCTGAAGATCAAGGAACTGAAATATGATGACGAAGATCGCATCGTTGGGTGGGAAATCGCAGAGAAGCAGGAAGACGTCAATATGATCTGGATCAACCAGGACGACTGCATCCGCTGCGGCGCCTGCGTGGCCGCCTGCCCGGTCGACTGCATCAGCATCCAGAAGGTATCGCTGGTTACGGAACCGGTTTCGTGAAGATTTTGCCATGAACGACTACGAAAAAATATTTAAAGGGGTTGATCCCAAGGACGCGAAGGAGATTCTTTCGCGTGCTATCGATCATTTTGGTGAGAAGGTCACCATGGCCACCAGCCTGCAACTGGGCGGACTGGTACTACTCGACATGCTTCATCAGATCGGCAAACCCGTGCGCGTCTTTTCGCTCGATACCGGCCGTTTGCCGGAGGAAACCTATGAATGCGCCGAATCCATTCGGCAAAGGTACGGTATCCAAATCGAATGGGTGTTCCCGCAATACCAAGCCGTCCAAAAACTGGAAACCGAAAAGGGCCTGTTTTCCTTCAAACAAAGCGTCGAAAACCGCAAGGAATGCTGCGGTATCCGCAAGGTCGAGCCACTGGGCCGTGCACTGGAGGGCTACGATGCATGGATCACCGGTCGGCGCATGGACCAGACCGACACCCGGCAGGAACTCAATATCATTGAGGAAGATCCGGTGCATCCCGGTTTGTTAAAGATCAATCCGCTGATCCGCTGGTCAAAGGCCGATCTGTGGTACTATGTGGAGGAACACCAGGTTCCGCACAACCGACTCTACGATGAAGGCTACCTTTCCATCGGATGCGCCTGCTGCACGCGCCCCTGCAAGGAGGGTGAGGACGAGCGTGCCGGCCGCTGGTGGTGGGAAAGTACCGAGCAAAAGGAATGCGGACTGCACCTCAACTTCAAGAATGGCGGCGGCATCTAAGGGGGACATGCTCCCTCTCCGTCCCGCAGCGTTGATTCTTCCCGCGGGTTCCTGTAGAAATGCCGCATGAATAAGAGCCAAGCCGACAAACTGCTGTTGTTCCAGCGCAACGAAATTACCGAGCACCACATCTACCTTCGCCTGGCTCGTCAGGCCAAGGATGAAACTAATCGTCACATCCTCGAAAAAATCGCGGAGGATGAAATGTGCCACTACCGCGAGTGGAAGGTGCATACCGGCAAGGATATCACCCCGTGTAAGTTAAAAATTCTGTTCTATGGGCTGATGAGTCACCTCTTCGGTTTTACCTTTGCCATCAAGCTGATGGAAGCCGGCGAGGAAGCCGCACAGGAAAACTACCGGCATGTGCTCGAAGAGCTGCAGATTGGCCACATCATCGACGACGAGAACGATCATGAGCAGGAACTGATCGCCATGCTTGACGAAGAGCGCCTGCGCTATGTCGGCTCCATCGTCCTCGGCCTAAACGACGCCCTCGTGGAACTGACCGGGGCGCTGGCCGGACTGACCTTCGCGCTCCAGAACACGAAGCTGATCGCGCTGACCGGCAGCATCACCGGCCTCGCCGCCGCGCTGTCCATGGGCGTGTCCGAATACCTCTCAACCAAATCCGAAGATAATGGCCAGAGCCCGGTCAAGGCCTCCGTTTACACCGGCACCGCCTACGTCCTCACCGTTATCGCACTGATTGCACCCTACCTGCTCATCTCCTCGTACTACGTCTGCCTCGCCGTCACGCTATCCATCGCCTTGCTGATCGTCGCCGCCTTCAACTACTACATCTCGGTAGTGAACGAAGTCTCGTTCAAGAAACGCTTCCTCGAAATGGCCGGGCTTAGTCTGGGCGTGTCCGTGATCAGCTTCCTGATCGGTCTGGTGCTCAGAAAGTTCATCGGCGTCGAAATCTAACATCCAGCATCAACGCCCCGTCTTCTTATCCAGCGCATAGTGAAGCATGATCTCCTCGGTCTTGTTGAGCCGGCGACAGGCTTCGCGCGCCATGTTCATCATGAGCATGCCGAAAAGCTGGGGATCGGTATGGTAGAGATGGAACAGCTTGTCGCGTGGAATGACGAGTAGCTCGGCATCCTCAATGGCCAATGCGTCCGCCGTGTGCTGATGAATGGCCATCACCGAGGTTTCGCCAAAGCAGTCGCCCGTCTTGAACTCGCACAGCTCCATCGGCGTGCCGTCTACGTTTTCAACGATATGAACCCGCCCCGCCCGGATAATGCGAATGTGGCTCGGCGCGTCTCCCTGTCGAAAGATGAACTCGCCCTTTTTATAACGCTCCACCTCCAACATACGAAAAACGGTGTATAGCTGCGCATCGTCCAATCCGCCCAGGAGCGAGATCTTGTTGAGAATCAGCAGCACCTTCTCCACATCCAGCAACGGCAACCTGTATTTCTCCACGGTCATGAAGCGCAGTGTAGCCGAGATGCCGTTTTTCACCAGTCAATTAATCTTTCCAACCGGGGCAAAATCTGGAGAATGCGCGCTTCCGATCCTTGAAAGCACCCTATGGCATTGTTGAGTTTACAGAATATCCACAAAGCATTCGGCGGTCCGCAGCTGCTGGCCGATGCCACGTTGCAGATCGAACGTAACGAGCGTATCTGCCTCGTCGGCCGCAATGGCGAGGGCAAATCGACCCTGCTGAAAATCGTCAACGGCACGGGCAGTCCCT
>CAXMPN010000045.1:13106-13559 GCA_964195195.1 Pontiella sp. | reverse complement strand
ATGAACCGTACATGCTGGCTTCCAATCTCCCGAATGTATCCGTGGTGGTGGACAAGGATCGCGTCAAGGCCGGGAAATACGCCATCAAGGAACTTGGATGCGATACGCTGATTCTCGATGACGGCTTTCAGTATTTAAAACTGGGTAACCGTCTGGATATTGCGTTGGTCGACCGAACGAATCCTTTCGGTGGAGGACATCTTTTGCCGAGGGGCCTGTTACGCGAGCCGATGCGAAATATCAAGCGAGCCGGATTCATCTTCATCACCAAGTGCGACAAAGGGGGTGACAAGGAGCTTAAGGAACAGCTCCGACGGCTCAATCCCGTGGCCGAAATTTCCGAGTGCCGGCACACGGCGAAATACCTCAAGGATGTGTTCGGCGAAAAGACCTACGAACTCGACATGCTCAAAGGCATGAAAATAGCCGCCATTTCCGCGATTGCCGTGCCGG
>CAXMPN010000045.1:0-13096 GCA_964195195.1 Pontiella sp. | reverse complement strand
GCCGGAAAGCTTTGAAAACGCCCTGCGTAACTTCGGCGTCGAACTGGTCTATACCCGTCGTTTTGCGGATCACCACCGCTTCACGCAGCAGGAAATCATCAACACCATCAACTGGAGTATCAAGCGTGGTGCCCAGGCCATCCTGACCACCGAGAAGGATGCGGTGCGGTTCCCGTTTATTGATCGGCGTGATATTCCGGTGCTGTTCATGCGGGTTGAGATTGAAATGCTCAGCGGCGAAGAGGAATTCATGGACTGGATCGCGCGTATCTGCTTCAAGTCACCGCGTGAGCGCCGGTCGGATGAAAAGAAAAAGGCGGTCGCTGAAAGCGACCGCCTCGCATCAGAGGGAAAGGAGAATGAAAAACCCTCTGCTTATGCTCAAACCTAAAGGTTAGACGGGCCCTTCGAAAAACCGTTCATTTTCGAAGACGAAAAGTGCGCCCTTATCCGGGCGCTTTTTTTATTTAGCCGGTGAAGGCCATCTAGGCGTGATATTCCTGGATCGGTTGGACGTTCCAGTCGTTGTTTTTAATGTATTTTATGGCCCGTGCCGTTGCGCGGGCGCCCGATTCTGTAGTCACGATCGGCAATCCCCGAAGAATGGCTTCGGAACGGATCTTAATCTCGTCTACCCGGGCGATCGATCCGCTGGGCGTATTGACCAGCAGGTCAACGCCGCTCTCCTTCATCAGATCGATGACGTTTTTACCGTCGTCCGACAGCTTGTGCGTCAGCAGGACTTCCAGTCCTGCGTTGTGCAGCGCCTGGGCCGTTCCCTCGGTGGCAACGAGTTTAAATCCGAGATCGGAAAATTCCTGTCCGATATCGACGATCCAATCCTTATCGCGATCCTTCGCGCTCAGGAATACCGAGCCCTCGGTCGGCAATACCTGTCCGGCGGCAATCTCCGCTTTCCAGAACGCCGCTTCGAAGGTGGTGTCGATGCCCATGACTTCGCCGGTCGATTTCATTTCCGGACCAAGAATCGGGTCGACCCCCGCGAAGCGGTTGAAGGGGAACACCGCCTCCTTGACGGCATACCATTCGATTTTCGGTTCGAACCCAACCATTCCAAGTTCCTTGAGCGTCTTGCCCATAGCGACCTGCGTGGCGATGTTGGCCAGGGGAACGTTGGTTGCTTTGCTGACATACGGTACGGTACGCGATGCGCGGGGATTAACTTCGATGATGTAGAATTCGTCGTCCTTCACCGCGATCTGGGCGTTCATCAGGCCCTTGACACCGATTTCCATGGCCATGGCGGTGCAGGCCTCCTTAATCCGGTCCACCATGTCTGCGCTAAGTGAGTAGGGCGGAATCGAGCAGGCGCTGTCGCCCGAATGGATTCCGGCTTCCTCCACGTGCTCCATAACGCCACCGACATAGACGTCGGTTCCATCGCACACGAGGTCGACGTCGACCTCGATGGCATGTTCAAGGAAGCGGTCGATTAACACCGGATATTCCGGACTGGCGGCAAAAGCCGCATTTACGAACGGTTCGAGTTCTTCTTCCTCGTAGGCCACCATCATGGCACGGCCGCCAAGCACGAAGGATGGACGGATCATTACGGGGAAGCCCAGTCGCCGGGCAATGACTTCCGCCTGTTCCAAGGTCCGTGCGGTTGCGCTTTGCGGTTGCTTGAGTTTGAGCTTATCGAGCAGCTGCCGGAATTGTTCACGGTCTTCGGCAGCAGCAATGCTCTTGGGCGATGTACCGAGAATCGGAACTCCGGCCTCGAGCAACCGATCCGCCAGGTTGAGCGGGGTCTGCCCGCCCATCTGGACGATCATGCCGATCGGTTTTTCGGCTTCGTATATGTTCATCACATCTTCAAAAGTGAGCGGCTCGAAGTAGAGTTTGTCGGAGGTGTCGTAGTCGGTCGAAACCGTTTCCGGGTTTGAATTGACCATGATCGCCTCGTAGCCCATTTCCCGCAGTGCCTTTACGGTATGTACGCAGGAATAGTCGAACTCGATTCCCTGGCCGATCCGATTCGGCCCGGAGCCCAGCACGATGACGCTCTGTTTTTCGGTCTGGCGTGTTTCATCGAGATCGCCGTAGCAGGAATAGAAGTAGGGAGTGGACGCTTCGAACTCACCCGCGCAGGTATCGACCAGGCTAAAGACCGGGATGATGCCCAGCTTCTTGCGCAGTGCGCGGATTTCATTCCCCTTGCAACCGCGCAAGGCGCCGATCTGCTCGTCGGAGAAGCCGTTTTTCTTGGCATATTTAAGCAGGTCATAATCCAGCTCAGCGGCATCGATAATCTGCTTTTCAATTTCTACAATCTGAAGGATCTGGTCGATAAACCATGGATCCATATAGGTCATTTCATGAATCTTTTCGATCGTATAGCCCTTTTTCAGAGCCATCTTGATAGCGATGGTGCGCTCGGTACAGGTGGTCAGTAGGTAGTCGTCGAGTTTCGTTTCGTCGACCTTGGCTTCGGCCTTCAGGTCAAGCCCGTCAACCCCGATTTCCAGGGAACGAAAGGCTTTCTGCAGTGATTCTTTGAAGTTGCGGCCGATCGCCATCGTTTCGCCGACGGACTTCATGCTGACGCCAAGGCGGCTGTCGGCTGCGGGAAACTTTTCAAAGGTAAATCGGGGTAGCTTGGTGACTACATAGTCGATGGACGGTTCAAAGCAGGCCGGGGTTTCCTTGGTGATATCATTCGGTAATTCGTCGAGGGTGTAGCCCGCCGCGAGCTTCGCCGCGAGCTTCGCGATCGGGAATCCAGTTGCCTTGGAGGCCAGCGCTGACGAGCGGGAAACACGCGGATTCATTTCGATGATGGCCAGACGCCCGGTTTTCGGGTGAATGCAGAACTGCACATTCGATCCGCCGGTTTCAACACCGATTACCCGCAGGACCTTTAGGGAGGCGTCGCGCATAATCTGGTATTCGCGATCCGTCAGGGTTTGGGAAGGCGCCACCGTGATGGAATCGCCGGTATGGATGCCCATCGGGTCCACGTTCTCGATAGCGCAGATGATGACGGCGTTGTCGTTCTTGTCGCGCATCACTTCCATCTCAAACTCTTTCCAGCCGAACACGGATTCCTCGAGCAGGACTTCCGTAGTCAGGCTGGCCTTCAGGCCACCTTCAGCGATGATCATCAGCTCATCCATGTCCTGAGCAATACCGCCGCCCGTCCCGCCAAGCGTGAAGGAGGGGCGGACGATAATGGGAAACTCGAGATCTTCGTTGGCTACCCGACGCGCTTCATCAAGATTGTGCACGTCGAAGCTCTTAAGCGTTTCAATGCCCGCTTCGGCCATCGTGGTCTTAAATAGTTCACGTTCTTCGCCGCGCATGATGGCATCATAATCGGCCCCGATCATCTCGACACCGTATTTTTCCAGCACACCCATTTCCACCAGCTTCATCGCGGTGTTAAGTGCGGTTTGGCCCCCAAGCGTTGGGAGGATGGCATCGGGTTTTTCCTTGATGATGATCTTTTCGACCGCCTCGGGCGTGATCGGCTCGATATAGGTGCGATCCGCCGTCGCCGGGTCGGTCATGATCGTCGCGGGGTTGGAGTTAATCAGCGAAACGGTGTACCCCTCTTCGCGCAGCGCCTTGCAGGCCTGCGTTCCCGAGTAGTCAAACTCGCAGGCTTGTCCGATCACGATCGGTCCGGAACCAATAATCAAAATATGATGAATGTCGTCTCTTTTTGGCATGGTGTACTCCTGAAATTTGAAACCTGAAACTTGAAACCTGAAATGTCGTGTCAGCTTTTGCTTCTTTTGGACATTGTAACGAATATGGAAATGAGCTCATCGGCTTCCTTTTTCAAGGGTTCGATTTTTTCTAAATTTAATTTACAGCCGTTATTCAATACTTCGAGCCACGAGAGGGTTTCGTCGGCTTCTTGTGTGCAGATATCAATTTTTGAAATGAAGTCTGATTTGCTGCGCGCCCTGGATGCTTCACGATAATTAGCCGCGACCGAGGTTCCTGAACGGACGATCTGCTTTCCTGCCACTTGAATGTCGTACCGGTCTTTCATAGGTAACGAACCATACAGATGAACAACCTGAATCGCGAACGTTGTGGTCCGGTCGCGTAAGTCGCATCTGTTGAATTCACTACTCATGATTTTCAGCTTTCAAATTTCACGTTTCAAGTGTCCGCCCCTCATTCCCATTCGATGGTGGACGGTGGTTTCGAGCTGATGTCATAGCAGACGCGATTGACGCCGCGGACTTCGTTGATGATCCGGTTGGAGATGGAGTCCAAAACGTCGTAGGGCAATTTGTACCAGTCGGCGGTCATGCCGTCGCGGCTTTCGACGGCGCGGACAGCCACGACGTTTTCATACGTGCGGTCATCGCCCATGACGCCCACCGACTGGACCGGCAGAAGAACGGCAAAATACTGCCAGACGTCGAGATGGTTGGGCATCTTCATGATTTCTTCGCGAACACGGAGATCGGCCTGCTGCAATACCTCGATGCGCTCCGGGGTGATGTCGCCGATGATGCGTACGGCGAGCCCGGGGCCGGGGAAGGGTTGGCGATCCACAACGTAACTCGGCAGGCCAAGCTCGCGACCGACTTCCCGCACTTCGTCTTTAAAAAGTTCGCGCAGGGGTTCGACCAGTTCGAATTGGAGATCGTCCGGTAGGCCGCCGACATTGTGGTGACTCTTGATCGTGGCTGATGGACCGCCAATGGGGGAGATCGATTCGATGACGTCGGGGTACAGCGTGCCTTGGGCAAGAAACTTGACCTTGTCGCTCAGGCCACGCGCCTTCTCCGCAAAGACATCGATAAAAGTGTTTCCGATAATCTTGCGCTTCGTTTCCGGGTCGGAGACCTCTTCGAGCTTACTCAGAAACAGGTCGCCGGAGTGGGCAACATGCAGATCCATGCCGAATGCGCTGCCAAAGATTTCCTCGATCTCCTCGGTTTCCTGGTAGCGCATGAGTCCGTTGTCCACGTAGACGCAATGGAGCTGGTCGCCGATGGCCTTGTGGAGCAGGGCGGCCACAACGGAGGAGTCGACCCCGCCACTCAGGCCGAGCAGGACATGGTCGTCGCCAACGGTTTCGCGAACCTGGTTCACGGTGTCTTCCACGAACTTGGACATTTCCCAGTCGCCTGAGCAACCGCAGATGGTGAAGGCAAAATTCCAGAACATTTCCTTGCCCTGCGGCGTATGCACGACTTCGGGATGGAACTGGACCCCGAAAATATTTCGATCGAGGTTCTGTATGGTGGCTAAAGGGCAGTTGTCGGATTCAGCAACCACTTCGAACCCTTCCGGCATGGCTTCCACCTTGTCGCCGTGGCTCATCCAAACCTGGATGTCGGGCGAAAGGCCCTTGAAGAGCGGCGAACGTTTGGTGATCCGCATCATGGCCTTGCCGTATTCGCGCTTCAGACCGGGCTTGACCGAGCCGCTTAGCGTATGGGCGGTCAGCTGCATGCCATAGCAGATGCCGAGGATCGGAATGCCGAGCTCGAAAATGGAGGGATCACATTTGGGCGAGTCCTCGTCCGGCACGCTGCACGGTCCACCGGACAGAATGATACCTTTCGGTGCACGTTTCCTCAGCTCTTCCGCCGAGGTGTCGAAGCGGATGATTTCGCAGTAGACCTTTTGTTCGCGAATGCGGCGCGCAATCAGCTGCGTGACCTGGGATCCGTAGTCAAGGATGGCTATCCATTCGGGATGATTCATTATTTGTATTCCTTCATTAACTCGATGAATTCCTCGAAGAGGTAGAATGGATCGTGCGGACCCGGCGCTGCTTCGGGGTGGTATTGGACGCAGAAGAGGGGTTGTTTTTTGTGCTTGAGGCCGGCCACGGTACGGTCGTTGAGGTTGATGTGCGTGATTTCGGCGACGTCGGTGTTGACGGAGTCGGCATCGATGCAGAAACCATGGTTATGGGATGCGATCTCGACCTTGGTGGTGCGCAGATCCTGGATCGGCTGGTTGCCTCCGCGATGACCGAACTTGAGTTTGAAGCTTTTGGCCCCCAGCGCGAGGCCGAGCATCTGGTGACCGAAGCAGATACCGAACATAGGGCGTCTGGACTCGATCAGGTCGCCGATCAGCTTGGTTACGGCGGGTGCACCGGCCGGATCCCCGGGACCGTTGGAGACAAAGATGCCATCCGGATGGGTGGCGAGGATCGCCTCTGCGGGTGTGGTATTCGGATACACCGTACATTCGCAGCCGAGCTGTTCGAAGATGCGCAACTGATTGAGTTTGATGCCGCAGTCGATCACCGCCACCTTGAAGTGCGCATTCGGCATGCCGCCCTTTGGCCATACATACTTTTCGCCGATGGTCACTTCCGTGGCGAGGTCGCGGCCCACAAGTCCTTCGGAATTTTTCGCCTTTTGAATCAGGCTGGCCTGGTCGAGATCCTCGGTGGAAACCACGCATTTCATGGCGCCCTTGTCGCGGATGTGCAGCGTGATGGCACGGGTGTCGATCTGATCGACGCCGATCTTGCCGTGTTCCTCAAGATACTGGGCCAGCGACTTGGTGGCCCTCCAGTTGCTGTAGATGCGGGAGCATTCACCGACCACGAGGCCCTGGGCAAAAATGCCGCGCGACTCGGCGTCTTCGTCATTGATGCCGTAGTTTCCAATAAGGGGATAGGTCATGGTGACGATTTGTCCATGATAGGAGGGGTCGGTCAGGATTTCCTGATATCCGGTCATGGAGGTGTTGAAAACCAGCTCACCGTAGAATTCTCCCGATCCGGCAAACGCCTGCCCTTCAAAGCAGGTGCCGTCTTCGAGTGCAATAATCGCTTTTTTCATAGTTTTTTCCGTTGAAATCCGTCGTCGCGGAGTCTCATTTTTTCAAAATTCGAAATATCATCTCTGTCCTGTGCTCCCCATGCAACCCTTTATCTCGCGGAATTGATTTCCCATCGGATGAGTGGCGATTCCCAGGGTTGGAAACCTGTACTTGACCTTGATGAACAAGCCCCATAGACTACGCGCTCATTTTTCAGAAAAGAAGCTGTTTAAAGGAGTATTCATTAATATGAGCGACGATGTGAAAACGGATAAAAAACAAGATCACCCAACCCACGCCCTGATCTTCGAGTTGGAGTATGTGGCCGCCAGGACGCGTGCTGTAGAATTCAAAGCGATCAAGAGTGCGGTCTCCAATAAAGGGGTGGAACTGACTTCGGTCATGTTTTCCCGTTCAGGCATGTCGCCGCAGCACCGCGCGGCGGTTACGAATGTCTTGAAACTGGCCGGTAAGAAGACCGATGCCATTGAAAAGGCCGTGACCGAGCTGGATAAGACCGTGGCCGAATATTGCACGAACGCGGCTGAACTTGACAAGGGACTGGAGAAACTGATCAAGGCTACGCAAAGACGTGATATTCCCGTACTTACTTTTACCGCACTTCCCAGGGATCTAGCTCAAAAGCTCATGGCTAGATTGGGACTCGACGCTATGGGCGTGGAGCTGATCATCCCCGATGAGGTAAAGGGCTCCTTCCCCCGGGCCGATGACTGGCTCAAGATGCTGAAGCAAACCAACAAGGAAAAAGCCACACTCGTAGCGGTCGTATCCTCGCAGGTTGCCTGCAAGGGGGCGCTCACGGCGGGCGCCGCCTGCATAGCGATCCCGGACGAGTTTACCGCTTTTGAGGACTTCAGTGGCGCCAAGATGGTGCTCGATTCGCTGTCCGACGAAAAACCGAATGCGATTCTTGATCTCACTCTGCGCATGTAGATTGGTGGATCCGAACGAACAGGCGTCCCTGCATGGGGCGCTTTTTTTGTAACGGGAGGGTAGGTGATGGCTAAGGCAGGTCAATCCATAGAGCGATTGTTGAGCGTCATGAGGAGGCTGCGGGCTCCGGACGGATGTCCATGGGACCGGGAGCAGACCCACGAATCGCTGAAGTCGGATCTGATTGAAGAGGCCTACGAGGTGATCGATGCCATCGAGAGCCGCAATGTCTCGCATTTGGAAGAGGAGTTGGGTGATCTGTTGCTCCAGGTGGTATTCCATAGCCAGATTTGCGAGGAAAACGGCCATTTTGAATTTTCCGATGTGGCCAACGCCATTATCGACAAGTTGGAGCGCCGCCATCCGCACGTGTTCGGGGAGGTGCAAGTTGCCGATTCCGGTGAAGTGTTGCAAAACTGGGACGCCATCAAGAAGGCCGAGAAGGCAGATGGCGATCAACCCGCTTCGATCGTCTCAGGCATACCCAGGCATCTGCCCGCACTGCAAAAGGCCCACCAGATCCAAAAACGGGCCGCAAGAGCCGGTTTTGATTGGGACAGTATAGATGATGTGTTTGCCAAGCTTCATGAGGAGATCGACGAACTGAAGGAAGCCATCCACCGCGAGCACGAGTCCGATATCCGTGACGAACTGGGCGATCTGCTTTTTTCCGTGGTCAATGTCAGCCGCTTTCTCGGGCACAATCCTGAGGAGATACTCAATCACAACGTCAAAAAATTCGTCCGTCGCTTCCAGCAGGTGGAGGATCAGGTCCACGCCACGGGCAGGGCATTCAAAGATTTCTCCCTGACGGAACTCGATGTCTTCTGGGGCGAAGCAAAACGAGAAGAGTGATCCGGGAAAGCACGTTAGAAGGGCTCTTTTTCATACGTGCATATCACATTTAGCCAGCCTTTCTTATATGGTACTAAATCGTATATTAAAGGCTTGCTACCGAAGTTCCTTCTGATACGGTGTGTCCCAATTAAGACCAAAAAGGTCTAGTATTTACAGGAAGACGGGAATGCTCAGGATCACTAAAATAACGGACTACGGTTTTATACTGCTAGCGCACATGGCCACTCAAAATCAGGAATCGCTTAACAACGCAAAGGATCTTTCGGCTAGCATCAGTGTTCCTCTTCCGACCGTAAGCAAAGTGCTGAAGATTCTGACCCAGGGTGGTATCCTGCAGTCCCACCAAGGGAGCAAGGGCGGCTACACCTTGGGTCGTCTAGCAGATCAGATATCAGCGGCAGAAGTCATCGAAGCCATTGAAGGGCCGGTGGCGATCACCGAATGTTCGGCTCCGGAAGGTTGTGATCGCGACTGCCAGGTCAGCCCGCGCTGGAAACAGATTAACAGCGCCGTAATCGACGCGCTCCAGGGTTTGACTCTGGCCGACATGGCCAACGGTTAATCCAGGGAGCCATCTTACTTTAATCCGCGTCGTTTCGATGCGGAGACATTCCACATAGGTAATTACCCATGAAGATTGAAAATGAAAAATCCTTCGATGAAATCTCCGAGAAGGAATACAAGTATGGATTCGTCACCGATATTGAAACCGACAGCCTTCCACCGGGCTTAAACGAGGGTATTGTACGTGCGATATCCCAGCGGAAGGACGAGCCGGACTGGCTCACCGAGTGGCGCGTCAAGGCGTACCATCACTGGACGACCCTTGAACGGCCGCACTGGGCGAAGGTGACGTTCCCGCCGATCGACTATCAGGCGCTGAGCTACTATTCCGCTCCCAAGCAGAAGATTGACGGGCCGCAGAGTTTGGACGAGATCGATCCGGAGCTACTCGAAACCTACGAGAAGCTGGGTATTCCTCTGCGCGAGCAGGAAGTGCTGGCCGGTGTGGTGGCGGTAGACGCGGTGTTCGACTCCGTATCAGTCGCGACCACGTTCAAGGGCAAGCTCAATGATATGGGCATCATCTTCTGCTCCTTCTCCGAAGCGGTAAAAGAGCATCCCGAGCTGGTGAAGAAATATCTCGGAACGGTCGTTCCGTATAAGGACAACTATTATGCCACCCTCAACTCGGCCGTCTTTTCGGATGGCTCGTTCTGTTATGTGCCTCCGGGTGTTCGTTGCCCGATGGAACTGTCTACCTATTTCCGCATTAACGCCGCGAACACCGGCCAGTTCGAACGCACATTGCTGATTGCCGATGAAGGCGCGTATGTCAGCTATCTGGAAGGCTGCACCGCGCCGCAGCGCGACGAAAACCAGTTGCATGCGGCGGTGGTAGAGCTGATTGCACACAAGGATGCACAGATCAAGTATTCCACCGTGCAGAACTGGTATCCCGGCGACAAGAACGGCAAGGGCGGCATCTACAACTTTGTTACCAAGCGCGGACACTGCCGCGGCGACAACTCAAAGATTTCATGGACGCAGGTGGAAACCGGTTCGGCCATTACCTGGAAATACCCGAGCTGTGTGCTCAAGGGCGACAACTCGGTGGGCGAATTCTATTCCGTAGCCGTTACGAATAATATGCAGCAGGCGGATACCGGCACCAAGATGATCCACATCGGCAAGAACACGAAGAGCACAATCATCAGCAAGGGCATTTCGGCCGGCCGGGCACAGAACAGTTATCGCGGCCTGGTGCGCATTCAGGAAACCGCCGAAAACGCGCGCAACTTTTCGCAGTGCGATTCGATGCTCATTGGCGACCGGTGTGGTGCACATACCTTTCCGTACATCGACGTCAATAATCCGACCGCCCAAGTGGAGCACGAAGCCACGACGACCAAGATCGGAGAGGATCAAATTTTCTACTGCAACCAGCGTGGATTGGAAACGGAAGAGGCGGTGAATATGATTGTTAACGGCTTCTGCAAGGAAGTCTTTAAGGAACTGCCGATGGAATTCGCCGTCGAAGCGCAGAAGCTACTCGGAATCAGCCTCGAAGGATCTGTCGGATAATTTGAAAATTGGAGATAACAATGGCATTACTTGAAATTAAAAACCTTCACGCCACGGTGGCGGATAAGCCGATCCTCAAGGGGGTCAACCTGACTGTCAATCTTGGAGAAGTTCATGCCCTCATGGGTCCGAACGGCTCAGGGAAAAGCACGCTCTCCAATGTACTGGCGGGCAACGAAGCCTATGAGAAAACCGACGGCCAGATTCTTCTGGACGGAAAGGATATCGAGGATCTGGCTGCGCACGAGCGGGCTTGCGCCGGCATGTTTCTGGCGTTCCAGTATCCGGTGGAGATCCCGGGCATCAGCAACATGTACTTCCTGAAAGCGGCCATCAACGCCATACGAAAATCCCAGGGAAGAGATCAACTCGACGCGATGGATTTTCTGCAGCTGGTTGACGAAAAGAAAGAAGTTGTACACATTCGCGAGGATCTGCTCGCTCGTGCGGTGAACTCGGGTTTTTCCGGGGGCGAAAAGAAGCGCAATGAAATCTTCCAGATGGCCATGCTCGAACCCCGATTGGGCATCCTGGATGAAACCGACTCCGGTCTCGACATCGATGCGCTGAAGGTTGTGGCTGACGGCGTGAATGCGCTACGCAGTCCCGACCGCGGATTTCTGGTTATCACCCACTACCAGCGTCTGCTGGATTACATCGTGCCGGATAGAGTCCATGTTCTGGTGGATGGACAAATCGTGAAGTCGGGAGGCAAGGAACTGGCGCTCGAACTCGAGAGTGAAGGCTATGCTTCCTGGGCCGTCGCAGAAGGAGCGTAGCCATGGATTTAAAGCAACTACGCGCAGAAGCCGCCGCCCACTTCAATGAACACGGATTTCCAACCACCAAGGAAGAGCTGTGGCGCTTCACGGATGTATCTGCGGTCGCCAATGCCGAGTTTACGTCTGTTTGGAAACCCGCTGAAGTCGAGCATACGGCTTTGTCCAAAATCATAGTCGTTTTCGAAAACGGGAAGTTGTCGCACGAAAAGTCCAACCTTGAAAACCTGCCTGCCGGCGTAAGCGTTGGTTCGATCATGGACCGTGCCGATGGACGGCTCGGAACGTTGGCCGATTCGCAGAGTGCGTTTGTGTCTGCCAACACCGCCTATTTTTCCGATGGAGCATTTATCGCAGTAGCCGATGGTGTGGAACTGGAAACCCCGATTCATCTGGTCTTCCTGGCCGATGCGGACGGTGCGGCCATTCACGTGAGAAATTTCATCTCGTGCGGAAACGGTGCCAAGGTCGCTGTGGTCGAAGAGTATATCGGCAAGACAAATACAAGCTATTGGTCCAATGCCGTTACCGAGGTTTTTGTGGCTGACCATGGATCGGTCGACCACTATAAGATTCAGCGCGAAAGCAAAGAAGCATTTCATTTTCAAACGCTCGAAGCGCACACCGGCACCAACGCTGTGTTCAGCAATCATTCGGTGACGTTGGGTTCCAAGCTGGGGCGTAACGATATTCGAGGAAAGTTGATGGGAGAAGGCGGCGAGATGATCTGTAACGGACTCTATCTGCTCAAGGATCGGCAGATCTTCGATACCCACATGTTCATGGATCATGCCGTGCCTAAGTGTAACAGCCACGAGCTCTACAAGGGTATCCTGGATGACAAGGCGCGCGCGGTCTTCTGCGGGCGCATTCTAGTGCAGCAGGATGCACAGCAGACCGATGCGGTTCAGTCGAACAAGAATCTGCTTCTTTCACGAACGGCTAAGATCAACTCGCTGCCGCAGCTTGAAATTTATGCGGATGATGTTAAATGCACGCATGGCGCCACCGTGGGACAGCTCGACGATGAGTCGCTCTTCTATATGCAGACGCGTGGAATCGACCCGGTGCGGGCGCATGCCATGCTCACGTTCGCCTTCGCCAACGAGGTGCTCGACGAGGTGATATGCCAGCCGGCCAAGGAGTATATCGAAAAGCTGATTCACGAATGGCTCGAAGAGGTTTCTGCATGAACAATGTGGCCCAGTATGATGTGGAATCGATCCGAAACGATTTTCCAATCCTGGGTCGGCAAATCCACGGCAAACCGCTGGTCTATCTCGACAACGGGGCTTCGGCCCAGCGTCCGTCACAGGTGATCAACGCGGTCAGCGACCTTTATAAGTCGAACTATTCAAACGTCCATCGGGGCGTCCACCAGTTGAGTCAGGATGCTTCGCGACTGTATGAGGATGCCCGTGTTGCCGTGCGCGGTTTTATCAATGCGGCCTGCGTGCACGAGGTGATCTTTACCCGTGGAACCACCGATGCCATCAATCTGGTGGCGCAAAGCTACGCCCGCCCGCGGTTGAAGAAGGGCGATGAAATCCTGATCACCCACATGGAGCACCACTCCAATATTGTTCCCTGGCAAATCGTCTGCCAGCAGACCGGTGCCGAACTCAAGGTCGTGCCGATCACCGATA
>CAXMPN010000044.1:3369-13874 GCA_964195195.1 Pontiella sp. | reverse complement strand
TCAAGATGTACCAGGTGTTTGAGGGCATGCCCAAGAACAAGCAGCTAATGCACCTGATCGAGGATGTCCGTATCCGAAAACTGCTGGAAAAGACACAGCTCATGATGCACTCCGATATTCGCAAGGAGCAGGCGCGCGCACTGCGGCAGGAGCTCTTATTCACCATCGACGAAAAGGGGCATGACGCCGGCCTGACCGAGAAGGGATGCGAGGAACTCAACCCAAGCGACCCGGAAATGTACGTCCTCCCCGACATGGTTTCCATGATGGCGGAACTCGATGGCGAAACCGGACTCTCGCCGGAAGAGATCATGGAGAAGCGCCGCGCCATCCAGGAAGACTATGCCCTGCGCAACGAGCGCATCCATGCGGTCGACCAGCTCATCCGCGCATACAGTGTATACGAAAAGGATGTCGACTATGTAGTGCAGGACAACCAGGTCATCATTGTCGATGAGCACACCGGTCGATTGATGGTCGGCCGACGCTGGAGCGACGGACTGCACCAATCCGTCGAGGCGAAGGAGGGCGTCACGATCGAGCGGGAAACCCAGACGCTGGCCACCATTACCATCCAGAACTATTTCCGCATGTATGACAAGCTGTCGGGTATGACCGGCACGGCGGAGACCGAGGCCGACGAATTCCACCAGATCTACGGCCTCGACGTGATGGTGATCCCGACCAACCGCCCGGTGCGCCGCGTCGACCTCAATGATCAGATCTACAAGACCCAGCGCGAAAAATTCAAGGCGGTCATCGACGACATCAAAGCGGCACATGCACGAAAGCAACCGGTACTCGTCGGCACCGTGGCCGTCGAAACCTCCGAAGTCCTCAGCCGCATGCTGCGCCGCGAAAACATCGTCCATAACGTGCTCAACGCGAAGAACCATGCCCGCGAAGCCGAGATTGTCGCCAACGCCGGCCAGCCCGGCGCGGTAACCATCGCCACCAACATGGCCGGCCGCGGAACCGACATTAAGCTGGGCCAGGGCGTCGTCTACCTGAACAACGAAGATATCCAGTCAAAGGAGTTCTCGCTCGATAGCAAGATCAACGGGAAACCCCTTCGAGCGCAGCTCGAAGAAGAGCCGTGCGGACTCTATGTCATCGCGTCCGAGCGCCATGAATCACGACGCATTGACCGACAGTTACGTGGCCGCTCGGCGCGCCAGGGCGACCCCGGCGTAACGCGTTTCTATGTCTCACTCGAAGACACCCTCATGCGCCTGTTTGGCTCCGACCGCATTTCAAGCATCATGGAGCGCCTCGGCATTGAAGAAGGTGAAGTGCTTGAGCATCCGTGGCTGAACAAGTCGATCGAAACCGCCCAGCGGCGCGTTGAACAGCAAAACTTCATGATGCGCAAGCGCACGCTTGAGTACGACGACGTGATGAATGCCCAGCGCGGCGAAATCTACAGCTTCCGCTCTGAAGCACTCACCACCGAAGCACCGCGTGAGCAGCTGTTCCACTCGGTGGAGCAAGCGATCTCCGCCCATGCCGAAGATGCCGCCGCGGCCAACGTGGAGGATTCGATTCACGTATTCATTGTTTGGGTGAACACCACCTTCCCCCTCGGCATGCGCGAGGATCATCTACCGGAGGAAAAGACCGCTGATAGCCTGACCGAATGCGTGATGGAGCGCGTCAGGCAGGCGTACGAACTGAAGGCGCGTCACGAAAACGACGAAGCGCTCATGCGCCTCGAACGCCACCTGATTCTGCAGGCCATTGATGAGCATTGGCAGGATTACCTGCGCAACATGGACAGCCTGCGTGAAAGCATCGGACTGCGTGCGTACGGCCAGCGCGACCCGATCGTTGAATACAAGCGGGAAGCCTACATGCTGTTTATGGACCTGATGAACCGCATCTACGAAGAAATCGCCACCTCTATGTTCCGCGCCGCCACATCGGCTGACGCCATTCAAGGCTTCTTCGAATCGCTCTCCCAGATGCAGGCGCAGCATCGCGATGTGTCGGCGCTTTCCGCTGCCGCGGCCCAAGCCAATGCCATGCAGGCGCAGGGGGCGGCTCCGCAACGGATGCCCGTTGGCGCGCCGCCTCCGGGCATGGAAATGCCGCAGGCTCCCGCACCCGCTGTTCCGGTTCGCAAGGATGAACCGAAAGTGGGCCGTAACGACCCGTGCCCGTGCGGGAGTGGTCGTAAATACAAGAAGTGCTGCGGCGCGGAATAGCCGCGACCCAATGCGTGAACATTACCGAAACCATCCGCAAAGCCATTGAACACCACGGATTGATCCCCGAGGGAGCGAAGGTGGTTGCCGCTATTTCGGGCGGAGCGGATTCGGTTGCCATGCTGTATGCGTTCCACGCGCTGGACATCCCCGTAACCGTCGCCCATCTGAACCATCGGCTGCGTGGGGCGGAATCGGATGCCGACGAGGCCTTTGTGCAGGGGCTGGCGGATGAGCTGGGATTCCCTTTCTTCCGTGCCACGGCCGACGTGAGGAACCTTTCCGCGACCAGCGGACTATCTATCGAAATGGCGGCGCGCAGGGCCCGTCATGATTTCTTCGCAGGTTTCGACGATGCTACAATCGCTCTTGCCCACCATGCGGACGACCAGGTGGAAACCTTCCTGCTGAGGTTGGCACGCGGAGCGGGTCCCGTGGGACTGGGCGGCATGCCGTTCGTCCAATCGCTCCAAGGCTTGCGGATCATCCGCCCCATGCTGGAACTCCATCGGTCAGAAATTATTCAATGGCTGGAGCAGAACGAATGGGCGTGGCGCACGGATGCCAGCAATCAGGATGAACAATACCTGCGCAACCGCGTGCGCCATACCATCCTCCCCCTGCTTGAGAACGAGCTGAATCCGAACATCCGCCATGCGGTCCTGCGCGCCATGGATATCCTGCGGGAAGAAAGCGGATGGATGGAGAACCTGCTCGGGGACACAGCGCTCGATCCAAACCTGCCTCTCGCCGCCAAACGCCGGTTGCTGCGCCGATGGCTGTTCGATAACGGCGCGACCGAAGCAAGCTATGATGCCGTGGGAAAAATCATCTCCTTGATGGAAAACGGAAACGGCACCACGGTTTTCGAATTGAACGAACGGCAACGCGTCGTAGTGGAATACGGTCAGCCGCGCTTTGATCAGTTGGACGCCCCTCGGCAAGAGCCGGCATGGCAACTCACCGTCGAAGCGGGGACGGGATGGAGGAAGGATCAGTGCGAAGTGCTCGGGCTTTTACCGGCCGAAGCATCGTTTGACGCCGGTCGCGTAGGCGACGCTCCCATCGAGGTCCGCCCCTATCAACCGGGCGACCGCATGCAACCAATGGGCGGCGAGGGAACGCGAAAACTGCAGGATATTTTTACCGACCGCAAAGTCCCCCGCGAACAACGGAAAAGAATTCCCGTGGTCCTGTGCCGCGGAGAGATTATCTGGTTGCCGGGCTACCGCATCGCACGCAAATGGGCCGTGCGCGGAACGGATGGGAAGTCCGTGCATGTCCGCATTGAACAAGCGGGCAGCGGGTGACTCCAAGAGTGTATTGTAAGCGTTGCAATCGCCATGGGGCGATGTTAGTTTTTGCGCGGTTTTTGAGAGAGAGAAGCAATTATGGCAGACAAAAAGCAGTTGAAAGATCCAAAATCAGACAAGCCCGGCAAAAAGGGACCCCCGCTGATGCCGATGCGAGGGCTTGCGATTTCCTTCCTGATGATGGCCGCATTTCTGACGGTTCTCCATCTGGTTACCAACTCGTCCAAGTCCGAAAATGAGATCGACTACTCCACGTTCATGCAGATGCTCGACGAGGGGAAGATCGCCAAGGTGGAAATCAGCCATGACGGGACAGGGAACTACTATGCCTCGATGGAATCGAAGGAGCCCTCTGCCGCGGGAACCACTCAGTTCCGTTCGCATATTATCCTGACCGATGAACTGATGCAGGACCTCAACGGCAGTGGTGTGCAGGTGCGTATCAAGCAGCCCAATACCGTATTGAAGGGCATTCTGGTTAATATCGTTCCGTTCATCCTGATCTTCGGCATTATATACTTTATCTTTATCCGCCAGATGAAGAACGCCGGGCGCGGCGCGATGAGCTTCGGAACGAGCCGCGCCAAGCTGTTGACGCAGGACAAGAACAAAATCACGTTCCAGCAGGTGGCCGGCGTGGACGAAGCCAAGGAAGAACTGGCCGAAGTGGTCGAGTTCCTGAAGGATCCGAAGAAATTCCAGAACCTGGGTGGAAAGATGCCGAAGGGCGTACTGCTTTCCGGCGCGCCTGGTACCGGCAAGACCCTGCTGGCCAAGGCCGTGGCCGGCGAGGCGGATGTTCCGTTCTTTACCATCAGCGGCTCCGACTTTGTTGAAATGTTCGTGGGTATCGGCGCATCGCGCGTACGCGACATGTTCGAACAGGGCAAGAAGAATGCTCCATGCATCATCTTTATCGACGAAATCGATGCCGTCGGACGCAGTCGTTTCAGCGGTATCGGCGGCGGACACGACGAACGCGAACAGACCTTGAACGCACTGCTGGTTGAAATGGACGGATTCGATACCCAGGAGGGCATCATTATCGTTGCCGCCACCAACCGGCCAGACGTGCTCGATTCGGCCCTGCTGCGACCCGGTCGTTTCGACCGCCAGGTGGTGGTCGACCTCCCGACCATGGAAGGCCGCGAACAGATCCTGAAGATCCACTCCCGCAATGTGCGCCTCTCCGACCAGGTCGATCTATCGCGCAGTGCACGCGGCACCCCGGGCTTTTCGGGCGCCGACCTGGCCAACCTCGTGAATGAGGCCGCCCTGCTGGCCTCGCGCCGCGCCGCCGAGTTTGTGGAGCAGCAAGATATGGAAGAAGCCCGCGACAAGGTGATGTGGGGCAGCGAGCGCCGCAGCCATGTGCTTGACTCCGAGGAAAAGAAACTGACCGCATACCACGAGGCGGGCCATGCGATCGCGATGTACTACACCCCGGAATGCGAACCGATCCACAAGGTCACGATCATCCCGCGCGGCCGTGCGCTGGGCGCCACGATGTCGCTGCCGGAGAAAGATCGCTATACGCAGTCGAAAAAACGCCTCGAAGCCTCTCTGGTTTCATTCATGGGCGGACGTGCCGCCGAGGAGCTTATCTTTGACGATATCACGACCGGTGCACATAACGACATAGAACGCGCCACTACGATTGCCCGCGCCATGGTGTGCGAATATGGCATGAGCAAGGAACTGGGGCCGCAAAACCTCGGCAGCCAGAGCCAGCCTATTTTCCTAGGGCAAGGGATCAGCGGCTCGCATGAGCACAGCGAAGAAACCGCCCGGAAGATCGATCAGGAAGTGCAACGGATCCTCACGGAATCCTATGCCAAAACCATGCAGATCCTGACGGATCACAAGGACAAGCTCATTGCCTTATCGGAAATCCTGATCGAGCGCGAAGCCCTAGACTTCGCAGAGGTCGATTCGATTCTGAAAACCGGCAAGCTCCCGGAATCCTCCGACAAGGATGAAGAGACCAAGCCGGAAACGCCCGAAGCCACCAACGCCGCCCCGGTGCCCGAGGAAACCGACCCCGCTTAATTGGTTTACATTTCCAATGGATGGAAATATCATTTCAACATGAAAATGATGAGATATTTCCTGGCATTGGGTGCGGTACTTGTCCTTGCTGGCTGCGCTACCACGTTCCGTCCATGGAACCTGAGCGAAGTCACCGAAGGGATGGATCGGGATCAGGTGATCCAACTGCTGGGCGAGCCGGACTATGTTTTCTTAAAGAATGGCGCTGAACACCTGCGCTATACCTATCAGGAAGATTTCACCCCCGCCTCCATGCCGGTCGATATAGCCCATGAAAGGGCCATCAACCAGAGAACACAAGCCATGCAGGTTGAACGCTCCATGCAGGTTCTGGAGTATGATGTCATCCTGATTGACGGCAAGGTGCTGAACTACAAGGAAGTGACGAATTAGTTACCGTCTTTGGTTTCGCATCAACTCATCCAGGTAGGAGTTGTCGGTAGTCGGATCCCAGGCTTTATTGGTATCCTTCCATTTTTCGTAGTTGTTCGGACGCGAATATTGCGGTTGCTGCGGTTGCAGATCGCCTCCATAACGGCGCTGCTCATCGCCTTGGATCTGGAAGGGACTTCTATACGGAGTGTATCCGGGAGTCTGGTTTTGCAAACTCCAGTCCTGAGTAGAAGCAGGGGAAGAAAACGGGGTTTGCAGCAATCCCGAGGATGGCGAAGATCCATAGCGGACCGCCGAATCGACCCCCCATCCGCTGTCCGTTCCGCGCGTATCGGTCTGTTGCCTTCCATAAAAACCGGGCGTTCGATCGTTATCCCGAGAGGTCGGCACTCTCCTGACGGTGTAGCCGTCGTACGTCATGCCCGATACGGATGATCTATTACGGGATTCGCTCTGCCTGCCGTAGACCGACTGACCTCCGGGATAGGTATCGCCTCGCCCGTCCCACTGCTGGCTGGAATCGCCGCCATAAATAGGAGAGCCCTCCCGGTGGCCCGAATAGGTATCGTCTCCCCCGTTCCGCTGCTGGCCGTATGCGCCGTCATCATAGGCGGAAGAATCATCCCGCTTGCCCCATGGCGACCAGGAATCTTCTGATCCTTCCCTGGCATCGGTATGCGATGAAAATGGATCCGCGTAGGGATCCTCCTCCATCTCCGCAGTCTCCAGCCACCAGCTGCGTTCCGGCTGTTGCACCGGCAAGGGACGGACGGACGGCGGAGGTGCCACGCCGCCTTTTTGTCGCTGAAACTCCAGTGATGGCTCTTTGAACTGCTCGGACTCGACCACCCGGGAATCCTCCTGTGCAGCATCGGGCACCCCGAGGTCGCTTTGCATAATATCCTGCCGCTCACGCATATATTTGCGCATAATCCGCTGCTTGCGGTCCGCCATGGTCTCTGCCTGGGCCACGTTCAGCACCGATGCAACCATGGCGGCAACCAAAAGCGTATATACGTTTCTATTCATTGTATACAACCTACTTCCACACACTTAGAGGCGTCAATGCCCGTATGCGTTCAAGTTACGTCCGGCACCCACTGCGGCGGGAAAAAGCGTCTATTTCCGGTGGTTTTATTCCGTAGTGGTATCTATCGCATACAGATACCGCTTGATCTTCTGGGTGGTAGTTTTTTCAAACTCATTGAAACGTATTTCGATCCGGCGCGGTCGCTTGTACTCTGCAAGACCGTCCAAACAGGTACGGATATCCTCCCGAACCTTCTTATCAATCTCCGCGTCGGACAAGGTATTCCCCTCATGCTTCTCCAGCGCAGCGAGCCCCTCCAGGTTGGGCACGGCAATCAGACCCACCCTTTCCCCGATACCATCGTTCGGATCGCGGTAGCCCATGGCCAGGCATTCGAGTACCAAGGGGCTTTGCAACACCTGGCGCTCCACCTCCTCAGGATAGATATTTTTGCCCTCGCGGTTTACAATCAGACTCTTCATGCGTCCATTGATTACGAGGAAGCCCTTCTCGTCAAACCGCCCCAGATCGCCGGTATGATACCATCCATCCACCACCACCTTTTCCGTTTCCACCGGATTGTTGTAGTAGCCCTGCATGACATTCTCGCCGCGAGCAAGGATCTCCCCTACGCCCGCCGGGTTCGGATCGTGGATTTTGATCTCCACGCCGTCCAGCGGCGGACCAACGGTTCCGAAACGCACCGCACCGGGCCGGTTGACCGTCAGTACCGGTCCGGTTTCGGTAATGCCGTAGCCCTCGACAACCGGTATGCCGAGTTTGTTCCACGCGATCAATGTGCCCGGATTGATCGGCGCTCCGCCGGACACAATCAGGCGCAACGCACCGCCCAGTCCCGTGTGGATCCTGCGTCCAACCACCTTGGCCAGGCCAAAGCGGTACATCAGCCTTGCCGGCACGCGGGCATTGATTCCATCCATCACACGGGCCAGCATTTTTTCGAGCAACAGCGGCACCGACAGCAGCACGGTCGGAGAACAGTCTGCCATGTTCGCCTTGATGGTCTTCAGATTCTCCACCAGGCTGACCTCGCACCGAGCATGCAGCGGCAAAAGAAAATTGCAGGTAAAGGCGAAGGAATGGTGTAGCGGTAGGACCAGCATGAAATTGTCGTCCTCGCGCACATCGATCGCGGTCGCAATACCGGCCACGTTCGTCATGAAATTATGATGTGTCAGCACCGCGCCTTTCTGCCGCCCCGTCGTGCCCGAAGTGTATATGAACGATGCGGGGGACAATGCCGTCGGCCCCATGCGATCGAACGCACGGTCCTCTGCCTCCGCCGTGGATGCGGCGTCTTCCCATAATTGGGCATAGGCATGGCAGTTGAGGCTCTCGCTGCCCGTTGGAATATTGCCGTTATTGTCCAGCACTATCACGTGTTGCAGTTCCTGAAGACGCGAACCGATCCCCTCGAGTAACACGGTAAGGCGCGCAGAGCAGAACACCGCTGAAACCCCGGAGTCGTGGAAAATGTGCGCCAATTCCTGCTCGCGAAGCTTCGCATCCACTGGTACCGCGATGGCCCCAATACCCACGATGCCATGGTAGATTTCGAACCACTCGGGCGAGTTTTCCAGTAAAATCGCCACGCGGTCGCCGGGATTCACGTCGAGGCGGGCAAGCAATTCCGAAACATGCCAGGTCCGCCTGCGCAACTCACTGAACGAGGTCGTCTGCCAGCTGCCGTTTTGCTTGTATCGTAGTGCCACCCCGTCGGAACTCTCGGCCGCCGCTCGATTTAAACAATCCTTGATGGTCATTGCACCCTCTCTTCTCGATGGAGCAATTCTGCCATAATCATCGATGGTAGACAATGGTTTCCCTAGCGGGGGGAACTGCGTGCGGCTAGGCAAGTTTTACGCGAATCGGCGTGGCGTTCAGCAAATTTTCGGAAACGGGACAGCGACGGTCGACCTCATGGATGAAAGCCTCTTTTTCCTCGTCCGTCATATCAGCATCGACGTCTACTGTGATGGCCAGGCCCTCAAAACCGATACGGCCTTCGATCGGTTTGCCGAGCAGGCCGTCTGCATCCAATTCCCCCTCGACTTTGATCGCCATTCCGCGCAAATCGATCCGCTTCTGCATGGCAATGATGCGGCCGATGGTTCCGATGCAGCCGGCCAGCGATACCAGAACCAGCTCCAGCGGCGTGGGGCCTGTATCGGTACCTGCGGCATTGACCGGCTGGTCAATCACCACCTGATGCCCGCGGATGTTGCTTTCAATGACAAATTTTTCGCCCAGTTTGGCTTCTACCGCAACGGTCTTCGTAGACATGGCTCTCTCCTTTTATCGTTCGCATCAGAATAGAGGAAAAATCCTGCCGGTAAAGCCCTAGCGCCACTCATGCTTGGGGTAGCGGCCCTTTAATTCCTTCTTAATCAAAGGATAGGAGTTGGTCCAGAACGACTTCATATCCTGCGTCTTCTGCTGTGGGCGCTGGTTCGGCGCCAGCGCTTCGACCACAACGGGTATTTGGCCGAAGCCGATTTTCGGCACCTCTTCCAGACCATACAGCTTCTGGATCGTGGCCGAAACCACCGGCGGCTGCCCCTCTTCGTAGCGTACCTTCGCTCCGTATCCGCTCGGCAACTGGATTCGTTCCGGCGCCTGCTTATCGATCAGGTCAAGCTGCGCAGCCGAAAGCCAGGACTTGACGACCTTCCAAACGGGGCGATCCTTCAAATCGCGCTTGCAGACCGCACCGAGGCAGATTTCCTGCACCATCGCCCGCCTCGCTTCTTCATCGATCCCCGGGATACCGAAGTCGGGGCATCCGTCAGCCAGGCAGTTGACCCGTGCAATCCAGCGCTCCACCTGCTCGTCCCACTTATAGAGCTCGAGCCTTCCGGCCAGCACCTCTTCCGCGATGAGCTCCGCTGCCAGCTGCGGATCGACCTCCTGCTTCATGCTCGCATGAAGCTCCAGGCCCCGAAAAGATTTCCACTGCTTGGTCACCACGCGCTTCAACACCGGATCAAAAATCGCGTCTGCTTTTTCCTCCATGTCGTCGGGAAACAGCTCATCGAGCCAGACTTCGCGGATGGCGGTGCACAGATTGAGCCGCACCTTCAGGTCGCGGCCGCCCTCGATCTCACGAATCTCGGCGGCCACCACCAGCTCGCTGTCGCGCACCACGCTGTCGCGATCCAGGTCGCCCGTTCGACGGTGCACCACCTCACAATGCAGCGAACCGGTATCCCGCCGCTTGGCCACGTGGTCGGAAAAGGCCAGCAGGATACACTTCTGCAAATTCTCATCGGACGGCGCGTGCGTATTGACATTCAGGCCTTCCTTCACGGCGATTTTCATAAAGCGTTCATAGAGCGGCTTAACCTGCCGCGCCGCCGAGGCATTGACGCCCAGTTTGCGACAGGCGTCCGTACTGTAGTGGCTCTTGTCGGCAAACATCCAGGCCCGCATTAACCGCTTAAAATCTGAAACGCCGTCCTCCCCCAGCATATCGTCGCGGTTGCCGCGCGTCTGCCT
>CAXMPN010000044.1:0-3359 GCA_964195195.1 Pontiella sp. | reverse complement strand
GAGCTGCCAGTGACAAATATGAGTTTGGTCGCGCCAGCGTTAATGGCCTCTTCAACCGCATATTGAATGAGCGGTTTGTCGACGATAGCCAACATTTCCTTCGGACTTGCCTTGGTTGCGGGCAAGAATGCTTCGCCCCTGCGTGAGCGCCGCAATCAGGCAGGCCTGCCGTACGCAGCCATACTCCTCGCCGGCCAAAAGCATACGGGCATAGCGTGGGTGCATCGGAAACTGCACCATCTTTTTGCCGACCTTCGTCAGCTTACCGCAAGGATCAATGGCGCCCAGATCGGTCAGTAGCGTGAGTGTGTTTCCCAGCGACTTTGGATTCGGCTTTTCCAGCCAATGGAAATTTTCGATATCCTCGATGCCGCCCGCCTTGAGGGTCAGAACGACTTCCGCCAAATCATGCCGCAGGATTTCCGGCAGCTCCTGCATGGGTCGCGCCACATGCTCCTGCTCCGTCCAGAGCCGCATACAGACACCCGGTGCCGTACGGCCCGCACGCCCCGTCCGCTGATCCGCCGAAGCGCGGCTGATGCGCTCGACCAGTAGCGTGTCGATACCGCGGTTGGGATCGTAGCGTGCGATGCGCGCCAAGCCGCTGTCGATCACGACGCGGATGCCATCGATCGTGATCGATGTTTCCGCCACATTGGTCGATACCACGACTTTGCGCTGATCACACTCGCCGACCGCCGCATCCTGATCACGTGCAGGCAGCTCGCCGTGCAACGGCATCACCGCAAAGGAACGGGCACACTTGCGCGAACGGATCGCTTCGACCGTGCGGGAAATCTCGTAGCCGCCCGGCATGAACACCAGCACATCGCCCTCTGCACCTTCTTCGATCGCCTTTTCAAACGCATCGGCGGCGGCTTCCCAAACGGGGTGATGGCGGAAGTCGATCCGCTTCGAGGCGTAAGCGATCTCGACGGGAAACATGCGGCCTTCACTTTTCAGCTCCCGGCACGGGGCGAGATATTCGCGCAGCGGTCCGGCATCAAGCGTCGCCGACATAACGATGATCTTCAGATCCGGCCGCGTCTGCTGGAGGCGCAGTGCACGGGCCAGCGTGATATCCCCATAGATATGCCGCTCGTGGAACTCATCGAAAATGATGGTTGAAACACCGCGCAGCTCGGGGTCGGATAAAAACTGGCGGAGAAGAATGCCTTCGGTCACATAGCGGATCTGCGTCTTTTCCGAAACCGCGCTCTCCATGCGGACCTGATAGCCCACCTCGCCGCCGAGCGGTTCGCCGCGCTCGAACGCCACGCGCTTGGCCAGCAGCCTCGCCGCGAGTCTGCGCGGTTGCAGCACCACCACTTCGCCGGGACCGGTCATCCCGCAGTCAAGTACCATCTGCGGCACCTGGGTCGATTTGCCCGAACCCGTCGGCGCTTCGACAATGATGCGGCTACCGGTTTCCAGTGCCGCGGTCAGATCAGCACGCAGTTCATAGATGGGGAGTTTCTTCGGGTCCATAGCCGAACGATTATAGCGGAAACGCCCAGACAGGAAAGCCCAGCCTAGGCCGACTCGTCCTCTTCGCCCACGTAGAACCACTCGCCGTTGCGCTTCTTGAAGACCGAGCATTCATGATGGCGACCCGGGCCGGCATCGGTCACGTATTCCGCGATGAACTCTACGCGGCCGGTGTCGTCCGTGCTGGATCCCGCGTCGACCGCGACCACATGCAGCTTGAGCCATTCGACCTTTCGCATCCAACGACGAATGGAATCGGCGAGGTCCTCATTCCGGGCAGTGGGATGGGTGGTTTTTATAAGATAGTCGACCTTCTTCGTCACATAGGCGGTATAGCGCGAGCGCATGAGCTGTTCCGCAGTGGCTGCGTTTCGTTTACCACCTACGATGGCCGCACAGCATTCGGCATAGGAAGCACCGCTCCCGCATGGACATTTATCAAATTTCATTCTACTGATCCTCCGCCATGGGTCGCTATCCTCCCCCGAGCGCTTTAATACATGGAATTTCTGCAGGTTATGAGGGATTCGTTTAAAATGGAGGGAAAACTAGGCTTCCAGCGCTTCGGCGGTTTTTTCCCAGTCGGCTTCCAGCTTTTGGACGTCCTTCTGGATTTCCGATAGACGGGTATTGATCGAGGCAAAGTCGGCATCGCGGCGGGACATCATTTCCTCCGTGAGCGCGGTCTGCTCTTGAGTCAGCTTTTCGATCTGATTCTCAATTTTCTTCAGCGCCTTTTCCGCGTCGCGCTGCTGAGCACGCGCCTTGCGCCCATCCTTGCCTTTGCCGGCGGGTGCCGCTGACGCGGTGGACGACGAGGACTTCGTCCCTCCAGCAGGTATTTCAGGTTTCCAATTTCCAGTTTCAAGTTTCTCTAAATAGTAATCATACCCCCCTGGGAAACGAGTAACGCCCGTATCATCGATGGCGATGATCTGCTCCGCAATATTACGTACGAAGGTGACATCGTGGCTGACGACGCAGAGCGCGCCTTTGTAGTGCTTGAGCGCGGATTCAAGTGCCTCGCGGCCATTGACATCGAGATGAGTGGTCGGCTCGTCGAGCAACAGGAAGTTGGGCGGATCGATAAAGAGACGGGCAAAAGCCAATCGTATCTTCTCCCCGCCGCTGAGCACCTCGCACCTTTTCTCAACCGAGTCACCGCTAAAACCGAATCCGCCCAACAGTTTGCGGATATCAGATTCAGAGGCACCGGGGTTGCCCTCTTTCACAATGTAGTAGACGCTTTTTTCCGGCGGCATGGTTTCAGCAAAGTCCTGGCTTTGGTAGCCAATGACTACTTTGTGCCCCACTACCCGCTTGCCTGCGCTCAATGGCAAGGCCCCGGCAAGCGCACGTAAAAGCGTGGTCTTTCCCATACCGTTATATCCGACCAGTGCCACCTTTTCGCCCCGGTTTATGTTGAGATCCAACCCTTGGAAAATCCATCGTTGTTGATCGTAGGTCAACCCACCCTGCTCCAGCCGGATGATCTCATGTCCGGAATGAGGCGGATCCGCCAGGCGAATCTTGGAGTTGTTGACGACCGTGGCGGGCGCCTCGATGGTTTGCATTTTTTCGAGCTGTTTGATGCGGCTCTGCACCTGCGAGGCCTTGGTGCTTTTGGCGCGGAAGCGGCGGATGAAACTTTCGATCTGCTCGCGTTCCCGATCCTGGTTTTTCTTGGCGGCAAGCTGATGAATGATCCGTTCTTCGCGCTCCTTGAGATAATAGTCGTAGCCGCCCTGGTAGCGCGTTGCATTCCCGCCTGCTATTTCTATGGTGACGGTGGCCAGCGAACGCAGCAGATACCGGTCGTGCGAGACCAGCAGCATGGTACCTTCATAGGCGCGCAGAAACTTCTGCAACCA
>CAXMPN010000043.1:4118-14125 GCA_964195195.1 Pontiella sp. | reverse complement strand
ATACGCTTGATCTTGTCGATGGCGCAACCGTTAGAGCGCTCGATTTGTATGTTGGCACCTATGAAGGCGTCTCCAACAACGTAGTCACAGTGAGGGGTGAAAACTCATTGTTGTATGTAACCAACATCCTCGAGATCGGGTCGTCGACGGGCACCAACAATTCGGTCGTTGTTAAAAACGGTGGAATCCTGAACGTTGACCAAGCTGACATTGTTATCTCTGGCACCAACAACAATCTGGAGATTGCCGATGGTGGAACCCTGCAGGCCATCGACTGGGACGCCACGATTATCGACGAAAACATTGTGTTTGATACCGGCTCCACCCTTGAACTCGGCGGTTCCTACCTAGGAACGAATCGTCTGGACGGTTTCTTCGAGCTCTCCTTGAACGGATCCCTCGCTACCAATAACGCCCAGTGGGATACTGGAAGTGAGATTCTGTATGTCGGCTATCTGGAAGATGGAAACATCTTGACGGCGACGAATGGCGGCTTGATTGCAACGGCTACGAACCTGATCGTCGGACGTGCCGACATTACCACCGGCAACGAACTGAACTCCACCGGAACCGGATCGCTGATTGACGTCGGAAATGACCTGACCATCGGTAGAAATGGTTCGTCGAATAATAAGCTGACCATCGAAGAAGGTGGACAGGTGGACGTTGGCAACAGCCTGATTATCGGTTCGGCTAGCGGGAGCAACAACGGCTTGATTTCGGGCCTCAGTAATTCTATCTCCACACTCACCATTGGAAATGCACTCACCATCGGCAATGGAGCGGATGCAAGTGGCAACGCTCTGGCGATTTCCTCCAACGCCACGGTCACGGTTAGCGGCATCGCTACCATCGGATCCAATACCGATAACAACCTGATGGAAATCACGGGAACCAACGCGTTCTTAAATACCCTGACGAATTTTGTGATCGGTGCAGGTGACGCGGCCGGCAACGAGTTTGCCATAACGGAAGGAACCGCAATAGTCGCGGGCGATCTGATCATTGGTAAGGATGTGGACAGCACCGATAACACCGGCAGCATTTCCGGCTCAAATTCATTGATCCAGGTCATCTCCGATCTCTATGTCGGGAAGGACGGCAGCGACAACACGCTGAACATAGCGGATGGGGGCGTCGTTGAAGTTCTCAATGCCTACGTCGGCTTCACCACCAATAGCCAATTCAATACGGTAACGGTATCCGGATCCAATTCCACCTTCAGCATCAGCGGAACCCTCTATGCAGGATATGAGGGGTCCGACAACCTTGTGGAAGTTCTCGATGGCGCATCCCTCACGGCTTCTAATGCCTATGTTGGCTATGCTTCGAGCGACAACCAGATAACGGTTTCCGGATCCAACTCCGTGTTCACTGCTCTCAACGACTTGTTCATCGGCAATACCCACACCAGCATTTCTTTCAACAACGAGTTCGGCGTATTCGAACTGGCACAGGCTTCGATAGGTAACAATCTCTCCATATCCAATGGTGTATTGTTTATTGATGCCGGCTCACAGATTACCGTTGACGGGAACTATAGCCAGGACGGGTTTTCAACGCTGGCTCTCCGGGTTAGCACTAACTATGCGACTACGAACCTGTTGGTGGGCAACACGGCCGCCCTAGCCAACGGCACAACGTTTGAACTCTTCGACGATGACACCGTCGTTGGAACAACCAACGATGTGGCGCGCGCCCTTGTATCCGCTGGAGTGATCGAAATCGACGGGGAAACAGCGACACAGGATCTGCTGAACGACTCCATCGTGATTGGAAACGACCTGTTGGACTTCAATCTCTTCCTCAGCAACAACATAATTTGGGCCGATAATTTCACCCGTCTATCCCTTGCCATGGCATCCGGTCTGGAAGAAGGAACCCAGTTGGCCGATGTCGCAGATGAAATCGATTTCATGGCCGACAGCAGCAACGAAGTGGCTGTTACCATGCGCGATTTCATGGATACCGAGCTGGATTCGGATGGCCGCAACACTGCCTTCCATAACTACTACGGGGAAAAGGTGAGCTCGTCCCCCGCGCACAACGCCATCAACATGGGAATGCAGTCCGTTGCGGAACAGCTGACCAAGCGAGCAGACAGCACCCGTGCCCGCATGCGAATGGCCACGGCCAGCAGCCCGGAAGGCGCCAACGGACCGCATTTGGCCGAACAGTCCATGCAGGGTTGGGTTACCGGCTACAAAACCTGGCTCGATAAGTCCGCCGACAGCGGATTCGACGGCTATGACGGCAGTATCGGGGGGTTCTTGATCGGCACCGACTGGTCGATTGCCGAAGGCATTCTGGTCGGGTTTGCCGGTGGTGCGGGGAATGCCACTCTGGACAAGGATAACGGTGCCTCGACTGACACAGACACCACCTATGGATCCATCTATATGTCGGCCGGCACCAAGGACTGGTTCGCTGACGCCAGCCTGATCTATGGCGGAAGCTCGATCGACACTGTACTCGGCTCCACCTTCGACACCAAAGCCAGCTATGATGCACAGAACACTGGTATCTACGTTGGAGGCGGAAAGGAAATCATCGGAAACTACCTGACCTTCACCCCTCAGGCCTCTTTGCTGGGTAACTACTACAAGCAGGACAGTTACGAAGAAAAGAGCTCCGATGAGGCTGTTGCCCGCCAGGTTGATAGCTTCGACACCCTTTATCTTCAGAGCTCGATTGGCTGCAATGTCGGCTTCTACATGGCCATGGGCGAAACCATCATCAAGCCCGAATTTCGCGCGTTCTGGGTGCATGAGTTCAACGCGAATGAAGAGGATGTAGCCTTCCAACTCATTGATGGAACCGGCTCCTACAACATGCAGCTTCAGGCTCCGGAATCGGATATCATCAAGCTGGGTGCGGGACTCACCGCCAAGCTCGGTGAGTATCTCGAACTTCGCGCGGATCTGGATACCCGCAGGGGCAGCAACTATTCCGACCACACCCTGCTCGGATCGATCCGCTACCAGTTCTAATTTCCAAAATGTGAAAACGGCCAAGGGATCGTCTCGGCGATCCCTTTTTTTTGTGCTGATGAGGATGTTGCCGCGATCCATGATCGCGGAGGCGGACTCATGAAATTAGTCCTACACGATAGCAGAGGCCGAACTGTTTATTGACCTTAGCTATTGTGGCTGCGCATGGCGCGTTGCGTGTCGCGGTCGGACTCCCGCTTCTTGATGGTTTCGCGCTTGTCGACCACGTTCTTTCCGCGGGCCAGTCCGATCTTGATCTTCACCTTGCCCCGCACCAGGTATATCCGCAGCGGAACGAGGGTCAGCCCCTTTTCGCGAACCTTGCCGTATAGACGCTCGATTTCCTTGCGGTGCAGCAGCAGTTTGCGTTCGCGGGTCTGGTTGTGGTTGAAAATATTGCCCTGCTCATAGGGCTGGATCGTACAGCCTACCAGCCAGGTTTCCATGTGGTCGTCGATGTGCACATAGCCTTCCTGAACGCTGACATGCCCCTGCTTGACCGACTTCACCTCGGTGCCCGTCAGAATAATTCCGGCTTCGAGCTGCTCCAGGATCTGGTAGTCGCGCTGCGCCTTGCGGTTGGTAGCCAGCACCCCCGTCCCCAAATCGTTCTTCTTTTTGTTTTTTCCTGTCATGCTTTTCTCTTGTGGAGGGCGGGCTCTTTCCGTTTCAGGTCGACACGGAATTCATCCCTCAATAGTTCATTCCGCAAAATGTATCGTTTTCAATAAGATTGGAAAACACAAAACCCAAATCCCCGAAGGGCTTTGGGTTTTGCCAAAAAAGAATGTCCTTCGTGCTACAGCAGGATCGATGTATCGAAATCCAGACTGGGAGCCTCCGCTTCTGTCTGCGAAAAGTTCATTTCCGCCGTCAGCAGTCCTTCGGATATTTCCTTGAGCACGATGTCATGATTGTCCTGCTCCGGATGATCCCGCTTGACCATCGGGCGGGCGCCGGCATTCAGCTGACGGGTGCGATAGGAAATCAGGTTCACCAGCATCGGGATGTTGGGGATTTTCTCTTCCGCAATATTCAGGTAGTTCAAATTCATAGTGTTGCTCCGTAAATGATCAACCGACGTTTCCGACCGCAAACAAATATTCGCAAGTCCCTAGTATTTAGATAAAAAGCGGCGCGCAGTATAGCACTCCGCCTTGGTGCGTCAAATGCCATTTACAATAAAATCCGCCCCCGTTTCGGAGGCGGATTGAATGGTATTGGAAAGCGCCCCGACTCTTCGGGGCGCACTCCAGGACTGCATTACATCATGCCGCCCATACCGCCCATTCCACCCATATCGGGCATTGCAGGCGCGTTCTTCTCAGGAAGGTCCGCAACCATGCACTCGGTCGTCAGCAACAGACCGGCAATGGATGCCGCGTTCTGCAGGGCTGAACGGGTAACCTTGGCCGGATCAATGATGCCGGCGGCGATCATGTCGACATACTCACCGGTTGCCACGTTGTATCCGGAGGACTGCTTGCTCTTCTTGACCGCCTGAACCACGATGGCACCTTCTTCGCCGGCGTTGGAAACCAGCTGGCGAAGCGGAGCTTCGATGGCCTTGCGGACAATTTCCACACCAACGGCCTCCTCATCTTCGGCGTCCACCTTGTCGAGGGCCTTCTGGACACGGAGCAGTGCAACACCGCCGCCGGGGACAATCCCTTCTTCCACGGCCGCGCGTGTGGCATGCAGTGCATCTTCCACGCGATCCTTCTTTTCCTTCATTTCGGTCTCGGTTGCAGCACCGACGTTGATCACGGCAACACCGCCCGCCAGCTTGGCTAGACGTTCCTGCAGCTTTTCACGGTCGTAGTCGGAAGTGGTTTCCTCGATCTGGCGGCGAATCTGTTCGATACGGGCCTTGATGGCGACCGATGTGCCGGCACCTTCAACGATGGTGGTGTCATCCTTGCCAATGGAAACGCGCTTAGCCGTACCGAGGTCGTCCAGGGTAACGCTTTCTAGCTTGATACCGAGGTCTTCCGTAATGAACTTGCCACCGGTCAGCACGGCGAGATCTTCCATGATCGCCTTGCGACGATCTCCGAACCCAGGGGCCTTGACGGCGCAGACATTCAATGTACCACGCAGTTTGTTGACAACCAGCGTTGCCAGGGCTTCGCCTTCAACATCCTCTGCAATAATCAAGAACGGCTTGCTGGTCTTCGCAACGTTCTGCAGCAGCGGGAGCATGTCCTGCAGGTTAGAGACCTTCTTTTCAAAGATCAGAATGTAGGGATCTTCCAGTATCGCGTCCATGGTGTTGGCGTCGGTCACGAAGTAAGGCGAGAGATAACCCTTGTCAAACTGCATGCCTTCGACCACCTCGAGGGTGGTTTCGATGGACTTGGCTTCCTCAACGGTGATGGTGCCGTCCTTGCCGACCTTGTCCATCGCTTCGGCGATAATGTTGCCGATAGTGATATCGCCGTTGGCCGAGATGGTACCGACCTGGGCGATCTCCTCGCTGGTCTTCACCTTCTTGCTGAGCTTGGCGAGCTGTTCAACCATGGCTTCAACCGCCTTGTCGATACCGCGCTTCAGGCTCATCGGATTGGCACCGGCCGTTACGTTCTTCAGCCCTTCGCGATAAATCGCTTCAGCCAGAACGGTGGCGGTGGTGGTGCCGTCTCCGGCAATGTCGGACGTCTTGGATGCGACTTCCTTCACCATCTGGGCACCCATGTTCTCGAACGCGTCTTCCAGCTCGATTTCCTTGGCGACAGAAACGCCGTCCTTGGTAACCATCGGGGAGCCGAACTTCTTGTCGAGGATCACGTTGCGGCCCTTTGGACCGAGTGTAACCTTCACTGCCTTGCTCAGTTTTTCAACACCGCGCAGCATTGCGTCGCGGGCTTCTACTTCAAATATAATCTGTTTTGCCATAATGAATTATCCTTTTTAAATCCGATTAACCAATCACCGCGAGGATGTCCTCTTCGCGCATGATCTGGTATGTCTTTCCGTCAAGCTTGACCTCGGTGCCGCCGTACTTCGGCATCAACACGATGTCGCCCTTCTTGACGTTGAATGGAACTTTGTTTCCGTTTTTGTCGATCTTGCCGGTTCCCACGGCAATGACCTTGCCTTCCTGGGGCTTTTCCCGCGCGGAGTCGGGGATAATAATTCCTCCCTTGGCCATTTCTTCTTCTTTGATCGGCTCAACC
This sequence comes from Pontiella sp., assembly GCA_964195195.1. Classification (GTDB taxonomy): domain Bacteria; phylum Verrucomicrobiota; class Kiritimatiellia; order Kiritimatiellales; family Pontiellaceae; genus Pontiella. The sequence continues at coordinate 7,959 of CAXMPN010000043.1, read as the reverse complement.
AATACGCGATCGCCCAATGGTTTAATCTTCATGGATATTTCTCTCCTTGTTTGGTTTACAACTCCCGGCAAGCATTCCTTGCCGCACATTAAATTTATTTCACGCAGAGACGCAGAGCATACCAAGCAGATATTCTTTGCGCCTTTGCTCGTGGTTCTCTATTTCTTGTCTTCGTCGTCCATCATCTCGAAGTCGGCTTCCTCAACATCGTCGGCCTTCTTCTCACCACCCGCATCAGCGCCTGGAGCGTCCTGTTCGGCTCCCGGCTGCGCCTGCGCATACATTTCCGTCGCGGCGGCCTGCATCTTTTCGTTGAGGGCGTCGAGGGCGCTCTTCATGCCGTCATAGTCCTCGGCTTCAAGTGCCTTCTTCACCGGGTCAATGGCTGCTTCGACTTCGGCCTTCTTGTCATCCGGAATCTTGTCGCCGTTTTCCTTCAGGAACTTTTCCGTCTGGAAGATGGTGGAATCCGCCTGGTTCTTCAGGTCGACCTTTTCCTTCAGCTTTTCGTCTTCCGCGGCATGCGCTTCGGCATCTTTCATCATTGCGTCGATTTCTTCATCCGACAGACCGCTGGAAGCGGTGATCGTGATGTGCTGAATCTTGCCCGTCCCCAAATCCTTGGCGCTGACCTTCAGAATGCCGTTCGCGTCGATGTCAAAGGTGACTTCAATCTGCGGCGTTCCGCGGGGAGCCTGCGGGATCCCATCGAGATTAAAGCGACCGATGGTCTTATTGGCGGTCGCCATCTTGCGTTCACCCTGCAGTACGTGAATTTCCACAGCGGGCTGATTATCCGCAGCGGTGGAGAAGATTTCACTCTTCTTCGCCGGGATCGTGGTGTTGCGCTCGATCAACGGCGTGGATACACCGCCGAGCGTTTCGATGCCCAGCGTCAGCGGGATAACGTCGAGCAGAAGCACGTCCTTTACTTCACCTTTGAGCACGCCGCCCTGAATCGAGGCACCTATGGATACCACTTCATCCGGATTTACGCCCTTGTGCGGCTCCTGGCCAAAGATTTCCTTCACGGAATCCTGCACCTTCGGCATACGGGTGGAACCCCCGACGAGGATCACTTCATTGATTTCCGAAGCACTCAGACCGGAATCGCTCAGGCAGGTACGTACCGGCTGGATCGCCTTGGTGATCAAGTCGTCGCACAGTTCTTCGAGCTTTGCGCGGGACAGCGTCACGTTAAGATGTTTCGGTCCGGAGGCATCGGCCGTGATGAACGGAAGGTTGATGTCGGTCGACTGCGAGCTGGAGAGTTCGCATTTTGCCTTTTCGGCGGCTTCCTTCAGGCGTTGCAGCACCATCGGATCTGCAGAAAGGTCGACGCCTTGCTCCGCTTTAAAGTCAGCAACGAGCCAGTCGATGATCTTCTGGTCAAAGTCGTCACCACCGAGGTGGCCGTCACCGCTCGTGGCCGTCACTTCAAATACGCCGTCGCCAATGTCCAGAATGGATACGTCGAACGTACCGCCACCGAGGTCGTAGACGGCGATCTTGCGATTTCCCTGTTGTTTGTCCATACCGTACGCCAATGCCGCTGCGGTCGGCTCGTTGATGATGCGCAGCACTTCGAGACCGGCAATCTTGCCCGCATCCTTGGTGGCGGTTCGCTGCGAATCGTTGAAGTAGGCCGGCACCGTGATCACCGCCTGAGATACGGTTTCACCCAGATAGGCTTCCGCATCGGCCTTCAGCTTCTGTAGAATCATCGCGGAAATTTCCGGCGGTGAATACACCTTGTCGTCGATCTTCACATGCGCGTCGCCATTGCTGGCCTTGACCACCGCGTAAGGTACGAGGTGGATCTCATGCTCCACCTCATCAAACTTACGGCCCATGAAGCGCTTGATCGAAAAGACGGTGTGTTGCGGATTGGTCACCGCCTGGCGCTTGGCCGCGGTGCCCACCAACCGCTCACCGCTCTTCGTGAATGCCACGATCGACGGCGTCGTACGCCCGCCTTCCGCGTTCGGGATAACCGTTGGCTCGCCGCCTTCCATTACGGCCATGCACGAGTTCGTGGTACCAAGGTCGATACCCAATACTTTAGATCCTGCTGTACTCATAGTTCGTCTCCTAATAATTAAATTGCGTCATGATTGACGAGTGCCCTAGAGCATCGAGTGTGCCAGCGGGATTAATGCGTACTAAAAAATGCGTAACGTACTGTTTATGTGGAACTTAAAAAAAGAAATTACAGAAGATGAGAGCGGCACGACTCGTTGAAGCGAGCGCGTCTTTGTCCCACTTATTCCCCACCTTGTGTCACACCTGCGCCATCGTGTCACACTACGGTTTTTCAACCTGAAGGCGGTGGTAGGCGGCGGGTTTTGAGGTATCGGAGGGCAGCTCCATAAGGCCGCCCGTGCCGGGAATGCTTGAGCGGATGGTCTGCCAGTCGTCGAAAAGTAGATTAGTGCTTTCCTGCAGATGATAGAGGCGACCAATTTCGGATTGGAACCCATAGTCGGCGTTGATCATGAAATAGGAAGTCGGATTGGTGGGATGGGTTCCGGCAATGTATTCAGCCAGATCGTTGAAGCCATCGAAGTCGGAGTCGATACCGCCATGCAAAACTCCAAGCGATGAAGCCATTGAGAGCTCCCAGTCGTCGGGTAGCTGGTCATCGTCCGAATCGACCACGAGCGAGAGGGGTTTGATGCAGTAGGCCCAATAGCGATATTCATTCCACGGAGTTGAGAGAGGGGCGATACTGATGCGCACCGAGGTTTTTCCTGCTACGAGATTGGATGAAATCATGAACTCGGAATCCCGCCACCGCCGGGTCGTTGAAGAATAATTATGGTCGGCCTCATACCAAACCCCGGCATAGGCGTCGTCTACAAAAACGTGTGCCTTTTGGCCTCCTGTGCCCTGATCGGTACGACGGCGAAGCAGCAACCCTGTATTATCAACGAGAGGAACAGTAAACTCTGCTACTGCTCCATTATATTGATAGCCTGTGTCTTCGATCACAGAGTCATCATCGCTCACATATGCCCAGACACCAGAAATCATGAGCCGGCCAATCGGATATTGATAATCGTATATCGACTCCGTCCAACTGTCATCCAGGTCCAGATCGGCTACCAGGATCGACCCCAATGAATTTCCAGCAGACTTATAGTAGTAGACGACGCTTGAATATATTCCCGGCGATGTATTCGCGTGTCCATGCTCGATGCCAAACTTTACCGAACGGTTGAAAGGGATGATATCACTGACGTGCATGCGATAAGCCTGTGTATAGTTCGGGGCATTCGTGTTGAATTGATCCTTCCAAGGATTTCCATGGTACGGGAGGCTCGGGCTACCCCAGTTGAAGTACCAGCCACAGTTAAAATAATCCTCCGTACCCGTTCCATGAATACATGGCGTAAGGTTTCCATCCACATGAACTCGCTCATCCCCTTCGAGATAGCTCATGTCCCGATAGCCGCCTGCACCGCTACTCTCCATGAAAAGCGACAGCCCAACGATGTGCCCCCGCCCCGTCTCATCAATAAAGTTCACGTCTGTTCCATTGTCCACGACGGTATTCTCATTAAAAAGGGCGTTGAAGTGCCCGGCCTTTGCTCGATCATAGGTGTTGGTGGTGTACTCGATCGCAAAGGGGAGGGAGGTCAGCGGATCATCACTCTTGTTTACTATCTGGATAAGGGCCGATTCCCAGTAGGGCATTGGAAAAAAGCAATACCAGTCCCCCGAGGTTTTCATCCCAATCGGCAAAGACGTCATGTTGATTTCAATCTTCCCGGATCCGAAGAAATCGCCCAAGGGAACATCGACCTCCAGACCGCCGCCATCCCAGTTCATCTGGATCCAG
>CAXMPN010000043.1:0-4108 GCA_964195195.1 Pontiella sp. | reverse complement strand
CCTTCCCCGGTAATATTGAAGAGTGTTCCCGTGACGCCTCCTGCGAGCGGGAGATTTCCCGAAACCACCAGATTAGAGACTGCTGGCTTGGGATCGGCACCCGCATCATTCCACTGGGCCATCACGGCCGACCGATCCTCACTTCCCGTCCATGAGATGATGCTGTCAGGCGAATCAAAGCTATGGTAGGTCATGCTATAAAAAAATGGCAGCCCACTTAGCGTGATCTTCAACCGCTCCCGGTAGGGAAATGGGAGATAGCAGTAGTAGCCATGACTGGATTGAAATCCTCCCCCAGTCATTGGGAATTCCAAAGGAGCACCCACTCCATCAAAGAATTCAGCAATGTTAAGATCCAGCCTAGGCTCCGTCTCGCCATCGAAATAAAAACATATTCGATTCGTCTCATAGCCTTCCGGTGTATACGGGAACTGATAGGTCATCCAGAAGCGATAGAGGCATCCGGCACCGATCTCATCAAATAGAACATATTCGCCGTTTTCATCGATATAGAGAGATGAGTAGGTTCCGTTGAAGCCATCATCGTTTCCACCGCTGCGGTCGTGACTGGAAACCTGCCGCACCTGCGTACTTTCGAGGATGTAGGGCAACCGATCGAGTCGCTCCATCCGCTCCAACCCATAGATCCGGTCGGCAAGAACAGGCATCGCGCAACAACCAATCATTAGCAGGATGAGCTTGCTGTGCTTATTCACGACGTGCAATCTGCCCGAATACCAGCGAGAAAATAACCCCATAGCTCATACGGATAGTAATTATGCCTGAAAAACGGGAAAACAGAATCACGATCGAGTACTGCTCTAAGTGCAAGTTCATGATGCGCTCGGCGTGGATTGCGCAGGAGCTGCTGCAAACCTTCGAAGGCGATATCGACGAAGTTGCACTACGCCCCAGCCTGGTACCGGGTATCTGGCAGATCCTGGCCAACGGCCAGCTGGTTTGGGACCGCAAGACGGAACGCGGCCTACCGGAACTAAAGGACCTGAAACGCCGCATACGCGACATCATTGCCCCCGACAAGGATCTCGGCCATGCCGAGACGGTAGAACCGAAATCGGAGAGCTAAATTCCCACACGCATACGGAGCTACTAAGCCATGGATAAGGAAACCCTGATTCTAATCGTGCTGGCACTTGCGCTGGCGGTGCATTACATCGGCCAGAAACAACTCCTGGCATCCGGATGGAAGGCGGAAAACCCCAAGCCGCAGATCAAACGGCTGATGATCAATGGCACGACGTTGCTTGTTTTTTCTGTATTTTCTTTGGTTGTCGCCACGGCTCCCTACGGGCTGTTCGGCATCCTGCTCCTCATCGAGGGGGCGGTCTGCTTCGCCTTCGCCCGTAAGCTATCTAGAAAGTAGAAAACCACGAGAACAGAAGCAGCCCTTTCTTTGCGCCCTTGGGATCTTGGTGTTAAATAGTCACCCATGAATTCGGAAATCAATCTAAAGCCGATTGGCATCGTTCGCTCATGCTACGGCGAAAAATTCGGCATCCCGCGTCAACCGGGCCTGGTGCGCAGCGCGACGGCAACCCTAGAGCTTTTACCGCCCTGCAATGTGCCCCATGCGCTACGCGGGCTGGAGGCGTTTTCACATGTCTGGATTCTGTTCGTATTCCATCAATCGGCCCGTGATGACTGGAAACCAACGGTGCGTCCGCCACGGTTGGGCGGCAATGAGCGGATCGGCGTATTTTCCTCCCGCTCCAACTTCCGCCCGAATCCGATCGGACTCTCCGTTGTTGAGCTACTTTCGGTGGAAGGAACCACATTGAAACTGGGTGGCGGCGATTTTTTGGACGGCACCCCGGTGCTGGACATTAAGCCCTACATTCCCTACGTGGACAGCGTGCCCGATGCACAAGGCGCCTTTGCGGCCAACGCGCCGGAACCGGTCAACCGGGTGGAATTCTCGGCCCAGGCAAAGCAGGCCGTTCAAACCCTGGAGAATAAAGCCCGCCCCGCCTTGCGACAGATTATCTGCGACATGCTGTCCTACAACCCGCGCCCGGCCTACCAGGACGACGATCCCGACCGCATTTTCGGAACCCACCTGTTCGACCTCGAAGTTCAGTGGAAACAGGCGGGAACGGCTATCACTGTGCAGGAAATATTTCCCCACACAGCGGGTCATAGAAAATAAAAAAACGGTCGCCGAATCCATGGCGACCGTCTGTCAGTTACGTGGTGGTGCGCTATTTCGCTGCGGCGATCAGCTGCTTGATATGTTCAACATATGCCTCCGGACCGCCAGCCTGATACCCCGTCTTGGCTACTACTTTTCCATCTGAGCTAAGAATAAAGACCGTTGGAAAACCGCCAACCGCGAAATCCTTTGCCAGCTGCTCATTCTGCTTTTGGACTTCGTCGCTCAGTTTCGACGTATCCCTCGGGAAATCGGCCAGCACCAGCACCAGATTATCCTTGGCATAATCCTTAAATGCTTTTTGGGTAAATACTTCTTTATCCAACCTAATACACCAGCCACACCAGTCGGAGCCACTGAAGTCGATCAGGATATGCTTTCCGTCGGCTTTGGCCGTGGCCTTCGCCTTTTCGAAATCCGTCATCCATCCAGCATGTTCCTCTTCTTGTACAGAAGGGGCTTTATCCACCGTAGTTGTTTCAACGATCTCTTTTGCAGAAACTGAAGGCTCTTCTTTCTCAACTCCTTCTATACTCTCCTGTTTACAACCGGAAAATAATACTGCCAATCCCACTAACGCTAACCATTTCTTCATAATGCTCTCCTAGGCGAAGTTAAATCATAAGTGATTGAATCATAATACATAAACATCCGACAACCTATTGCCTATCTCGTTCATTAACCACAGCACAAAGCCGCCCCGAAGAGCGGCTTGAGCAACCAATCGGGAGATCCGATTAGTTGACGCCAATGGCGTTGAGGTCGGCAAAGGCTTGCTTGATGCGCTCGACGAGGCCTTCCTGACCCTTGCGCAGCCATACACGCGGATCGTAGAATTTCTTGTTGGGCTTGTCTTCGCCTTCAGGATTTCCAAGCTGCCGTTGGAGGTAGACTTCGTTCGCCTGGTAGTACTTCAGAATGCCTTCCCAGGTCGCCCACTGCGTATCGGTGTCGATGTTCATTTTGATGACGCCATACCCGATCGCTTCTTCGATTTCCGCAGGGGAAGAACCGGAACCGCCGTGGAATACAAAATTCAGGGGGTGGGCGGAATCGGTGCTGAACTTTTCTGCCACATAGACCTGCGAATTGCGCAGAATGGTCGGGGTCAGTTTGACGTTACCCGACTTGTATACACCGTGAACATTACCGAAAGCAGCTGCGACGGTGAAGTTCGGGCTGATGGCAGACAGCTTTTCATAAGCATATGCAACGTCTTCGGGCTGGGTGTAGAGCTTGGACTCATCCATGTCGGAGTTGTCGACGCCATCTTCTTCCCCGCCGGTGCAGCCGAGTTCGATTTCGAGGCTCATACCGATCTTGCTCATGCGCTCAAGGTACTTGGCAGAAATCTCGATATTTTCTTCGAGAGATTCCTCAGAGAGGTCGAGCATGTGGGAGCTGAAAAGCGGCCGCCCGGTTTCCTTGAACATTTTCTCGCCGGCGTCGAGCAGTCCGTCGATCCAAGGAAGCAGCTTCTTCGCCGCGTGGTCGGTGTGCAGAATAACCGGAACGCCGTAGGCTTCGGCCATGGCATGCACGTGCTGTGCACCGGAGATGGCACCCAGAACGGCTCCGTTGGCCGGGCAACCCTTGCCAGCCGTAAAGGCGGAACCGCCGTTGGAGAATTGGATAATGACCGGGGAGTTGACCGCTGCCGCTGCTTCGAGAACACCGTTAATGGAGTCGGAACCAACAACGTTGACTGCGGGCAATGCAAACTTGTTTTCCTTGGCGATCTGGTAAACTTTGGCTACGTCGTCGCCAAAAAGAACACCGGGTTTTACAGAATCGAGAACCTTAGCTGACATGATATTTCCTTCCTGTTAGGGGGTTTAGATTTCTATTTAAAAAGCCAATGGATATGGCAAAAATTCGCGGGAACTATATCAGGTATCGCCTATCGGTCAATCCCGGTCAGGGCATTATTAGTGCAAG
>CAXMPN010000042.1:0-14234 GCA_964195195.1 Pontiella sp. | reverse complement strand
GATACCTCACTTCCGGCTGCCAATACAGTATAGCATCGGTTCTGCCCGAAATATGGAATTTACCGGTGAGGGTCAATATGTCGGAGATGTATGCCGAACCCGCTTTGTTCTTCTGCAGGTATATGTTGTCATCGTAGCCGACGCGTACGCTGTTTTGAACAGTAACCACGCGTTCCTGCGCTGAGAAACCCGGAATAGAAACCATCAAAACCGCCATCAGCACATAAAACGTTTTCTTACTCATAATAAACTCCCTTCAAGAATCAACTTAGGCAAACCCACCATCTTCAAATTATCGCTATTCCGGAGTGGCATCTTGGTCGCCGAAACCTTTTCCCTGACCATTGGACGAAGCGGACTCAAATGCGCCGAACAAGCTTTGATAGTAATCGCGAAGCCCTTGCGATTCCCAAGGGTTATCATAAATATTCGGCGAATCGTAGTCCTTCTCAGAGTCATCACCCGAATCGGTGGTTGCTGCCGTTGCAGGAAAGATACCTGAGAGTATACCGCTTGCCTGCCTGAGTGCCACTGCCAAATCGTCCTCCGCAGATTCCGCACCCTCAGCATCACCGTTGGCAATGGCCTGTTCCATGGCAGACAGCGCGTCTCTTCCAGCCGCGACAGCAGCATCGATTCCAGCTGAGATCTCATTTGCCTTCGCAACAGCAGCAACAGCATCAACATCATCGAGGGCAGCATCGGACAGAATGACCTTGGCCTGTGCGACCAAGGATTCCAGATCAGCCATGACGCCGGCAGCTTCGGCCGCATCTACAGCAAATGAGTGATTCGCAAGGCCAAGCACCAACAGTCCAATCACCGCCACATATTTTAATTGAATCGCTTTCATAACCGGCTCCTTTTAATTAGCGTATTTTTCAGAAATTAGATTCTTAACCTTGTCACAGTTGAACTTTACCTGCGCTGAAGCGGCAAGCGCGTCCTGCATGGCGCCTCTGATGATGTCCAGCGATTCCGGCTTGTTAAGAGCAACCGCTTCCACGTAAGCCATGCCGATTTGAACGACATTGGCACCGGAAGTCGCAACCGCCGAGTTTACTTTCGCGAGCAAAGCGTAATCGCCAGCCAATTCCTCGCTCGAGGTCGAAGCAATCTTCGCGGCGCTTAGGTTGGCACCCTCAAGCGACTCAACAGCCAGCTTCCAATTCATGGACACTTCCTTGAGCATTTGTCGAACCTCCGATAGCAGGGGAGAATCTTCAGGGATTAGACTGACCAGCTCCTTGCCCCTCTTGATCGATGCCTTCGCATCCGCGACAACCGATTCAGCCGTTGCAACCGATGCCAACGCTTCATCAGTGATCGAAGATTGTGCAAAACCATTCCGGACTGAACCGGAGAATACCAGCAACGCCACCATCAACCCCACAAAACGATACTTATTCATAAACTTTACCCCTCTCGGTTTTGCTATTAAAAGAACCAAGTCATTCTTTACAATTCAAGCTAAACTACCGGATTACCTCATCCGCCCTGCGCACTGCGTTTCGAATGGCCTCGTATGCCTCAACAAACTTAATGCCCTCCATAATACAAAACGCATCCCAGGAATCAACGTCTTTTGGTAACTTTACTTTGCCTCCAAGATACTCGGCATCGCCAGAGAAAATCAGGCTGATTTGCCCCATGACCCGGGCACAGTCCTTGCGGGTGAATTCCGTGCCGTTGACCACTTCCAGCAGTCCAAAGTACACCCCATGATCATTTAAAAAAGCGACACATTCGCTCAGAGAAGCATCTTGCGGACCATAATGATCGAAAAGGCCTGAATACTTTGTGATAATAAATGCCGCATCTGCGTGGGTTGGAACAACCTGTCCATCTGAAACCATCTCACCCGGACGGGCATATAATGACAACGCCGACCCAAAAAAAACAATGCTTAGAATACAGGCTCTTAACTGCAACACGTACCTCGATGATGATCAGTAGAAATGTGTCTTTGTCTATGCTCTCTTTTTTGGTATGAACAATACCTATCTTTATTACAATGGCTTCTCAATGAATACGAATGCTTTTACCTTTAAACTGACTTCTGAACAACAGCAAGAGCTGCTTGCATTGCTCCAAAGCCCGAAATACCGCGTCGAAAACGTGCCGCATACACAGATCGCCGTAGCCATCCAGGACTGTCGTATCAACCTGTACAAATCCGGTAAGCTACTGGTCCAAGGTAAGGCGGCCCGAGAATGGGTCACTTTTACGCTGGAACCTGACATTCTCAAGGAGGCGGTGGGCGGCTACGAGGATGTCCAGGATCCCGAAGCCATCCAACCCCACATGGGTATCGACGAGAGCGGTAAAGGGGATTTTTTCGGCCCGCTGGTTATCGCATCGGCGTACGTGGATGAAGCGCTCGTTACCAAACTTCGCGAACTGGGTGTCAGGGACAGCAAGAAGATATCCTCGGACAATGTGGTACTGAACATGGCCCGCGACATCCGCAAAATACTGGGCGACCGATGCGCAATGGTCACCATAGGCCCCCGATCGTACAATCGGATGTACACGAAAATCCGCAACGTCAACAAGATGTTGGCGTGGGGGCATGCCCGCGCCATTGAAAACCTGCTGGACAAGGTGCCGGACTGTCCGCGCGCTCTATCCGACAAATTTGGCCCCACCCATCAAATCGAGCGCGCGCTCATGGACAAGGGTAAAAAAATAAAACTGGACCAACGCACCAAGGCGGAATCGGATCCCGCCGTGGCGGCCGCCTCGATCCTTGCCCGGGCCGGCTTCGTATACGCACTGCGCAAAATGGGCAAGGAATACGGCATTGAAGTGCCAAAGGGCGCGTCAGACAAAGTACGCCGGGAAGCCGAGAAACTGGTTGCTGACAAGGGTCCTGGCATCCTGCTCGATACCGCTAAGTGCCATTTCCAGACCACAGACAAGGTGCTCGCCGAAGTTGGCTACACCCGCAAGGATATGCCGCACGCCACTTGAGGCGCAAAAAACGGGAGTCAATTTCCCCAAAAAAACCAAAGTTAGCCTTGCGTTACGCAGCATGGTTTGTTTAAAACCACGCTCCCAATTGAACATGAGGATTTGAGCCATGAGAAAAGATATTCATCCCACCTATAATGATGCAGTGGTCCGGTGCGCCTGCGGCAACGAGATCAATACTCGTTCGACCGTCAAGGAAATGCATGTGAACACCTGCTCAAGCTGCCACCCGTTCTTTACGGGAAGCGCTAAGCTGATCGATACCGAAGGACGTGTGGACCGCTTCAAGAAGCGTTTCGCAGAAGGCACATACTAGCCTTTTTTATCGCAAGGCCGAACCCGCGAAATGCCGGTTCGGCCTTTTTGTGTCCATAGCGCGCGAACCCGAACGGCAGACCCCATGATCGACCATTCCTACCTCGAACAGCTCCAGTCAAAGCTCGGCGATCTGGAAACCCGGATGTCGCTACCGGAGGTCTCATCCGATCCCAAGAAAATGCAGGAATGCATGCGCGAATACTCCCACAAGAAGAAACTGGCCGAGTGCGCCAGGCTGTTGCTTTCGCTGAAGGACTCCAAAACCGAAAGCGAAGCCATTCTGACCGATGCCAATTCCGATGCGGAACTCCGCGAAATGGCCGAGATGGAACTGGCGGATATCGGCGAGAAACTGCCGCAAGCCGAACGCAAAATGATGATCTCTCTCATTCCGCCCGACGTGACCGATAGCCGCAATGTGATCATGGAAATCCGCGCCGGAACCGGCGGCGACGAAGCCGGTATTTTTTGTGGCGACCTGTATCGTATGTACACGCGCTACTTTGATACCAAAGGCTGGAAGCATCGCGTATTGGATGTCAGCCCCTCCGAATCAGGCGGCTATAAGGAAGTCTCCTTCGCCGTAGAAGGCGAAGAGGTCTACAAGGCCCTCAAGCACGAAGGCGGCACCCACCGCGTGCAGCGCGTACCCGCCACGGAGACGCAGGGCCGCGTCCACACGTCCGCCGCAACCGTCGCCGTTTTGGCCGAAGCTGAAGAAGTAGACATTGAAGTGCGCACCGAAGACTTGCGTATCGATACCTATCGCGCGCAGGGTGCCGGTGGGCAGCACGTCAACACCACCGACTCCGCCATCCGCATTACCCACATTCCCACCGGCGTCGTCGTTCAATGTCAGGACGAACGCTCGCAGCATAAAAACAAGGCCGCCGCCATGAAGGTGCTGCGCGCACGCCTCTACGATAACCAGCAACGCAAGATTGCCGAAGCCGAGGCCAGCGAACGCAAATCCATGGTCGGCTCAGGCGACCGCTCAGAAAAGATCCGCACCTACAACTTTCCCCAGAACCGTCTCACAGACCACCGCATCAACCTGACGCTCTACAAGCTCGACCGCGTCATGGAAGGCGATCTCGACGAGATCCTCGCCGCCCTCTACGAGCACGATGTCGAAATACGCATCAAACAACAGATGGCATCGTAATACGGATGACCGGTTGTTTACATGGTTGACTGCGGCCGTGCCGTTGCGGTTCCAAAGCCGTTTGCAATACGCTGCCCAGGCAGCATTGAAGTGCAAATTGGAACGGGTATGGTCTGGAAGGGAACCAAAATGAATTGGCCGCGGAGAAAATAATGCAAATCGAGTGGCTCATCATCGACGGATACAACCTGCTTCATCAAATCGATGACTTGGCGGAACTGATCCGTAGCGATATCCAAGCCGCGCGGCATCGGCTGGTTCGACAGGTCGAGAATACGGCGCAGCGCATGGCCCCGCAAACGACCATCGTGTTCGATGGGCGAGAAGCCGGTAGCGACGCGTCGCTTAACTCAACACACCTGGAGGTCTGCTTTTCGCCCGGCAATCTTTCAGCGGATACCGTTATCGAGCGACTGGTCACAAAATTTTCTGCGCCGGAAAAAATATTGGTGATCACCTCCGACCATGCCGAACACGTAACGGTATCCAGTGCCGGAGCCCAGGTCATGTCGTCGCAGGAGTTCATCGCCCGGTGCGAACGCGATAGCCGTAGACCCGTCTCCAAACGGACCCCGCCGGGGCAGGAGCCCAAGCTCGGCGACCTGTTTCCGGATGGATTGTAGACGAAGCATCCTGCTTCGTTTCGGGCATACGCATACCGGCATAACGGAGCAAGATGCTCCGTCTACTTTACGGTTTCAATCCGCACCTCCGACCGCAACCGGTTCACATCCTCAAGCCTGAGCATACCTGAAATAAGATTGAGCGCATTCGCCGCACCGCAGGCCATTCCGTCTATCAATCCTTCGGGAACCGATTTCCCTTCCGACAAGGCAACCGCAATCCCGGCCGTAACCGCATCTCCGCTACCGACGGGATTGATGGCCTTAATCGTCGGCGGAAAGAGTTCCAGCGTCTGCTGTTTATCGACAAAAAAAGCAGAACGCGCCCCTCGGGTCACCAGAATCGAGCGTGCCCCCCTCCCGATAATCTGCATACAGGCGTCGATCAAGTCGTCGCCTCCTACGGTTTGAAGCAGTTCGACATCGTTGATCTTGACCATGAACGGTTCATGCTCCAACGCCAGCAACAACGGATCCCCCGGCGCATCCAGAATAATTCGGCCACCCTGCTTATGAACCCATTCGCAGAGCTGGGCATAGGCATTGTCCGGCGCTCCGGCCGGCAGCTTTCCAGAGATGGGGACCATAGCTGCGGCGAGGTCCAATGATTGGAATAGCTTCAGCATGTGCTGCCAATTATCCGAGGTGAGCGACGGCATCTCCTCCACCAGTTCCGTAGTTTCCGGATTCCCCGCCTCCACCAGTGTTTGGCATATTCGTGTTTCACCCTCCACCACGATATGACGGTAGCCAATCTCCTCCTCGTCGAGCATTTGCTCAAGCAGCATACCGTTTGCCCCGCCGATAAATCCGACCAGCATTGGATGCCCGTTCAGCTGCTTTACCATGCGGGCGGTATTCGCGCCTTTTCCGCCGATACCTACGATAACCTTCTGCGCACGGTTCACCGCTCCCTTTTCAACCTGTCCAAACTCGAGAATACGTTGAATACAAGGTGTGAATCCGCAACAGATAATTGGTTTGATGGCTATGCTCATGATTTAGCCAATTAATCGTTTTTTTTGGATAATTGATAGTAGACAAACCAATTTATTTCGGTACCTTAGTCGCTCCTTTATCGGGAACGGTGGGGTAGCGAAGCGGTCAAACGCAGCAGACTGTAAATCTGCCCTCTTAGAGTTCGATGGTTCGAATCCATCCCCCACCACCATTTTTAAGAGCCGATGCGAAATGCATCGGCTTTTTTCATGCCCGCTGGCATACAAAAGAAGAAGGGCGGCCCGTAGAGCCGCCCTTGTTCCACCCATTGAAGTTAACCGGGAGCCTAGTACCGATAATGCTCGGGTTTGAAGGGGCCGTTCTTGGGGATACCCAAATACTTGGCCTGCTTGTTGGTCAGGGTATCGAGTTTAACACCTCTCTTTTCGAGGTGCAGACGAGCCACCTCTTCATCGAGGATTTTCGGCAGCGTGTAGACATCGATCGGATACTTGCCCGGATTGCAGTACAGTTCCATCTGCGCCAGCACCTGGTTGGTAAAGCTGTTGCTCATGACAAAGCTTGGGTGGCCGGTAGCACAACCGAGATTCACCAGACGTCCTTCGGCCAGCAGGATAATGCTGTTGCCCTTCGGCATCGTGATTTTATCAACCTGCGGCTTGATGTTGGTCCACTTGTATTTCTTCATCTTCTCGACCTGGATTTCCGAATCGAAGTGGCCGATGTTGCAGACGATGGCCATGTCTTTCATCTTCTTCATGTGGCGCTCGGTGATGACTTCGCAGTGGCCGGTGGTGGTCACGAAGACATCACCGATCAATGCCGCGTCGTCCATATTCATGACTTCGTACCCTTCCATCGCCGCCTGCAGCGCACAGATCGGGTCAATTTCAGTAACGATGACACGGGCACCCTGCCCAACGAGCGACTGGGCACAGCCCTTGCCGACGTCACCGTAACCAGCCACAACCGAAACCTTTCCGGAAAGCATCACATCGGTCGCACGCATGATGCTGTCGACCAGCGAGTGGCGGCAGCCGTAGAGGTTGTCAAACTTGGACTTGGTGACGGAATCGTTGACGTTAAATGCGGGGAAGAGCAGTTCGCCCTTTGCAGCCAATTGATAAAGACGGTGGACGCCTGTGGTGGTTTCCTCCGAGACACCGAGAATGCCCTTGGCAATGCGGGAGAAACGCTTCGGGTCTTTCTTCAAAGCCCGCTTGAGCTGAGCATAAAGAACGCCCTCTTCAACGCTCTCGGGTTCTTTGTTCAGAATAGAAGGATCGGTTTCGGCCTTCACGCCCAGCTGGACAAACATGGTGGCGTCGCCGCCGTCGTCAAGAATCACATTCGGTCCCTTACCGTTACCCCAGTCGAGGATCTTATCGGTGTATTCCCAATATTCCTCCAGCGATTCGCCTTTTACCGCGAAAACCGGCGTGCCGGTCTTGGCAATGGCTGCGGCAGCGTGGTCCTGCGTGGAGAAAATATTGCAGCTGGCCCAGCGGACCTTCGCACCCAGCACCTGCAAGGTTTCGATGAGCATCGCCGTCTGGATCGTCATGTGCAGCGATCCGGTAATGCGTGCGCCCTTGAGCGGCTTTTCCTTGCCGTATTTTTCACGCAGCGCCATCAGCCCCGGCATTTCATATTCCGCCAGTTCCATTTCCTTTCGGCCAAATTCGGCCAGTGAAATATCCGCGATTACATAATCCTGTACTTTTTTCTTTGCGGCTTTCTTAGCCGTTTTCTTTTTTCCAGCCATTGGAAGTCTCCTTCATTATTTAAGTTGATTCGTCATTCGGTGTGCGTCCTATCGTCAGAGCTGAGTTGCTGCAAAACGCGCGTGTTTGCAGTAGTCGGCGCCAGTTCATTGTTGGGTATCTGGCTGCGTCATAAATGGATGCCCATATGAAGACCGATCATGTAATGCGACTCGTCCTTCGTCCGCGAGTAGTCTATGACCGGCCCAATGTCATATCGCCCGAAGGGAAAGACATAGGCTGCTTCGAAATGTGTTGTATATTCTGATGCGGTATCTCCCTCGTGTTCTGCCCACTGCACGCCGGGGGAAACGGAAAGGATCAGCCCCCGCCATGGATATGCCGCAAGTGATAACATCAAGGCATAATGTTCCTCTTCCGTGAAAAGGTACTCGGCGCCTACGCCGATGGCGAGATGCCGTCGGAGCCCCTCATCTCCGAGTCGTTGCAAAAGATGTGCGTGGACACCCAGCGCGTCTTCGTCCTCTTCCTTAAGATGTACATAGCCGGCAGAAATGCCCAGTTCAGGGCCGCTGAGATCATGGTCGTGATGTGCATGATGAGAATCCTCGCCAAGCGCTACTTCAGCCGTGCTCCATACGCACAGCACCAGGATCACTACGAATAAACAATTTTTCTTCATCAATTTTCCTTTTTCATTCTGTTCAACAAACTGATTTCGATTTTTTTCCTACAACAATCAAAACAGAGAGGTCTGGTGTCGAGCCGGGTAGCGAATCAATGACCACTGGTTCAATACCGGCATCACCCAGCCACTCGCGGATTTCCAGCGGATCGAATCCCAGCCATTGATCCGCCCACTCCTCCCGGGTCCATTCATGCTCGTGGCGCACGAGGTCCAGAATAATGAGCTGCCCGCCCGGCCGCAGTCCGTCCGCCGCCAATCGAACCACATCCTCGGGACTGGATGTATGATGCAGCGCTTGGCTTAGGAATACGGCATCGTATGCTTCCCCCGAAAGATCAAGGTTCTCAAGATTGCCCACCCGCAGATCAAGTTTCTCCAGCACATTCTGCTCGGCGGCCCGCTCGGAAACGAGCTTGAGCATTTTTTCCGACTGATCGAATGCCACCACCTTTTCCGCGAAGCGCGCCAATAGCAGGGCCAAAGCACCTTCCCCGCAACCCAGGTCGGCCACGGTCTGCCCGGCAAAGCCCGCAGCCAGTCCGGCCGCCAATGCCTGCCATCCCCCGCCCGGTTCGGTCAGGGTTCCGTAACGTCCGGCTATCTCATCGAAAAATTCACGACTTCGGTTACGGCGCAGATCCAGCACGCGCTCTACGGAAGCCGCATCGCGATGGGCCACCGGGATTTCGCGAAGGCGGTCGCTGAGAATCTGAGCAAACGCATCGTCACGGAAGAGTGGACCACGGTGGTAGAAAACCGAGGTTCCGTCGCGACGCGACGCCACCAGTCCGGCCTCGCGCATCGGCTTGAGATGGCGGCTTACGGTCGACTGCGGCATGTCCAGAGCCTGCACCAACTCAGCAACAGAAAGCTCTGCCTGGTCGATCGACCGTAAAATACGTAATCGGCCTTCGTCGGCTAGCGCTTTAAAAATATCGAGGATTCCACTCATTATTCATATATCCGAATTTCCGGATATAATGATATTTGTCCTAGCCTGTCAACGCCCATGCTCCAAAATAAGCGCTTTCCGCTTGTTTTTGGATTCATCAACCCCGAGGTTCTCGCATTTACTCATTTTAAGGAAATCCATGACCGGAAACTCAATACTACTAGGCCGCGTGTTCGGCATCCCTATCCGCGCCCATTTCCTGCTCCTGATCGCCCTACCCTTCATCATGAACTGGTTCTCCACGCCGAGTATGCCCATGCGGTTGCTCGGAGCTATCGGTCTTTTTGCCAGCGTTGCGCTGCATGAGCTTGGACATTCCGTCGTGGCGCAGGCCAAGGGCGGGCATATCCTGGAAATCGTGCTCTATCCTTTCGGAGGGGCTGCGAGGATATCCAACATCCCTGTGAAGCCGCTCGACGAAATCCTCGTGGCCCTCGCCGGCCCTGCGGTATCGCTGATTCTCGGAATCACAGGCACGGTCTTGGGATTCCAAATCTTCTACACATCTCCGGAGTTGGACTACAACCCGCTCATCCTGGAGCTGGGGATCATCAATATAGGCCTGTTCGTCTTCAATCTCTTCCCTGTATTTCCCATGGATGGCGGCCGTGTACTGCGCGCCGCGCTTGCCACAAAAAAGAGCCGGGTGGAAGCCACCCGCATCGCCGCTACCATCGGAAAATACTTCTGCATCTTTTTCGTGGTGTATGGCCTGCTCAAGATGAACCTTTTACTGGCTTTCATCGGCGGCTACATCTATTTCGCGGGACAGTCGGAATACCGACAGGTAGTGCTGGAGCACCAGGCCAGCCATTTTAGCGGATTCCGTGAAGGGAAGATCGAAGTGGACGTGAGCCCGCCGCCCTATGCGGCAAGGGGTGCAACGCAGAGCAATTCGGTGATCGAGCGGTTGCGCAAACTATTCCGCCGCTGAAGCCGGTGCGTTGGAAATGTCGGCCTGGGGTTGGACGTAGTGCATCTGCTCATTCTGCGAACGGGTAATCAGCTCCCGGATCCAGAACTGCCAGATGGCCAGAAAGGTAAGAACGACCACGGCAGAAACCAGTACGCTCCACCATACCACTTTCTCGTTTTCCTTTTTCCGATAGAGGTGCAGCACGCGGCGCAAACCTGAATTATTACTGCGGCGCTTGAGCGAATGATCATCAAAGGCCCGTTGCGAATCCGAGCGCCGCCGGCGGGTGGACCGCTTGGGCTTCTTGTCACCATACGGCATCCGTTCGCGGGTCTTGTAGATATCGGTGTCAGACATATCGATTCCGTTCTGCTACAGAAAAGCCAAGCTATCCGAGTTACGGGCTCCGCACAATCCTATTTCCCCGCCAAAAGTTCCACCGTTCGTTCGATCACCCCGCGGTTTTGCTCCACGGTGCGGCTTGCGCGCAGTCCCAGTTCATCCCTCTCCGCAGGGTTTCCGATCAACTGCACAAGCGTTTGTCCCAGCGCGTTCCGGTCCTCCACCTGCACAATGGCATGGTTACACGTGAACTCCGCCATGACGGCAGGAAAGTTTTCCATGTTCGGCCCCACGATCACGGCCTTGCCGTACATGGCCGGCTCAATGGGATTCTGTCCGCCATGTTGGGTAAGGCTTTTGCCCACAAATATGATATGGGCCACCGAATAAAAATTACGCAGTTCGCCCGTGGTGTCGACCAATAGAACGTCCGGTCGCCGATCATCTTCCAGATCCCCGACCTGACTGCGCCGCACATAGGAGAGCCCTTGCTCCTCTAATGTCTGCACCACCTCTCCCGCTCGTTCTACATGCCGGGGAACGATAACGAGAAACAGTTTCGGATAATCCTGCCGAAGCGTTTTATAGAGCTCGCACAGCACGAGCTCTTCGCCCGGCCAGGTGGAACCGCCGAGCAGGACCACCACATCCTCCGGCACATGGATTTGCCGCATGACCGCCTGCGCCACCTCTTCACCTGCCGGATCGCGTTGGGCCACATCGAACTTAACCGTTCCCATGGTGTGAATGTTATCCGCCGGAGCACCGATTCCGATCAGCCGTTTAGCGTCGATGTCCCCTTGCACGCAGATCGGATCGATGCGGCGCAGTACATCGGCAGTGAGTGACCTGAGCTTCCGATAGCCCCTGTAGGACGACTCCGACATGCGGCCATTCACCAGCGAAACCGGAATTCCTTGCCGGTCAGCCAGCCGGATCAGGTTGGGCCAGAACTCGCCCTCCACCAGCACAATTCTAAGTGGATTCACAATGTGAAGGACCTTCCTGATAATAACGGGCAGGTCGACCGGGAAATAGAAAAGAACATCCCGGGGATCGATCTCCTTGTGACCGATGGCATATCCGGTGGAGGTGGTGGTGCTCAATGCAAAATGGGTGCCGGGATGCGCTTCGCGGTAGGTTTTGATGAAGCGGAGAGCCACATAGATTTCGCCGACACTGACGGCATGCACCCAAATACGTCGTTCCTCCCGAAGCCGCGCCTTGGTATGGCCACCGAAATGCCCGATACGCTGCTCGAAATGCTGCCCGTAGCCTCCCCGCTTAAGCATGCGGGAGATAAACTTCGGCAGCATGCAAACAAACACCAAAGGGAATAATAGATTGTATAGGAACCAAAGCATCGAAAGACGGTATCCCAAAAAACCGCCGGACTAAATCAAAAAGACGGGTACTCAGCAACGGTAATCCGGGCGGTCGGGGTGGTCTGGAATATTTCGACCCAACTATGGAAAGCCGTCCTGCGCAAACCGGATCATGATTCGCTCAGACGCTTGGCTTCGCTATCCACGTGAAAGAGCGCATGGGACTCCTTGAGAATGTCCGGAATACGCTCGGCAAAGGGGCTCGCGGAAAGGCACGACCAGTCGTGCTTTTCAACATCGGGCGCTTGCTGCCCCGGGAACCAGTGGTCAGCATGGCCCAGCAGGTTGTAGCGCATCTTGGCGAACTCGAGCAGGTCGAGTCCCTTGTAGAACGTCCACAACCGAACAATCTCCCTCACGTTGATGTGGCCCGGGGTATCGGAATAATGCGGCAGGCCGACGTGCCAGTCGTTGACCCATTCCGTGCTCAGGTCGTTTTTTAGGGACCGGTTGATGCGGCGCTCAATATCATTCGCCAACACGTTACGGTGATCCCAGTGTTTAGTAACCGCTTCCAAATGTTCATCGAAATCAGAGGGCTGGGACGCCCCGATGCTGAGTGTATGCACTTCCGGTCGGGCGAGACAGTAAAGATCATTCCATTGCATCGGAGAGAGTGGATCGCACAGCTTCGACATCTTTTCCGTCGGATGGTAAAGCATGCCGCCCTTGTCGTTCGGACTGATGATAAACACCCCCATGTCGGCCTTGGCGGAGGCCTCCACCATGCGCCAGTGCAGTTGATCATAGATGTAATACCAATGCAGATTCACATAATCAAATTCCCCGGATTCCGCGGCAGGAATGGCTACTTCCGCCCCCCCGTGCGTGGAATACCCCACAAAGCGTACGCGCCCCTGCTTCTGCAATTGGCGGATCTCTTCCATGTACCCCCCTTTTTTCAGAACATCGTCCACCATATCCGGAGTGTTCATTCCATGTACCGACAGGAAATCAACATACTCCAGCTTCAGGTTGGCCAAGCATTGCTCGAAAATCTGGGTCAGCGTCCGATCCTTGGATTCCCAGGGATGTATCTTGGTCTGCACCAACAGTCGGTCGCGATCGAACTTAGGCAAGACCCAACCCAGCTGCATTTCGGAAGATCCGTAGCCGCGGGCGGTCTCAATGTGGTTGATGCCGTGCGCCAGCGCATATTGGATGGTGGCTTCCAGATTTTCCTGATTTTTCTTTTCAACCTTTTCAGGCGCGATGTCCTCCCAGGACTGCTGATAACGCATGCCGCCGCAGGTCAGCACCGGCATCTGCACTTCGGTTCGCCCAAACCGTTTGGTTGGTACTTTTTCGTCCATCTCCTCAGCCCTTCTTATCCAGTTCGCTTCGAATCAGTTCTGCGGTCTTCTTACCAATGCCGGGTGCTTCGGCAATTTGCTGGACGGTCGCGCGCTTTAACCGAGCGATGGATCCAAAGTGTTTCAAAAGAGCCTCCTTTTTCGAGGCTCCAATGCCGGGGATTTCATCAAGGCGCGATTCCATGATGCGCTGATGCCGCATTTCACGGTGGTAGGCAATGGCGAAACGGTGCGCTTCGTCGCGTAGCCGCGTGACCACCGTCAAACCGGCTGAATACTTCGGCAGCACCAGGTTGCCCGCATTGTTTTCATGGTCCCAGACAACCTCCTCGTACCGCTTGGCCAATCCGACCACCGGCTGGTCGCCCATCCCCAGCGCCGCCAGCTCGGCCTTGGCGGCGCGTAGCTGGGTGATCCCCCCGTCAACCATCACCAAGTCCGGAAGCGGCTTGTTTTCGCGAAGCAGCCGCGAGTAGCGGCGGCGGACCACTTCCGCCATCGAGCGCGGATCGTCGGCGCCCTCGACGGTCTTGATGCGGAACCTCCGGTAGCGATTGGGATAGGGCACACCGTCGACCGCGCACACCATGCTCGCCACCGAGCTGGTCCCGGAAATATTGGAGATATCGAAGCATTCGATCACGCGCGGTTCCCGGGATAGGTTCAACTGCTTCCGCAGCTCCTCAAGTCCCTGCCGCGCCTCGTCCTGCTTCATCCTTGGGGTCTTGCGCACCTTGGCCTTTTCCCGCACGGCTGCATGCAGGTAAAGCAGCATATCGCGCAGGGCAGCCGCATCTTCAAATCGATGTTCCCCGGCCGCCTTTCCCATCTCGGACCGCAGCGCCTTTAGCAGGTCCATGCGTTCGCCCCTCAGG
>CAXMPN010000041.1:0-14667 GCA_964195195.1 Pontiella sp. | reverse complement strand
GGCCGCATCGACCGGCAGGTCCCGGCCTTCCGAAGCCGCCACGGCCAATTCATCGCACCGTTCATTTTCCGGATGTTCGTTATGCCCTTTTACCCACTTGAATTCAACCTTATGCTCAGAACATAGATCCAGCAGCTGCGCCCAAAGATCCGGATTTTTCGCGGGTTTGGAGGGTGATAGCTTCCAGCCCCGGGAACGCCATTTTTTGGCCCAGCCTTTGACCATGGCGTTCACCACATATTTAGAGTCGCTCGTCAGCACCACCGAACTCGGGCGTTTGAGCGAGCGGAGCCCTTCGATACAGGCCAGCAGCTCCATCCGGTTGTTGGTGGTCTTACGGAACCCGCCGGATAGCTCGCGGGTGCGTTCGCCAGCCAGCAGCACCACACCATACCCGCCCGGACCGGGATTCCCCTTGCAGGCGCCATCGGTAAATATTTGGATTTCATCCTGCATGAGATTTAAGTTTTAGGTTTTAGGTTTTAGGTTTTAAGTGATTAAGAAGACTGTCCTGCACATCAAATTGTTTTCTTCGTGATCTTCCCTTCTTCGTGGTTAATTCCGTGCTCGTCCATTCCAGATCAGTAAATTAACCGCGAAAGAGTGCACAGAACTCAAAATATTTCCGCCGAGAATCTACTTTGTTTTCTCTGCGTTCCTTTGCGGCCATGAAGCTCTACCCGACTTCGCTGAATATAAAAACTTTCCATTCCCGATTATTCAATTAGCCACGAAGGAGCACATAGAACACAAAATATTCCTGCTGAGAATCCGCTTTGTTATCTCTGCCTTTTTTCGTGGCAATAAAGCTTTACTCAATCTCCTGGAATTGAATACCGAGTTCCTTTTCCAACCGGACAATGCGCTTGGCTTCAAGACGGTGAATCAGCGCGAGGGAGATGCCGGTTTTACCGGCGCGGGCGGTGCGTCCGCTGCGGTGCGTATAGTATTCGTTCTTCTCGGGCAGCTGATGGTGGATCACAAAGGAAAGGTCATCGATATCGATGCCCCGCGCCGCAATGTCGGTGGCAATCAGGATGCGTGCGCGTTCCTTCTTGAACATCCGCATAATTTTATCGCGCGCCGTTTGCATCAGATCGCCGTGCAGGACCAGGGCCGATAAGCCCTGCGATTCCAGCGCCTTTGCGAATGCGATTGTATCGGTCCGCGTACGGCAAAAAATCAAGCCGCGCTGCTGGCCGCGTTCTCCCAAAAATTCGACGATCTTTTCCAGCTTTTCCCCCTCCTTGCAGACCATGTACTGGTGGCGGATATTCGGATTGACGATATGCCGCTTGTCGATCTTCAGAAACGGGGCTTCGGGCGAAAGATGCTTACTGATCATCTTCTTGATCCCGGCGGGCATGGTGGCTGAAAACAGCCAGATATGGCGCTTACCGGCCGTAATCTTCATGATCTGATCCAGGTCTTCGCGAAAGCCGAGCTTGAGCATTTCATCGGCCTCGTCGAGCACAAGCGTGCGAACGGCCGACAGATCAACCGCTTTGCGGCGCAGCAGATCCATCAGGCGACCGGGGGTGGCCACGAGCACCTGCGTGGGCCGCTTCAGCGATTCGATCTGCCGATCAATCTTATCGCCGCCGCAAACCACTTCGGAAAAAATCCGGTCGGCATACTTGGTGAAGCGAAAGAGCTGCTTCTGTACCTGCTTGGCCAGTTCGCGGGTCGGAGCCAGCACCACCGCCTGAATCTGCGGCTGCGTGGCATCAATACGGTCCATCAGCGGCAGGCCGAACGCCGCGGTCTTGCCGGTACCGGTCTGGGCCTGGCCGATAAAATCGGTGGTTTTTCCCAGCAGCATCGGAATGGTTTTGGCCTGCACATCGGTCGGGGTTTCGATGCCCAGCTCCGCCAATCCTTGAATGTAACCGTCGGTAATGCCGAGATCTTTAAATGTATTCATAATGGGGTCCTGTTCGGGAATTTCGTGGAATCGGGGGAACCTGCACTGAAGCGGGTTGAGACGCGAGTTATTTCTAGAAGAAAGGCATGGGGCATAAGGCATTAGGCGCCACGAGGCGCCCGCCTAAGTAGAACTACGGCGGGCATGCTAGGCATTAGGCGCTAGGGCTGTGCATTGTGTAGACGGAGCATCCTGCTCCGTTGGGTCGACCCGCGCGTGTTGCCTTATTCAAACGGAGCAAGATGCTCCGTCTACGACTCCTGCATAAACGCCCGAACCAGACGAAGATCGGCATGGGTGACCTTGTTGCCGGAAGCTTCAATGATGCTTCGCATCGTGGCCCCCGAAAGACGACTGAACAATTCTTCGCACAAAATACGTTTATCGGGTTCCACCAATCGGTCGACCTCCAACCCTTTGCCCCGCCCTTCTTCGAGCAACGATTCGATGTGCAGGCTGATGGTGCCCTCTGACAAGCCGCGCAGTTCGGCGATGGCTTCCATTGAAAATCCCCTCTGCGCCATCTTCCGGGTTTCTTCGATCGTTTGGCCTTTTTTCTTTTTCCGGGTCTTGTTGATCTTTACGGGCACCTGAAGGATTGAGCGTTCTTGTGCCTCGTCCGGATGCGCGTGTTTGTACATCTCGATAATAGTCATGAACGTATCGCCATATTTCTCGAGCTTGGCATCGCCCACGCCGGAAATTCCCGCCATCTGTTCCGGTGTATCGGGAAAATAGAGCGCCATTTCGCGCAGGGTACGGTCGGAGAACACCACGAAGGGCGGAACGCCCTCCAACTGGGCCAGGCGCTGGCGTTCGGAACGCAGTTGCATGAACAGCTTGTTCGAATAGTCGCCGGTGAATGCGGCCAGGTCGGCCCGCTTCGCGTCCTTCTGTCGAATGACCTCGAACGGCTTCTTCCCGAGCAGCACCTGCTGCCCTATGGACGTCAGCTCCAGCGCGGAATACTGTTCCGCATTCTGGCGGATGCAGTCCTGTGCCAGCAAATCGTCAATGACCCGCCGCCAGTATTTCTTGTCCCTATCCTTTCCGGCCCCATAGGTCTTGAGCTGATCGTGGCCAAGGTCTCTAATTTTCTTCGTGTTCGCCCCCGCCACAATATCCGCGACATGCGCCGCGCCGAACTTCTGGCCGGAGCGATAGATCGCCGACATGATCTTCTGCGCCGCCTCCGTGGCGTCGACGCGCTCCACTTCGCCCATGCACACATCGCAGGTGCCGCAGTTATCCTTTTCGTAGGTTTCGCCGAAGTAGCCCAGAATACTTTTGCGGCGGCAGACGTTGGCCTCCGCAAAGCGGACCATCTGGAACAGCTGCTGCTCGGCCATCTCCCGTTCGCGCGGATCTTCGGTCTGCTCGATAAAGTAGCGGATGCGGACCATGTCGCTGCGGTTGAAATAGAGGCGGCAGTGCGCCGGCTCGCCATCGCGACCCGCGCGGCCGGTTTCCTGGTAATAGCCTTCCATGTTTTTAGGCAGGTCGCCGTGCAGCACGAAGCGGACGTTGGACTTATCGATCCCCATACCGAACGCAATCGTAGCCACCACTACCTCCACTTCATCGCGGTTGAAGCGGTCCTGGTTTTCCTTGCGCTGTTTAGGCGTCAGCCCGGCATGATACGCCAAGGCCTGAATCCCCTGCTCCTGCAGGAAGTCCGCCGTCGACTCGACGCTCTTGCGCGTGGTGCGGTAGATGATGCCCGACTCGCCCTTGTGTTCGTGCACCAAACGCAGAATCTGCAAATCCAGATTTTCCTTCGGCACCACCTGGTAAAACAGATTCGGACGATCGAACGAGGCACGGGTCAGATGCGGGTTGCGCAGGCCCAGCTTGCTGATGATATCCTCCGAAACCTTGTGCGTGGCCGTCGCGGTAAAGGCGGCAATGGTCGACTTGGGGAAATGCTTAACGATATGGGAGAGCAAGAGATAATCCGGCCGGAAATCGTGCCCCCATTCGGAGATACAATGCGCTTCATCGATGGCGAAGAAGGAGACCTTTGCCTGCTTCAGCGTGGTAAGGAAATCCGGCATGGCAAAGCGTTCAGGCGAAACGTAGAGCAGGTCCAGCTGGTGGTTCTCCAAGGATTGGTACACCCGAACGCGCTCTTTGGGTGTCAGCGAGCTGTTGAGGAACTCCGCGTCCAAGCCGTTGGCCTTGGCGGCATCCACCTGATCTTTCATCAGCGAAATCAGCGGGCTGATCACCACGCACAGCCCGTCGAGCATATGCGCCGGCAGCTGGTAGCACAGCGACTTACCGCCGCCCGTCGGCATCACCGCAAAGACATCGCGGCCCGCCAGAATATTCGAAACAATCTCCTCCTGATTGGGCCGGAAGGACTGGAAACCAAAAATATGATGCAGGGCGTTATGCATTTCTTCGCTCATTCCCACACCACCTTAAGCTTTGGATAGGTTGGAATGGTTCGATCCTTTGTCAAAATCGTCATTCCATGCTTTTGCGCCGTCGCAATGATCATCCGATCAAACGGATCACGGTGAATCGGCGGGAGCTGTCCGGATTTCCAGGCAATTTCAGAATCCACTGGAATGACTTTCACACCATGGTGCTTCAATGCCCGTTCGTATCGGGAAAGCGGTCTTTTTCCCCAGTCCAGTTTACCGCAACGGGTCAGCAGACTGATCTCCAGCGTAGTCATGGCCGAAACGTGAAGCTCCGATGCATGACAACGAATGGCTGATTTTGCAGGCTCCGTCAGTTGCGTCAAATCCGTTGCAAGCCAGATCAAGGCATGAGTATCGAGCAGCAGCATCAGCGATATTCCTCTGGCCAGAGGTCTTCAGTGGATTCCAACGGATCACAAAGATATACGGCCGACCCCTTGAGTTTTGGATCCTGCTTCAGCGGATCAAAGTTTTCATCCATTTCCTTATGCACCACAATATCCACCACGGGCTTGTTGTTTTTGCAAATGGTATAGGGCTCACCGGTTTCCAGCACTTGCCTAATGACCTCCGACAAATGCGTTTTGGCTTCGTATAGATTGATTCGCTTTTTCATTCCCGTCTCTGTATGAAAGCTAGTTGGTCAAGTTGGTCATGTCAAGTATATATAAGATAGATATATCGATGCTGTGCGGATATGCTAAGGAATATGAATCAGTTCCCGTTCTTCAACTCCGCAATCCGCTGCATAATCAGCGCGGCATGCTTATCGTAGGCTTCCCGGCCACTGCCCAATGCCTGGAAATCGTCCTGCGTGATGGGTTTGCCATAGGTAATGGTGACCTTGGTGGGTTTAATCAGGCTCGTTCCCTTGGGGTGCGCTTTATAGGTGCCGTCGATATAGGCCGGCACGACTACGCAGCCGGACTTTTCGATAATGAAGCCGATGCCGCCTTTGGCCTCCTGCAGCTCGCCGTCCTCGGTACGGGTCCCTTCCGGGAACATGGAAACGGCCTTGCCTTCCTTCAGCGCCCGGATCGTGAGCTTCAGCGCCTTCACGTCACCCGTTCCGCGGGAGACGGGGATGCAGCCGACTTTTTTCATCCACCACGATCCAAACCGGGAATTCCAAAGGGTATCGCGGGCCATGAAATGGATCGGTCGGCCGCGGTAGCCGACGCCTGCGACCGGCGGATCGAGATAGCTCGCATGGTTCGAGGCCAGCAGCACCCCGCCGCTATCGGGTATATTCTCCGCGCCCCGGATACGCAACCGGTTCCAGATCAGCAGGAACAACTTAAACAGCCGGGTGGAAAACTGATACACCCGCATGTCGGCCATGCCTTCATGTTTTACAGAATCAATCACGCTGCTCCTCTTCCCACCGTTTCAATGACGGTACGGATAACATCCTCCAAGGTCATCGATGTGCTGTCAATGATACAGGCCCCGGGGGCCACCACCAACGGATCAATCTTGCGGGTCGCATCGATCTGGTCACGCCGTTTGAGACTCTCCATGACCTCTTCCGCCTTTTCGTCCTCACCGGCGGCCACCAGCTCGCGGTAGCGGCGCATCGCCCGCTCCTCCGGATCGGCATCGAGATAAAATTTGTAGGGCGAATCCGGGAAAACGACGGTTCCAATATCGCGCCCCTCCATCACCAGCGACCCGAAACTTGCCAGCGACTGAAGGTTTTCGATGACGAACGTGCGGACTTCGGGAATGGTTGCCACATCGGCAACGGCTTCCCGCACATTCTTCTCCCGCAGCTCCTGAACCGGAACATCGCCATCGACTGAAAAAACAGCCGCTCCATCCTGAACAAAGAAATCCCATTCGGCTTGGTGCATGGCTTCGATCACCGCTTCGGCATTCTTGGTATCCACACCCTTGCGCAGGGCCTGCCAGGTCACGCCCCGGTAGAGCGCCCCCGAATCCGCATAGATGATGCCGAGTTCCTTCGCCACGCCCTTTGACACCGTCGATTTGCCCGAGGCCGATGGCCCGTCGATTGCAATTATTTTTACTTCCGCCATGCTAATGCACCTTTCCCCCGAGCCGTTCCATATGCTCCCAGAACTCGGGATACGATGTGTTGACGCATCCCACATTTTCAATGGCGACCGACGCGTCGCTGAACGTATTCAAAATAGCGATGGACATCGCAATCCGATGGTCGTCGTGGCTATCGATTGCCACGTCAGGCGTTTTTAAACCAGCCGGGCCGGAAACGATCATGCCGTCATCCCGTTCTTCCACCGTGACGCCGAACAGACGCAGGTATTTCACCATTTCGGCGATGCGGTCGGACTCCTTCACGCGCAGCTCGGCGGCATCGCGGATCTCCGTTTGTCCATTCGCCAACGCCCCGGCCACAGCAATGATCGGCAGTTCATCGATCAGGTTTGGAATCTCGTCGCCTTCGATCACGGTACCTGCGAGTTGCGCTCCACGCACCTTGATCGTTCCATAGGGATCGCCCTTTTCCTCCGTGACCGTCACCTCAATGTCCGCCCCCATGCGCCGCATGACATCCAGCAACGCCGTGCGCCGCGGATTCAATCCGACGTTTTCAATCACCAGCTCCGCCCCCGGGCGAGCGGCAATCGCCACGATCCAGAATGCGGCCGATGAAAAGTCGCCGGGCACCACGAAATCGCGCGCCTTGAAGCGCGGCCCTGTTTGGCCATAGCCTTCGATGGAGATTTCCAGCCCGTTGATCCGGATCGGAATGCCCAAGGCCTCGAAAAGTTTTTCGGTGTGGTCGCGGGTCGGGCGCGGTTCTATCACGACCGTCTTTCCCTCCGCGTACAAACCCGCCAGCAATACACAGGACTTTACCTGCGCGGACGCCATCGGCAACAGATACCCGATGCCCTGCAGCTTGCCGCCGCAGATCACCATCGGCAGCGTACTCCTCGGTCCGCTCAGTCCGATATGCGCACCCATCAGCTCCAGCGGCTGGCGGATGCGACCCATGGGACGCGAGGACAGCGACTCATCGCCGATCATCGAGGCTTCGACACCCGCACCGGCCACGAGGCCTGCCAGCAGCCGCGTCCCGGTGCCCGAATTACCCATGTTCAGTGGTTCGGCAGGTTGCTGCAGCTCGCCGGCGACACCGGTGATGTAGAGCGCATCATCGCGAAACTCCGCTTTGGCCCCCATCTGTTCCATAGCGGACAACGTGCTGCGGGCGTCCTCCCCATTGAGATAGCCTGTCACCTTGGAGGTGCCCTCTGCCAGCGAAGCCAGCATCGCCACGCGCTGCGAAATGCTCTTGTCACCGGGCACCCTTAGCGTTCCCATCAGCTTCGCTGGGTGAACAATTTTTGATTTTTTATTTTTGATTTCCGATTTGTCGGTCAGCGACGCTTCTGGATTCAAGTTTCCAGTTTCAGGTTTCAAGTCTCACCTCTTTAGAAAACGGTTTAGTTTTAGAATCTGGTTACGGGTGGCGGCGGCCTCTTCGAGCCACTGGCGGATATCGTCGCCATTGCCGCTGCGCAGAATGTGAATCAATCCCTGCAGTTCCTCATGGAACCGGTCCAGCTCGGCTTCGAGCGCCGTGCGGTTGGTATCGATAATGTCCACCCACATATCCGAGGAACCGGACGCCACGCGTGTCGTATCCTTGAAGCCGGTTCCGCAAAAATCAGCCTTTACGGCGGGATCGCCGTTGGCCACGGACCGGGCCACCGCCGCAGCCACCATGTGCGGCAGATGGCTCGTGGATGCGAGCATGGCATCGTGTGCGGCGGGAGACATTTCTACCACTTCGGCGCCGGCCGATTTCCAAAGGCCGGCCACCGCCTGTTCCGCCTCGGTCGGTGTATCATCCGACGGACAGACCACGGTCAAACGGCCCTCATAGAGATCCGGGTCACCCGCCTCGATGCCGGTCTTTTCCGAACCTGCAATCGGATGCGATCCCACAAAAAAGGCTTTGCTGCCGGCAAACAGCGGTTCCAGGGTTTTGAGCAGTTCCGACTTCGTGCTGCCGACGTCGGTGACGACCGCGTGTGGCTTGAGCGCACCCACAATCTCTTCCGCCAGCTTGGCGATGGTCCAGATCGGTACGCAGACCACTACAATATCCGCATCGCCCACGCACTCCGCCGGATCGGCAAAGACTTCATCGAACAGGCCGTCTGCGATGGCCTGGTTCCGCGTCGTTTCGCGGCGTGCATATCCGAGCAATCGACCGGCATAGCCGCGTTTTTTCAGGGCCAGCGCCAGCGAAGCGCCCATGAGGCCCAATCCCAGTATTGCAATGTTTTGCGGTTTATCCATGCCGGATTCCATTGGTTAATAAATGAAAGGCGCATTCTCCAAGGATTGGAGATTAATTCAACCTAAAAGCCCTCAAGGCGGCGCACTGATTATTTAATACTATATCAGTACTATTAAGGTTTGACATAAACACAGGCCGGTACATTATAGCCTCTGTTAACCAACAAAAACTTACAGGAGGTTTATTATGCCCTATGAATTACCCGCACTGCCTTACGCCTACGATGCGTTGGAGCCCCACATTGACGCGCGCACAATGGAAATCCACCATTCCAAGCACCATCAGGCCTACATCAACAACGTCAATGCCGCGTTGGAAGGAACCGGTCTTGAAGATGCTTCACCCTGCGAACTTTGCGGTCGTCTTGACGAGCTCCCTGCTGAAAAGCAGGGTGCCGTGCGTAACAATGGCGGCGGCCATGCGAACCACTCATTCTTTTGGACTGTAATGAGCCCCGATGGCGGCGGACTTCCTTCCGGAGATCTGGCAGCCGCC
Source organism: Pontiella sp. (assembly GCA_964195195.1). GTDB lineage: Bacteria > Verrucomicrobiota > Kiritimatiellia > Kiritimatiellales > Pontiellaceae > Pontiella. Next base: position 5,522 of record CAXMPN010000041.1, on the reverse strand, counting down.
ATTGACAGCTCCTTCGGAAGCTTTGATGCATTCAAGGCTGAATTCAGCAAAGCCGCGGCAACGCGTTTCGGTTCCGGCTGGGCCTGGCTCTGCAAGCACGACGACGGCACGCTGAGCGTATGCTCAACCCCGAATCAGGATAATCCGCTGATGAAGGATACGCCCTGCAACGGAATGCCGATCCTCGGACTGGATGTTTGGGAACATGCCTACTACCTGAACTATCAGAACCGCCGGCCCGATTATATTTCCTCGTTCTTCAATGTGGTCAACTGGGACAAGGTCGCTGAATACTACGCGAAGTAGCGCGTAATAAAGAACCCCGTTCCGCATGCGGAACGGGATTTAAACCGGTTCCTTCGGTTGGTCTCGCCCTGTCATTCGACAGGGCGATTCTTTTTCCAGCCACACGTCCCTGATGTGCTATCGCAGCACGCTTATTCCCGCTGTGGTTTTCGAGAACTTTGCCCGCCCCGCCCAATGCTCTCCGCTCCGGCGGCGTCGGCCTCCTGCAAAGCCCGCATGAAGATCTGCATTGCACCGTTGAAGAAGATAAACGGAGTACATGATAGATGGTTATAAAAAAAGAGCCGATGCGTAAGCACCGGCTCTCAAAAAATGGCTCCTGCGGTTGGACTCGAACCAACAACCAAGTGATTAACAGTCACCTACTCTACCATTGAGCTACGCAGGAATTCTCACAAGAGGCGAACAAAGTACATGAATAACCGGGGAAGTCAACACCCCGAAAAAAAACTTTTTCCGCGTACTTCCCTGCCCCTTTGCAACCCAGTAACTTGCGGGCTCTGCACGCCATAAATAACACCAATCAGTCGATCTCCTGCCGACCTTTTATGGCGCGGGACAGGGTCGTCGAATCGGAATATTCAATGGCACTTCCGGCCGGCAGACCGAAGGCGATCCGTGAAACCTTTACAGCACGGGTGGAGAGGACTTCCTTGAGATAGCTGGCCGTGGCGTCGCTCTCGACATCCGTGCCGAGGGCGATCACGACCTCTTGAATATTTTCATCGGCGATACGCTGCAGCAACTTGTCGACGCGCAGATCGGCGGCCCCGATGCCGTGCATCGGGGAAAGCCGCCCCATCAAGGCGTGGTAGCGCCCCTGAAACCCACCGGACTCCTCGATCTTCATGATATCGCCGGGGCTTTCGACTACACAGAGCAGGTCCGCATCCTGTCGCGGCCGAACGCACAGCTCGCAGGGATTCTTCGAGGCCAGGGTAATACTCCCGCACCGCTCGCAGGTGGCAATCGATTCGTCGGCCTCGAGCAGGGCATTGGCCATGATGCGCATCAATCCTTTATGGTCCTGCACCAGCGCCATGGCCATACGCTCGGCCGTCCGCCGCCCAATGCCGGGCAACCGACTGAGCGCTGCGACGAGATTATCGAGAGGAACCAGATGCTGCATAGGAGGCTTTCGGACTGCGGTGATCTTTAAAAAATTAGAACGGGAGATCCATTCCGGCCGGGAGGCCCATGTCGCCGGTCAGATTGCCCATTTCCTTGGACATGGTTTCCTGCGCAGAGGTGAGTGCCCCGTCGACCGCGGCCAGCACGAGATCCTCGAGCATCTCCACATCCGCAGGGTCTACAGCATCGGGATTTATTTTGATGCTCTTGACCTTCATGTCGCAGCTGGCAACGGCGGTCACCATTCCCCCGCCAGCGGAAAACTGGACTTCGGTCTTGGCCAGTTCCGCCTGTTTTTTCTTCATGTTCTTCTGCAAGTCGGCGGCCTGTTTCATCATTTTCATCATGTTCATATTGTTGGTTCCTTCTGTTGTTTCTGATCCATTAAAAAAAGTTGCGCGGTTCTAGTCATGCGTATTGCGTACTGGAGGAACGTGCCTCCCCAACAGAGGTAGTGCCATACGAAATACGCAGTACGTAGTATCCATCACTCCCGAATGTCCTCAATTTCGCCATTAAAGGCTTCAACCACGGTTTTCACAACGGGATTTGCATACCATTTTGATAGTCCGGTCAGTTCCTGGTCATCCCCCTTACTTCCATCCCCGACCGGATGATCGGCGGGCAGCGGACGGCGGTCATCGGGTTTGAGCGGTTCAAACAAGACGGCAGGCATTCGACCCAGATAACGCTCCACCGCCCGGGCCAACGCCAGCTTGGCGCGCGAATCGTCGAACCGTTCAAGATCCTCATTGAACTCGGGGTCATAGCCGACAACCAGGTGGTCAGCGTCGGTACGCAGCGGTGCCGTATCGAGAAAATAGCGGCGGGAAAGCGGATCGGCCTTGCTTATATGATCCACAATCTCGTGCCAGTGCTTCAGCAGGAGCTCTACTTCCGCAGGATCAGTCCGCTTTTTTTTTTGAGGATCGCCGCCATAGGCCGGAGCGGCGGCTTCGGATACGCTGGAAACTACGGGTGCGCCGGATTTAAAGTTTTTTTTTAGTTCGGCGACTTGTTTAAGCAGCTCGTTGAGTGTGGCCGTTTCGGCGGCGCGGGAGCAGCGGATCAATCCGGTTTCCAGCAGGGTTTTCTTTGACAGCGCATAGCGCATGCGGCCATCGGTTTCGATCAACGCATCGATAATGCGGAGAACGCGTCCCGCCTCGGTTTCCGGCGCCTGAGCCTGATAAAACTGAAGCTGCGCATCGGGCAGTTCCAGCGCCGATGCCCCGTCGCCCGCATAGAGCACGACGAGCAGGTTTCTGAAATTTTCGAGCAGCTCCATCACCACCCGCTGCAGATCCTTGCCGGCCTGATCCATGGAGGAGACAATGCCGATGATGGAGGGCACATCCGATTGGAGGATGGATACCGTCAGATTTTCCAGCACCGATCTGGATACCAGACCAAAAACCGCGAGCACATCCTCTTCCTCGATCTCCTTGCCGCGGAACGAGATGATCTGGTCCAACGCCGACTCGGCATCGCGCAGGCCGCCTTCGGCCCCGCGGGCGATAGCCAGCAGCGCATCTTCGGAAATGGCAATGCCTTCATCCACACAGCCCCTGCGCAAACGGTCGACGATATCCTGCACCGAAATACGGCGCAGGTCGAAGCGCTGGCAGCGCGATAGAATGGTGGGCAGTACCTTGTGTACATCGGTCGTGGCGAAAATAAACTTCACGTGGGAAGGCGGTTCCTCGAGCGTCTTGAGCAGCGCGTTGAAGGCGGCCGTGGAAAGCATGTGCACTTCGTCGATAATGTAGATCTTGTAGGGTCCGCGGGCCGGCGAATAACGGGCGTTGTCGCGCAGATCGCGCACCTGATCGACCCCGTTGTTTGAAGCTCCGTCGATTTCAATCACATCCAGGCTGTTGCCGGCCATGATTTCGCGGCAGGCATCGCATTGATCGCATGGATGCGGCGTGGGGCCTTCCATGCAGTTGAGCGCCTTGGCGAGAATACGGGCGGAGGTGGTCTTGCCGGTGCCGCGCGATCCAACGAAGATATAGGCGTGGGCCACGCGATCGCTCTCGATGGCATTGGTCAGCGTCCTGGTGACGTGCTCCTGGCCCACCACATCGCCGAACTGCTGCGGCCGCCATTTTCGTGCTAGTACTTCGTACGCCATAAAACTCCGTTTGCGCTGGTACGGCAAGTCATCGAAAGGATCCCCGGCATGCGCTCCCGCCGGCGATTCCGAACACCCGGAATACATGGTTCACCGCTGCTGCCTTCCGGCCCTGACGGGATTTACCAGCTTCCGTCGCCCAGAGGCCAACGCTCAATACGCACACCGGGAATCGTGTCGATGCCTTCCCATACGAGAGAGAGAAAAAGCAAGATACAGGGGCCTCCACGGCAAGGCAAGCCCGGCTGGCAGGATTCTGGCTTTTCCGTATCAGTTTGCGCGGCGCAACAACAGCAGACCGACGATCTGACCGCTGATGATGGGAATCCAAGGAAAGAGCCACGAGCGCAGCTGCGGGCTGTCGTCGAAGGTATCGGACAGGATGATGAACAGGTAGTAGACAAAAACAATGCCCAGACTCATTAGCATTCCGATCGATGACTCCTTGCGATGTGACTTGATGCCCAGCGGGATGGCCACGAGCACAAACATGAAAGGCGCGATCGACAGGCAAATACGCTGGTTGAGCTCAACTAAATCGTGATTATGAGATCTGCTGCGAATCTCTTCCTCCATTCCAGCGTATTCCTTTTCCGGGTTGCGTATGCGCCACCCCAGCTCAGACAGGGTCAGGTTCTTGTGTTTCTTGGTCACCGTTTTACTTCCCATCAGCTCATTAAAATCCAATCGGATCGGATATTTCCTGGCTTCGACATAGCGCGTCTTGGTCGCATCGTCCGGCGCATCGAGACTGGGTATCTCTATGCGCACATCAAACAGATCGATCTTCAGCAAGGCATTCTCCTTGTCGGCCGTCAAGATCCCGCTTTCGGCCCGGATGGTTCCCGTCACCTTTCCGTTCTCCTTGTCCACCTCGTACACGATCAGATCGCGCACGCGGTTTTTGTTCTTCTTGCCGACATAGATCATGTAGCCGGGAAACTCGCGAATGAACCGCCCCTCTTCGAGCAGCTTGATGGGGTCTTCCACGCCCATCGACTTGATGAGCCGGCGATTGGCATAGGTCGTCTTGGGGTAGATCACACAATTGTTGTAGAGGCATATGCATACCAGCACAATCGAGATCAGCACGATCGGTGAAGCAATCTGCCACAGGCTCAATCCGCCGCTTTTCATAGCGCTGATTTCGCTATCCGTAGACAACCTGCCGAAGAGCAGTAAGGTTGCAAAGAGCGCGCTTATAGGAATGGTGTAGGCCAAGGAATAGGGTAGATTGTAGATGAAGAACTGGCCAACGATCCTCACGGGCAGGCCTTTGGCCATGATATCGATCGCTTTGTAGATTGCGCCGACACTGAACGCAAAGGTGATCAGCAGCATCGCGACAACGAATGTCGTTATAAAATCCTTCACCAGATATTTACTCAGCTTGGCCAAAACAGTCTCCTATAAACGCGCATACTGTATGGACGAAATGCCGACAGCTCAAGTTAAGAGGCAATCCAGTTGAAGTCTTCCTAAAATACAGCTTAACTGAATCCTCATTTTATATCGGTTCCTATGAAGCTTAGCGAAAAAATACAATATGGCGTTGTGGCCGGGCTGCTCGGTGTTTGCCGAATCCTGCCTCAAGGATCTGTTTATGCCCTGTTCAGGGCCCTGGGCATAGCGGGCTACCATGTCGTGGCGCGGCGGCGGAAGCTGGCGATCCGAAATATGGAAATTGCCTTCCCAGACAAAAGCCTAACCGAGCGAAAGCGGCTGGCGCGGGAAAATTTCATTAATCTGGCCGAAGCGATGGCTCTCAACACATTGATCATGAGCGGCCGGATCGGGGACCAGCAACTCCTGGACATGGTGGATACCGAAGGCTGGGAACGCTTTGAGCAGTTGAGCCGCACTTCCGACCAGGGGTTGCTGGTCTTTTCTGCGCATCTGGGCAACTGGGAGCTGATGCCGCAGTATCTTGCCCTGAGAAGTGGAAAGCCTT
>CAXMPN010000040.1:266-15218 GCA_964195195.1 Pontiella sp. | reverse complement strand
CGTGGTACCCCTGGTAGGCGACGTAGACCTTGCCGGGATCGCAGCGCGAGGTGAAGACGAGGTCGAGGAAGGTCTTCAGGCTGCGCGGCACCGTGTTGATGTTCTCGGCCCCGTTGCAGAACTTTTCCAAGGCGCAGCGCAATTTCGATAATATCGATCTGCTCTTCGACAGTGTTGTCGAAGGACTCGTGGCCACCGCGCGCGTATCTCGCGCGGGCATATTTATCCGGCCGGATAACGAACAGGCATATCTTTTTCAGGCCGGAACACGCTGCCTGACCCCAACCGAACAGCTGACGGTGCCGGCGAATGACCCATTCGTACGGTGGATGGAGTTGCACACCCACCTGATCTCCCGCAAGACGCTGCTGAACATCGCCGATCCGGAAGAACGGGAAATGCTCAAGCAGATGCTTGACGCCCTCGGTGCCGAGATCATCATCCCACTCTATGCATCCGGCACCATCAAGGGCTGGATCTTCGTAGGGCAGCGATCCACTGGAATCCCTTTTGAAGTCGCCGACCTCGAGGATCTCACGACCCTCGCGGATCACATCTCCACCACGCTCGAGAAGGCACTCCAATACGAAGAAACCGCACTGCAGAAAGCCCTCGCGGAAACCCTGCTTCACTCCATCCCATTCGGGATTGTTGCCTGCGATGAAAGCGCAACGATCCGGTGGTTCAACAGTACGGCACGCGATATCCTGCAACCCGAGCAAGAAACAATCATCGGCACTCCCGTTGAAGCACTCGGCAGCCGCGTTGCCGATGCGCTCCGGTGTGCCTTGGGGAATCAGGAAACCCACCAGACCCGCGAATGGACCGAGACCCGAACCAAGTGCACGCTATCTGCCGAAACGCGCTGTCTGATGGATGGCGGTCACTGTGTGGGGGCTATGATGATGCTTCACGATGTTACCGGAGCAAAACTTCTTCAGGAAAAGGGCGACCAACTGGAACGCGCGGCCTTCTGGAACGAGCTGGCGTCCAGCATGAGCCATGAAATCCGCAATCCGCTTGTAGCCATCAAAACCTTCTCGCAACTCCTGCCGGACCGTTACGAAGATCCCGACTTCAGGACCGAGTTCAGCGAACAGGTCACAGCGGAAGTCGACCAGCTCAACCACATTATTGATAAGATCAACGAGTTCGCCAATCCACCGAAACCCGTCTTCAAACCATTGGATGTTCGCAAGCCCATAGAATTTGCCGTTACGCGCGTCCAGTCCGAATTTGACCATGAAAACCTCAAGATCCACCTTTCCTCCGATGAATCTATCCTGCAGATAAACGGCGATGCGCCGTCTATGGAGGAATGTATCTACCATCTGCTGAAAAACGCCGCAGAAAACCTTAATAACAAAGCGGGCTCCCGCGTCAATGTAACGGTTAAGGAACGCCCGTCTCAGGAGGGGGGCGGCGGTGTATATATTATGATCACCGATAACGGCAGCGGGATAGACCCCTCCCTGCGAGACAAGGTATACTCGCCCTTCAGCACCATCAAGGCGCGCGGCCTTGGCCTGGGGCTTCCCATCGCAAAGCGCGCGGTAATCGATCACAACGGGCAGATCGATATCGATACGAGCACCGGGGGCACCACCGTTTCGATCACCCTTCCTGCTCTGGAGCCGGAAGAATGAAACCCATCCAAGACATCCCGCGGCTGAAATCGCCCATCAAACTCGATGAAGTGGTCGGCAACTTTGAACGCCGTATAATCATTAAGGCGCTTAAAGAATGTGATGGTGTGCAGACGCGCGCCGCCGAACTGCTTGGTACCACCCGCCGCATCCTGCGCTACCGCATGGACAAACTCGACATCCCGATCCATCGGAATCAATCGAAAAGCTCTTCTTGCCAAACGTCGGAAAGGCCATAAAATAGCCTCTGCTGAAAAAGGAGGTTGGCATGCAAGAGCTATTAGCCGCGGTGGACTTTTCAAGAATCACAGATTCAATTCTGGATCAGGCTTCCACCTTGGCAAAAGCACTGAACGCCAAACTCTGGGTCTTGCACGTCGCATCGGATGAGACGCGAAGCATTGCATACGAGCCGACCCAATATTCAAGCTATTCACCTGAATTCGCGGGTCTTCCGGGCGATGTTCAACTTGCCCGCGACCTGAGCGCGGAGGAAATCAAGCGGGAGCATACCCATTTACTTGCAATCTCCTCAAAACTGCGGAACAACGGGATTGATGCACAAGCCATACTCGGCAAGGGTGATGCCGCTAAGCTTATTATAGAGAAGGCCTACCATCTCGGTGTTGAAATGATCATACTGGGCTCCCACGGCCACGGATTGCTTCACAAGGCCTTACTGGGAAGCGTTTCCGAATCGGTCATACGCCATGCCCGTTGCAACATAATGATCGTTCCCGCAAGCAATAGCTAGACTCACCACCACGGGAACCGACGCACCTATTCGGACAGCTGGCGGCGGACTATCGTCACAACCTTGTCAGGCGTGAAGGGCTTCGCCAGCAGTGCCGCTTCGGATGGAATCCCTTCCTCATCCAGTTGAGCCCGTGAATCCCCCGACATGAAAAGCACCTTTATCCCAGGATAGATTTCCTGCATCGCAACCGCCAGTTCGGCCCCGCCCAGCCCAGGCATGACAACATCGGTAAAGAGAAGATCGATTTTTCCCTTCAGGTTCCGGGCCACCTTGATCCCCTCCCATCCGTCCTCCGCCAGCAACACGGTATAGCCCTGCGTTTCCAGAGTTTGGGAGACCAGCGAGCGAATCATGGGATCGTCCTCAACCAGCAATATTGTGGATGCGGACGTTTCTGCGGAAGCTTCTTGCGCAATCTCCTCATCACGGGAGACAGCGGCTTCCGTTTTTTGCCGATCTTCTTCTAACTGGACTTCTGCCGCATCAAGTTCTACGACGGGAAGGTAGAGGGTAAACGTCGCCCCTCCCCCTGGTTTGCTTTGAACATCGATGAAGCCATCGTTTTCCTTGAGGATTCCCTGCACGATAGACAAACCCAGCCCCGTCCCCTTACCGGATTGCTTGGTGGTGAAAAATGCTTCGAATATGCGGGCCAGGGTTTCTTTGTCGATCCCGGTTCCCGTATCGTGAACCGCAATCTCGGCATAGCGACCATTAACCAGCTTACTTGGTTTTGCGCACTCCCCATCGCCCACCTCGCGACAGCCGATCTTGATGGTAATACGGCCTCCATTGGGCATGGCGTCACGCGCATTAACCGCCAGATTCATGAGAACCTGCCCAATCTGCACTGGATCGGCCTTTACATAGATCGGGTCGTCGTAGGGCTTGGTCACCAGCGTAATCTTTTCGCCGATCAACCTGGAAAGCATCTTTTGCGTATCCTGCAGCGTCGTGTTCAGGTCGAGTAGCACCGGCTCAGCCTTCTCTTTTTCGCTGAAGCTCAGAAGCTTGCGGGTGATGAATGAGGCCTTGCGGGCTGCACTTACCACCTCCTGCGCATTCTGGGCGGTTTCCGGAGAATCCGGATCGGCAATGATAAGGCTGGAATAGCCATCGATGATCGTGAGCAGGTTGTTGAAGTCGTGGGCAATACTTCCTGCTAGTTTTCCCACAGCTTCCATCTTCTGCGAATGGTGTAGCTGATCCGTCAGCATGGTTCGCTCTTTTTCCAGCATTTCCCGTTCTACAACCGGTATAACCACCTGCTTGTTGAGCAGAATGTTGAGCAGCACAAGCATGAACAAACCGCTGAGAAGATACACCGCCCCGGCGAAAGCGACGGCAATCGAACCGCCCTCCTGCGCATGCGAAATCTGACCAAACAGTTTCAGTAGAAAGACCAAAAAGCATCCTGTCCCAATCGCCGAGGCAATGGACGCGATGAGCAGGATCGACAGAATTTTACTTTTTAACCCCATATGTAAGCCCAAACCGTACATGTATGACACTCTATCATTTCATCAAACGGGCTCACGTTAAAACCGCGATAATCTGCAATCACGGCTACTCCGCTTCTGCCCAGTTCCAGAAATTCCGCAACATGCGCAACCCGACCGATTGCGATTTTTCGGGATGGAACTGGGTGGCAAAAACATTGTCCTTCCAAACGCACGAGCAGTATTCAATGCCGTAATCGGTCGTCCCGGCGATAATCGACTCGTCATCCGGGCACACATAGTAGGAATGCACGAGATAGAAGTATGATCCATTCTCAACGCCGTCGAACATCGGACACCCAGGTTGCACTTCGTTAATTCTGTTCCAGCCGATCTGCGGAACTTTCAGCTCTGTCGGCAGGTCGAAGCGCTTTACCGTCCCACCGAATATGCCCAGCCCCTCAACACCCGGGGCTTCCTCGCTGGCATCGAAAAGCGCCTGCAGACCCAGGCAAATACCCATCAGCGGCTTGCCAGCCTGTACCCAGTTCCGTATGGCCCCGGCGAAATCATGCTCAACCAGGTGGCCCATGCAATCGCCAAAGGCTCCAACCCCCGGCAGCAACACCGCCCGACAGTCATTCATCTCGCTTTTGCGCGTGATGATTCGTGCATCCATTTCCAGAAACCGACAGGCGTTCATAACGCTACCGAGGTTTCCCATTCCATAATCAATTATACCAATCATTGGATAATTCCTAAACAAACCAAGGGGTGCAGTCTAACCGCACCGATCGCGGAATATCACGATAAACATGCGTCCAATTATCTCTTAAACCCCCGGAAACTGCTCCGCCACACCTTTTACGGGCATGGTCGCCGTTCATCACTACAGCGCTTTGAAAATCAACGTAATGGAAGTGACCAGCAACACGGTATAGATCAGCAACGTGTAGTGGTGTTGCCGCGTTCTGTGCGTCAGCCACCAGCCGAATGCGACCCCCAGCGGAATCACCGGCAGCAGCACGGCACCCAGTTTCAGGTTTTCAACCTGAATTCGGCCCATCAGAGAAAACGGCAACAGCTTGACCAGATTGAGCCCCCAGAAAAAAGCACAACCCGTCGCCGCGAATTTTTTCTTTTCGAGATGCTGCGACAGCAGATACATTTGCATCACAGGTCCGGCCGCATGAGCCAGCGTGGAGGTCATGCCTGCGGCGAATCCAAATGCCGAGCCCTTGGTCCAGTTCGGCTCAGAGGCATGGATATGCCGCAGAACCCACTGTTTCGCCGCAAAGTATCCCACAAAAAGGATGCCCAGCAGGCCGATGAGCATTTTGAGCGCCCGGTCCGATACGGCAACCATCGCCTCATCCGATACAAAAAGAAAACTGGCCACCGCCACGCCCAGCAAGGATGCCGGAATCAGATAGATCAACCGGCCCCACTGCACATGCCGCCAATAGATCGCCAACGCCACCACGTCCATCAGGCAAAGCATCGGAAGCATGAAACCCACCGATTCCCGCGCGGCCTGCGACTGTACCGGCCAGACCAGAATCAGAATCGGCAACGCCACGGCCCCTACCGGAAAACCGCCCTTGCTCATCCCAATCAGAAAAAGACTCAGCCCGATCCAGAATAGATCCAGCACAGCAAACTGAGATAGGAAATCCATGGCGGCTAGGCGCCGATGCGGCCTTTGCTGGAAGGAAGCAGATCGAGTGCACGGGGATCGGTGTCGCAGGCCACGCGCAGGGCGCGGGCCACGGACTTGAAGATGGCTTCGATACAGTGGTGAAGGTCTTCGCCGAATTTAAGTTCGATGTGCAGGTTCATTTTGGCGGAGTCGCAGAAAGACCGCCAAAAATGCTTAATGATGGTGACGTCAAAATCGCGGATGTATTTCTGCTCGTGCTCCATCTTGTAGACGAAAAAGGGACGGCCGCCAAGATCAAGGCAGACTTCCGCCTGCGCCTGCGCCTCGTCCATAGGAAGCACCCAGAAACCGTAGCGGTTGATTCCCGTGCGGTCGCCCAAAGCTTTGTTGAGCGCCTCGCCCAGCACAATGCCGACGTCCTCGACGAGGTGGTGGTAGTCGGCGTCGATATCACCCGTTGCCTTGATCCTGAGGTCGAACAAGGAATGCTTGGCGAGCAGGTCGAGCATATGGTCGAAGAACGGAACCCCGGTGGAAATATCGTAGTCGGCCTTCCCATCGATGTTCAGCTCGAGGTCGATCTGGGTTTCCTTGGTGTTTCGTTCAATATGGGCGGTGCGCGGCTTCTCCATTTAGGATCCTTTGGTTGTCGGTAATTTACGAGGACGAATCAAAGCCATCAAGCCATAAAAAAGAAACACCCGCATCTGTTATGAAAACGGGTGTTAGCGATAACAAGGAAAAGTCCTCTATTCCATTGGCTCCGTGTTGGTAGTGGCGGCCGTATCAGGTGCCACAATCTCGATAGGCAGGTCGAGCTTGACCGGCGCATTGGTGGTCGCCGAGAAGCCGTCCGCCTTGAGTGTGTCGATCGCTGCCTTGGCGCTGTCCGCAATAACCTGGTATTGCTGGATCAGCACCTCTTCATAGAGCCTGTCGATATCACCCATCTGTGCCATGATTTTATCCGCCTTTTCCTGATAGTTGGTCATAAACTCATCGAGTTCATCAACCTTGACGGTATTAGACGCGCTCATCAGCTTGGAAGCATCCGCATTGCGCTGGACAATCGTCATCTGCTTCAAAACGGCATCCAGCTGCGTTTGGAGTGCCTGAAGCTGAACGGCATTCTCCTTGCTCTTTTCCAGTCCCGCCATAGCCGATTTTTTCAGTACGTCGATCGAGCTTTCGTGTGTATCCATTCTGTCCAGATAGTCACGGTGCGATGCATCGATCATCTCCTGGACGTTAGAAGAAGTGGCACAGCCCGATAAAACCGCAGCCAAACTTAAAACAATAATGGGATTCAAAGATTTCATGGTCTTCTCCTTCTGCGATTACTTTGATCGCTTTAACTAAGCATTGACCCTAAAGCCTTGCCCCCTGCCGGGTCAATCCAATATGTGGCTCATGAAAGCCGGTCGGATCAATTGCAATCACCGCATAAATCACTATTCTTTGCCGTAATCCCACGGTATAAAACAACATGAACAACGAATTCAAAGTACTGCCCCGCTGGACGATCTACCTTTTTCTTTGGATCGGATTAATGGCCGGAATCGCTGTGCGCTCGCTCATGCTGCTGAACCGGGTGAACCCGGTCGCGGCAATTTGGGTCTGGCGCTTCGCCATGTTCAGCTACACCGTTTTCTTCGGCTACCGCTACATCATCACCCGCCGTCGTCGGCGCATCATTGCCAACCACCATCTGCTGGCCCGGATTGGCGAAGCGGAGGAGCTCGCTCCCACGACGCGCGAAGCCACGCTGTATATCCTCCGCTCGATCACCCGCTCCAAGGAGCTGTTCAACTACGCCTTTATCTGCGTCCTGAGCATTGTGGCGCTGATCCTTGATTTTGTCGTCGATTAGCGCCCTGCTTACCGAATAGCACTCATCCGTCATAAATAGTACGCAAGTAGCACTTGTTTAATTCTGGCCGGAATCCTATTCTTTAAACTATCAAACTAAACAGGAGAAAAAATGGCCTCAATCACTTTAAAAGGTAATCCCGTAAGCACCGTGGGAGAACTCCCCGCAATTGGAAGCAACGCCCCCTCTTTTATCGGGCTAAAGACCGATCTTTCGGAATATACTCCAGCCGATCTAGCCGGTAAAAAGGTGGTACTCAACATTTTTCCGAGTATCGACACCGGCGTATGTGCTGCATCGACGCGGCGCTTTAACGAAGCCGCCAGCTCGCTGGATAACACAGTCGTTGTTTGCGTATCCGTTGATCTTCCTTTTGCACTGGGACGTTTTTGCGGAGCCGAAGGTCTGGAAAACGTTGTTCCGGTTTCCGTTTTCCGCAATCCTGAATTCGGAAGCGGCTTCGGCGTAACCATCGCTGACGGCCCATTGGCCGGGCTGCTTTCCCGCGCCGTGGTGGTCGTCGACGAATCCGGTAAGGTGGTCTACACCGAGCAAGTGCCGGAAATCACCCAGGAGCCAAACTACGAGGCTGTATTGGCAGTCGTGTAAAGCATTTCCCCTAGAAACACCCACTCAATAGAACGGGCCGTCTACTCCCCCTTGGCGGCCCGTTCAGCTTTTCTTAGCTTTCAAAATATCAATGGCCACCAAGTAAATATCATCCATGGTCACCGCCGTATCCATAGATTCTTCGTTCATTCGCTGACGGAGGTGTGCGGAAGCGCTGATGGTATCGAGAAAAACCGCGGGCAACCTTTCTCTTTTACCCGAAACCATTATCATCGTGCGATGATCGGAGGAATTTGATGAAACAATGCAAAAGCTGCCTCGCGAGAGCCGAAGCCATAGCAGACATTTGCCCCGTGTGCGGAATCGATCAGGACAAACCGCGAAAGGATTTGACCAAAAGGGAAAAACAAATACGTCGCACGGCACGCAACATCCGTTGCGTGGCGATGCTGCATCTGATTGGGGGAGGCATCTGCATCATGATACTACCGGAGGTTGGAATGCAGGTGGCTCTTGCAGCTTTCGCAATACTCAATCTCGTACTGGCCATCGGCCTCATACACTACGACTATCGAGCGTACAAGGCCGCGGTGGTTGTCTACTTTACGTTCGGCATTGTGAATACAATCACCGTCAATCTAGTCGCCATTCCGGTTATACTGCTGTTGCTCTACATCGTGGGCAACAGGCACTCAAAAGCCATCTTTGAACGACGACCTCCTGAATCCGACTAATCGACTACCTGGCTGTTTTACCGCTTGGCGATGTCCACGTAGGAACGCAGCGTTTCGCCGGTGTAGATCTCGGTGGTCGCCGTATCATTAAAAAACTGCACATGCATTTCGCGCCAGTTGGCGATCCATCCCGGCATGCGGCCGATGGCAAAGAGCACGGTAAACATGTCCACCGGAATGCCGATCGCCCGCAACAGGATACCACTGTAGAAGTCGACGTTCGGATAAAGATTTCGCTCCACAAAGTAAGGATCGCTCCGTGCCATCTCTTCCAGCTCGTAGGCGATATCGAGCAGCGGATCGTCGATATTCAGCGCCTTGAGCACGTTGTCGACCTGACCCTTCAGGATTTTGGCGCGCGGATCGAAGCTCTTGTAGACGCGGTGGCCGAAGCCCATCAGTTTGACGTTGGAATCCTTGTCCTTGGCCTGCTCGACAAAGACGCTCGGCTTAATACCATTTTCATGGATGTTGGTCAGCATCTTGATCACTTCACAGTTGGCGCCACCATGTAGCGGCCCCCACAGTGCGCCGACGCCAGCGGCGACTGAGCTGAACAGACTCGCGCGCGAGCTGCCTACCATGCGAACGGTGGAGGTGGAGCAGTTCTGTTCATGGTCGGCATGCAGAACAAAGAACAGATCCATCGCTCGTTCGACTTCCGGCACCGGTTCATAGAGCTTGAAGGGTTCGGAGAACAGCATATGCAGGAAATTGCCCGTATAGCTTAAGTCCGGCCGCGGGGCCATGAATGGCTTACCCACTGAAGTACGATACGCCCAGGCCGCGATCGCGCGCACCTTGGAAATAATCTTTGCGGTCGGCACGGTAAAGGCCGGGCCCTCCGTCGCGGTGGTGAGCAGGTCAGTGTTGTAGCACGCCAGGATGTTGAGCATCGCCGAAAGAACCGCCATGGGCGGCGCCTGGTCAGGGAACCCTTCGAAGTGGCCCCTCATCCCATAATGCAGCGAGGCTTCACTTGCAATTTCCTGTTCAAAAGCCGCCAGCTCAGCGGCACTCGGAAGGTGGCCGTAAAGCACCAGGAATGAGGTCTCCATGAAGGTCGACTTGTCCGCAAGCTCCTCGATGGCGTATCCGCGATGGCGCAGAATTCCTTTCTCTCCATTGATGAACGTGATATCGGAGGTGCACGAGCCCGTATTTCCGTAGCCGGGATCGAGGGTAATCATCCCCGTCTTCGCACGCAGTTGCGTAATATCGAGACCGATTTCATTTTCCGACCCTATGATGGCATCGAACTCTATCTTTTTGCCTTGGTAATCCAGCGTCGCTTTATCACTCATAGTTCAACTCCAATTTCAGTTTTACTTATAGCCTTTTTAACCGTTCGTCCGATATCAGCCGGTGACTCGACCACCGTGATACCGCAGGCGGCCATCAGTTTCTTTTTCGCGGCGGCGGATTCGTCGGCACCGGACACAATGGCACCCGCGTGGCCCATGCGACGGCCCGGTGGTGCGGTCTGCCCGGCAATAAATCCAATCACCGGCTTGCTGACGTAGCTCTTGGCATACTGTGCCGCCTCGATTTCCATCGAACCGCCAATCTCACCGATCATCACAATGGCTTCTGTTTCCGGGTCGGCCTCGAACATTTCCAGTAAATCTGTCATCGTGGTCCCAATGATCGGGTCGCCGCCGATACCGATGCAGGTCGACTGTCCCAGTCCCTGCTGGCAGAGCTGATCGACGGCTTCATAGGTCAATGTTCCCGACTTGGAAATCACGCCGACTGAGCCCTTCTTCGCGATGAATCCCGGCATGATACCGACTTTTGCCTCATCGGGCGTCAGGATGCCCGGGCAGTTGGGGCCGATAAAACGGGAGCCGGTGGTTTCGACAAAAGCTTTCACCTCGACCATCTGCGCAATCGGAATACCTTCCGTGATGCAGACGATTAGCTCGATGCCTGCCGCAGCGGCTTCCATGATTGCATCGGCCGCGAACGGTGGCGGCACGAAAATGAGCGATACGTTTGCTCCGGTTTTTGCCCGCGCTTCGGCACAGCTGTTGAAAACCGGAACCGCTCCCTCAAGCGCGGTCTGCCCGCCCTTGCCGGGGTTGACGCCGCCAACGACATTGTCGCCGTACTCCAGACACTGGGCAGCATGAAAGCTCCCCTCAGTGCCCGTAATGCCCTGGACGATTATTTTTGAATTCTTATTTACCAAAATCGACATAATTCTAATTCCGTATTTTTAAACACGAAGACACGCAGTTCATCAAGTTAATCCGAGCGGAGCTTTGTGGCTTCAGAGCCATAGTGTTTTATTTTATCTAGCGGCTTCAACCACTTTGTTAGCGGCATCTTCGAACGAATCGGCGGAAATAATTGATACGCCGGAGCTGGCCAACAGTTCCTTCGCCACCTCGGCATTGGTGCCGGCGAGCCGCACGACTACGGGCACGGTCAGATCGAGTTCCTTGACCGCTTCAATGATCCCGTTCGCGATACGATCGCATCGGACAATCCCTCCGAAAATGTTGATCAGCACCGCCTTCACGCTTTTATCGGAAAGAATAATGCGGAACCCATTCTTCACCGTATCGACATTCGCGCCGCCGCCGACATCGAGAAAGTTAGCCGGCGAACCGCCGCGCTGCTTGATGATATCCATCGTGGCCATCGCCAGCCCCGCGCCATTGACCATGCAACCCACAGTGCCATCGAGCTTGATGTAGTTGAGGTTGAATTTTCCGGCCTCGACTTCCGCTGGATCTTCTTCGTCAAAGTCGCGCATTTCAGCGACATGCGGATGGAGGGGGAGCGCATTATCGTCAAAGTTTATTTTCGCATCCAGCGCCAGTAAATCGCCCTGTTCGGTTACCACCAGCGGATTGATTTCAACAATAGAGCAGTCGAGCTCGCGATACAACTTATAGAGTTTCTGGAACAGGCCCCCCGCCTGCTTGGCTGCCTGCCCTTCGAGTCCCAGCGCCATCGTCAGGTTGCGCGCCTGGAACGGGCGCAGTCCAAAGCCCGGAACCACCGCTTCTTTCACGATTTTTTCCGGCGAGGTCTTGGCAACCTCCTCGATCTCCATGCCGCCCTCGGACGAAACCATGAAAACATCCATTCCCTTCGCGCGGTCAAGGGTGATCGCCGCATAGAATTCCTGCTGGATATCGATGGCCTCTCCTACCATCACTTTCTTGACCAGCCGCCCTTCGGCACCGGTCTGGGGGGTGATGAGCGTCATGCCCAGAATGTTCTGAATGTTTTCGAGCGCGGCTTCCCGCGTGGTGGAAAACTTAACGCCACCGCCCTTGCCGCGTCCGCCGGCGTGAATCTGCGCCTTAACCACATACTGCTCAGCCCCAAATTCCTTGTTCACCTGATCCACTGCGGCCTCGGCCTGGCCAACATCCTCGATGGTTACCCCATCCTGAATCGGAATGCCGTACCCCTTAAGCAGTTGCTTTGCTTGAAACTCGTGTATCTTCATAGTTTGCGGTTCCTCATGAGGCATTTAAATGCCTGTTTATCGCATCTCCACGGTGGCCCTGTCTTTAGGGCAGCGGAAGAACTCCTACCCTTTTTTAAAACTGGCTTTAATAAATTCGCGGTTCAACCGGGCAATGTTTTTCACATCGATCCCCTTAGGGCAAGCCACCGCGCACTCGTATTCATTCGAGCAGTTGCCGAAACCGAGCGCATCCATCGTGTCCACCATGTTCCTGACGCGCTCGGCACGCTCCGGAAGCCCCTGCGGCAACAGGGCATATTGGCTTACTTTAGCCGCCGTGAAGAGCATGGCGGAACCATTGGGACAGGCGGCCACGCACGCACCGCAGCCAATACATTCGGCAGCATCCATGGCCGCTTCGGCATCCGCCTTTTTAATCGGCGTGGAGGACGCCTCCGGTGCATTGCCGGTCTTTACGGAAACATAACCGCCGGCCGTAATAATGGCATCCAGTCCGCTCCGGTCGACGATCAGATCCTTGAGCACTTCGAACGGCTCGGCGCGGAACGGTTCAATGGCGAGCGTCTCGCCGTCCTTGAATTTCCGCATGTGCAGCTGGCACAGCGCGGTGCGATCGTGCGAGCCATGCGTCTTGCCATCCACCAGCGTTCCGCAGCATCCGCAAATGCCTTCGCGGCAGTCGTGCTCGAAGGCAATGGGCTCGACACCCTTGAGGGTGAGTTCTTCGTTCACCACGTCGAGCATTTCAAGAAACGATGCATTGGTATCAATGTTGTTCGCTTCGTAGATCTCGAATCGGCCTTGTTCGCCTCTGTTCTGCCGCCACACCTTGAGCGTTAAATTGATTGTAGTAGCCATTACTTGTAGGACCTCTGCGTTAATTTGACTTCCTCGAACTCCAGCGGCTCTTTATGCAGTACCGGTTCGTTTTCCAACCCTTGAAACTCCCACGCGCTGACATAGCAGAAGTTTTCGTCGTCTCGCAGGGCTTCGCCTTCGTCGGTCTGGCTTTCTTCGCGGAAATGGCCGCCGCAAGATTCCGCGCGAGTCAGGGCATCCTTCACCATCAGTTCGGCAAATTCCATGAAATCGGCCACGCGGAAGGCCTTTTCCAGCGCCTGGTTCAGATCGTCGGCCGATCCGGGCACATTGACATTCTTCCAGAACTCCTCGCGTATTTTCGGGATCTTCTCCAAGGCATCCTTCAACCCCTTTTCGTTCCGGGCCATGCCGCAATTTTCCCACATCAGCAGCCCCAGTTCCTTATGGAAATCATCGACCGTACGGTTGCCATTCACGGCCAGGAGTTTGTCCAGCCGGTCCTGCGCCTCTTTCTCCGACGCGGCAAACGCCTCGTGGTCCGTGTCCACCTTTGGAATGGTGGCCGATGCCAGATAGTCGTTGATGGTATTCGGCAATACGAAATAGCCGTCTGCCAGACCCTGCATCAACGCACTGGCTCCCAGGCGGTTTGCGCCGTGGTCGGAGAAGTTGCATTCCCCGAGGGCATAAAGGCCGGGCACGGTGGTCATCAGATTATAGTCCACCCAAAGGCCGCCCATCGTATAATGAACTGCCGGGTAAATCATCATCGGCGTCGTATACGGGTCTTCATCCATAATACGATTGTACATTTCGAAGAGGTTGCCGTATTTGGCTTCGATGCTATCGCGGCCGAGGCGCTCAATCGCTTCCGCGAAATCCAGGTAGACGGCGTTTCCTGTCGGGCCGACGCCATAGCCGTCATCGCAAACCAGCTTGGCATTCCGTGAGGCAAGGTCACGCGGGACCAGGTTTCCAAAACTTGGATATTTCCGTTCCAGATAATAGTCGCGTTCGTCTTCAGGAATCTGATTCGCGGGGCGTTTATCGCCTTTTTCCTTCGGCACCCAAATGCGGCCGTCGTTACGAAGGCTTTCGCTCATGAGCGTCAGTTTTGATTGATAGTCGCCATGCACCGGAATGCAGGTCGGGTGAATCTGGGTGTAGCAGGGGTTCGCAAACGCGGCCCCCTTTTTATACGCGCGCCACACCGCGCTGGCGTTGCAGTTCATCGCATTGGTGGAAAGAAAGAAGACATTGCCGTATCCGCCGGTCGCCAGGACCACGGCGTCGGCCACGTGGCGGGTGAGCTCGCCGGTAACCAGGTTGCGCGAAATGATGCCGCGGGCCTGACCATCGATCACTACCACATCGATGACTTCGCTGCGGGTATACATTTTAACGCCGCCTTTGTTCACTTCCTTCTGCAGTGCCCCGTAGGCCCCGAGCAGTAGCTGCTGGCCGGTCTGGCCGCGGGCATAGAACGTGCGGGAAACCTGCGCGCCGCCGAAGGATCGGTTATCAAGGTAGCCGCCATATTCGCGGGCAAAAGGAATACCCTGCGCCACGCAGTGGTCGATAATCAGGTTACTGCACTCGGCCAGGCGATGTACGTTGGCTTCGCGAGAGCGGAAATCGCCGCCTTTCACCGTATCGTAAAAAAGACGGTAGATGGAGTCGCCGTCGTTGGGATAGTTCTTGGCCGCATTGATGCCGCCCTGAGCGGCGATCGAGTGCGCGCGGCGCGGGCTGTCGGAGTAGGTGAAGTTGTCCACTTTGTAGCCGAGCTCCGAAAGCGTGGCCGCCGCGGAAGCGCCCGCCAGGCCAGTGCCGACCACGATGACGCTGTGCTTGCGTTTGTTGGCCGGGTTCACCAGCTTGACGTTGAATTGGTGCTTCGTCCATTTTTCGGCCATCGGGCCTTCTGGAACTTTCGCATTGAGTTCTACCATGATGAAACCTTTGGAATTTAACGGATGTAAGCAATGATCGGGATGATCGCGAAG
>CAXMPN010000040.1:0-256 GCA_964195195.1 Pontiella sp. | reverse complement strand
TGATCTTGCTGCCAGCGCGCGGAACATAAAGTCCGTAGGTCTGCAGCGAGCTTTGCAGCCCGTGGCTCAGATGCAGGCCGACCGCTACCATAAACAGGACATAGAAAATGACGTGTCCCGGATCGTCGAAGCGGGTGAGCATCATTCCATAGACATCCGTGACCATGTGGTCGTGCAGCTCGGTCTGCGGCTTGGCCCGCAGGGTGAAATCTAGCAAGTGCTTCACGATGAAGATGAAGATCATGATGCCGGAGAC
>CAXMPN010000039.1:10249-15402 GCA_964195195.1 Pontiella sp. | reverse complement strand
GCCCGAGGTTCACCTCGATCAGGCTGTACTCCAGCACAGCGTTCAGCGCGACGGCGCGATTGCCCGGAAGCGTCCACGGCGTGGTCGTCCAGATCAGCGCACTGGCATGCTCGAATTCAAAGTCGATCAGCCGGACACGGACGGTGATGGCCGGGTCCTGCACGTCCTGGTAGTTGCGGCCCGCCTCAAAGTTGGAAAGCGGCGTATTGAGCTTCCAGCTGTAGGGCATGATGCGGTGCGCCTTGTAGATGCGGCCCTGCTCCCAAAGCTGCGAGAAAACCCACCAAATGGTTTCCATGAACGGCGTGTCCATGGTCTTGTAGTCGTTCTCAAAATCAACCCAACGGCCCATGCGGGTCACGGTCTTTTCCCACTCCTCCACATACGTGGTCACCATCGAGCGGCAGCGCTCGTTGAAGACGTCGACGCCCGCCTCTATGATGGCGGGCGCGCCGGCCAGGCCGAGCGCCTCCTGCGCCAGCGCCTCGATCGGCAATCCGTGGCAGTCCCAGCCGAAACGGCGCGAAACATAGTGGCCGCGCATGGCCTGATAGCGGGGAATAATGTCCTTGATCGTTCCCGCCAGCAGATGACCGTAATGCGGCAAACCGGTCGCAAACGGCGGCCCGTCGTAGAAGACAAACTCCTCGCTATCCTTCCGGATTTCCAGCGACTTTTTGAAGGTATCCTGCTCCTTCCAGAGCTTGAGGATCTCCTCCTCCATCCCAGGGAAGCTGACTTTGCTGGAAACTTCTTTAAACATGGCCTATGTCTCCGACGTACTGCTTAATGCGTATTACGTAATAAATCGAAACCACGGAGGTAATTGGAAGTGGATAACGACCAATTTAGAGGTTCACAGAGAATTCCCCTCCGTGCACCTCGGTGCTCTCTGTGGTGAATACCTTCCCCCGTAGAGGAAAGCGCAGAATGTAGCGACTACCCCATAGGTTGACAAGCAGGCAGGCGCTTGAATTTGGCTGTTAAGCACACATTAAACGCAAAAACTCCCGCCGGATGACGGAGATTTTGTGATTATGTTTCCGCGACGGTTATCTGGAGGTCGTGGCGATCCTCCTTCGCCATACGGCTTGGGCGAGACACGCTGGATTTGTTGCACCCCTCCCCGGGGGCGGTCGGGAGGCTCCGGCCTCGCTGGTAGACTCGCGTGAACCGCTCCGCTGGTTTTCATCCAGTCTCGACACAAAAACGTCATCCGTTATGAATGACGTTAAATTGTGGTCGAGGCGGCTGGATGGCACTGGGGATTAGTCACAAGTGGGGAGAATAAAGAGCAAACGGGGATTATGAAGACCATAAATGTCGCTTAGCAAATGCATGCCCAGAACCATGTTTGAGATATTTCTCTAATTCGGCGGCTCTTTCTCTGGTCTCGAATGCGATGTAACACTCCAGCTTCCATGGCCTGAATTTTGAAGTATGTTTATTTGCACCTTCGTTATGACTCTGAAGCCGCTTTTTCAGATCATCAGTTAGTCCAACATAAGTGCGGGAAGAAACAAGTGTGCTTCGGATAAGGTAGACATAGTGCATGTATCGCGTGTCCTGAAATGGCGTGCCATGCGTAGCTTTAACTGCTTTGTACAAAAAAAGGTCTGCTTCGCCAAGGCTATGCAGACCATGCTTCAATTTCCGCATGCTACAAGCGAAGCATGGTCGGGGCGACTGGATTTGAACCAGCGGCCTCTACACCCCCAGTGTAGCGCTCTACCAGGCTGAGCCACGCCCCGAATAATCAATTGATTAGCAATTGAAGGCGCAGAAAGTAGCATGGACATCGAGGGTCGTCAACGCCCTCGGAGTAAAAAACACACCGCGTTTTGCTTTCAAATATGTGTCGTGACTCTAGAATGCGGCGCATGAACAAACATCCCGAAATTCCCGCTGATCACCTTGAAAAATATTCCTCCGCGATTTCTCTCTCCGACATGGAAATCTTTGTTTTTCCGGAACTGCTCTACAGCCTGGTACTCGCTAACATTATGTCGCCGCGCATCTGGGAATGGAAGAACCACGACTGGTTCCGCAAACTCGACACGATGAAGCCCTACAAAAAGGTCCAGCGGCTGAAACAGTTCATTATCGACCACTATGAGTTCAACCTCGACCTCGACACCTGGGGGCTGACCACCAAGGAATCCGAAGTGGCCCGGTTTGCGCCTTACATGGACGAAAAGACCATCGGACAGAGCAATGCGCTGTTCGGCTACGAAGGGGACAAACACTATTTCTCGCTGGATATCCGCAAGCACTTCGGCCTGGATAAGTACACGTCCAACATGATCCCCTACTGGAAGACTGAAACCCTGGAGGCGATGGATGCCTTTCAATTCAAAGACGACTATCGTGTGGGTGCCGGTGAATGTGTCTCGCTCTCCACGCTCTATGCCGCCGCGCTTTATATTATCTGCGGCATCCCCCTCGAAGATATTTTTCTCATCGCCACCCCGCTGCATTCGCAGAATTTTATCAACGTGAATGACGGGGTCCTTACCAACAACCGCCGTCTGGTCACCAAAAACATGTGGTTCAACGGCACCGACCTGACCGCCCGTGCGCAACGCGCGCTACGCCATGAACAGGTAACGATCGTGGCCAACAACACCGGCTATATCCACACCGTCTATCCGGAGGCCACCATTGCACCCGAAAGCTTCGCGCAATTCCGCGAAACACTCGACGCCTTTACCACCACGGACATCACCCTCGAAATCCTCGCCAATTTTCTGCGCGACCGCTCCGAATACCAGAAATGCTTCCAGCTTAAATACCTGCGGCACGGCAAGGAACAATATCTCCCGATCGAGCGCGCTTATGCGTACGAGCATGGTTCGCCCTACAAGGTGTCCGATAATGCCACCCGCGATAAGCTACTCGACGAAATCGACGAATATGATTTCTATACCGAGCCGATTCCCGACCGCATCCAGCTCAACAAGCTCAGCGATTATTTGAAGAACAATCCTATATCGCACTTTGACAACGAAAGCATGAAGGGGTTGGCCGACAAGATCGACTGCACCAAGGACATGGACCGCAAAATGACCGTCATCGAAGGTCTGGTCGACTTTGTCCATCTCGACCCCGAACTGCCCGACATCGCCAGCAAACAATTCAACGGCCCCGGACCGATCGAACTCAAGCCCGGTATGCAGCGCGATGAAATCATGGACTATCTCGCAGGTATCCGGGACACTCACCCCATCGCCGACCTCGCCTTCTACACCAGCCGCGACCTGGCCGTCACCGACTGGCAACCGTTCCTCAAGGCGGCGTTTGAGCGCAATCCCGTCATTATCGAGGTCACCAAGAAACTCTCCGACGCCGAATTGATCCAAACGTTACAGGATCTCGCCAATGAATCGATCTACGACGGTTCGCGCCTGGCCCAGCCTGACGAAGTCTGGAACTTCCAACGCGGCGACGGCCTCGAACGCGCGATCGCTCTGGCCGACGTATGGAAAAACCGCTATCCGGATGTTGCGATCGAGCTGGTTTCCGACGCAAACAATGTGGTGTTGAAACTGGGTGCCAATGCAATCCGTTTCGAAACCGCCAAAGGCTTAGAGAAGACGATTGTGCTTTAACGTAGACGGAGCTTCCAGCTCCGTTGTTCTGGAACAGAAGACAGACGCGACTTTGCATCGGCAACGGAGCTGGAAGCTCCGTCTACAATTCAAAATGAAAAAAATACTGAAAATCGGAGTGGCGGTAGTCATTATGAGTATCCTTTCAAATCTATTATTTAATGGCCAGGCGGATAAGAACCCAGACCTTCCGGCACTCATCAGGAACGGCGCGCTGGTGATCGATACGCGCACCGCCGAAGAGTTCGCAGGAGGCCATATCGACGGCGCGATCAACATTCCCTACGACATCATCGAACATATCATTGAACAATATGAAATCGAAAAATCCAGCAGCATCATTGTCTACTGCCATATAGGTGCCCGCTCAGCGGTGGCCAAGGCATCGCTGGAAGCTGCAGGATACACCCAGGTGGTCAACGGCGGCAGCCTGCATAACATGCAACAGGCCCTTTAGCGCATTTCCAGCCATCATGTGCCCCAATGCGGGTAGTGCGGGTTCCAAGAACCCGCCCATACTACAACGGCGACGGCATGGATGCGTGGATCGACTCCCTCGAACACCTTGTTCCGTGGGTTAGACCAACTGCCACCACTGCGAGTCGGCGGGATAAGGTGCCTCGATGACTACCGGTGTTTTAAGCGTGGGATGCGTGATTTCCAGTCGCCGGTGATGGAGCGCGATGTCTCCTTTTTGCGAGTGCTGCAACGCACCATACTTTTCATCTCCGGCGATGGGGCATCCGATGGCTGCGAGCTGCGCGCGGATCTGGTGGTAGCGGCCCGTTTCGAGATCGATCTCCAGCAGAGTCATATTTTCGATCTGTTTGAGCGTAACGTAACGTAGGGCGGCACGCTGTGCGCCGAGGTCCCCTTCCAGGCCTATCTCGGCACGATGGTGTTCGTGGGACAGCCAATGCACCAGTTGATCGGCGTCCCTGACAGGCCTTCCTTCAACGAACGCATGATAGACTTTTTTACAGTTGCGGGAGCGGATCTCTTCGTTCAAGCGCGCCAGCGCCTTGCTGGTCCGGGCAAAGAGCACGATGCCGCTGACGGCGCGGTCAATCCGGTGCACCGCGTTAAGAAAAACATTCCCCGGTTTCCCTTTATCTGTCCGCACCCATTCGCGCGCCCAGTCTTCCATATTTCGCAGACCGGTGCCGCTATCCTGCGAAAGCAACCCCGCCGGTTTGTTCACCGCCAGCAGGTGGTTATCCGCTAACAGAATATGCGATTGGAGTTCCGCAGCACTGTACTCGATCTCACTCATGGATATTTATTTAAACACAAAGGCACAAAGCGCACTAAGGTTCCGTTCCCTTTTCTTTGCGTTCTTTGTGTCTTGAGAGACCGAAGGGAGCGGGTGTTTATTCATTCATTGATCCATCGGGCCCAGTTGCCATTGGGCAGGTCCATGACTTCGGGCTCTCCGGTAAGCAGCATTTCACCGCATTCAAATGTTCCCGTGTCGTGATACTGCTGCAGCAGGTTGCGTAATACGATCGGCGAAAACCCGGGTGTATGAGAAGTCAGCAACACAAA
>CAXMPN010000039.1:0-10239 GCA_964195195.1 Pontiella sp. | reverse complement strand
GTCGGTCAACACCTCGTCAACGAGGTTGAGCGTCTCCATCAGACTCTCTTCAATCTTGTAGAGCTCGCCCTTTTTTCCCCGTCCGAAGGAGGGCGGATCGAGCAAAACGCCGTCGTAGCGGTTTCCCCGCTTTACCTCGCGACGCAGGAATTTAATGACATCGTCAACGATCCAGCGGATCGGCGCATCCTGCAGTTGGTTGAGTGCGGCATTCTCCCGCGCCCAGTCGACCATGCCTCTGGAGGCGTCGAGGTGGCAGCAGGCCGAGCCGGATTGTGCGGCCGCCAGCGTGGCCCCGCCGGAATAGGCAAAAAGGTTCAGGAAGTTTAACGGGCGCTCTTTCTTTTTGATCTGCTCCTCAAGCGTCGAACGGATCCATCTCCACAGTTCGCGTGTTTCGGGGAATACACCGAGATGACCGAAGTCGGTCGCCGAAAGCTTCATGACCACGCCGCCGAGTTCCACGGTCCAGGCATCGGACAGGCTTCCGCGTCCCTGCCAATTCAAGCCGTCGCTGCGGTCGAAGCGTGCGTTGGCGGAATTCCATAGACCCGGATTCTGCGGCTTCCATACCGCCTGGGCACAGGGCCGCTCCAGCACGATATCGCCAAACCGTTCCAGCTTTTTTCCATCTCCGCTATCCAACAATTCATAGCCCGTGTTCATACAAAACTCCTGACCCTACGCTTTTCTGGCGCGATCCTTAAAGATGCTGCGCGCTGTCTTCGAAGGCGCATGCATGGTGGAATGCGCAATGTTGACCAATATACCGATCATCACGCCCGAGATCATCAGGCTCGACCCTCCGTAGCTGATGAACGGAAGCGCCAATCCCTTGGTCGGCACGCACCCCGTTACCACCGCAAAATTGATCAGCGCCTGAATGGAAATCATCAGCGTGATGCCGTAGGCAATGAACCGTCCGAAATCATCGCGCGCGTTGAACGCAATTCGTAATCCGAGTGCAAAAAGAACGATATAAAGAAAGACCACGATCAGCGATGCAATCAGGCCCAGTTCCTCGCCAATGATGGGGAAAATGAAATCGGTATGTGCTTCGGGGAGATAGTGATATTTCTGCATGCTGTTGCCGAAACCCACGCCCCACAGATCTCCTCCGGCAAAAGCACGCAGCGAATTTATCAGCTGCCACGCCTTGTCCTGCTCGTATTTCTGAGGATCGAGAAAAGCCAGAATACGACCCATGCGCTCCGGATTTTGAAAGATCATGAATAGAATCCCAAACAGCCCCGACAGCCCGATGAGCAGCATGGGGCCGATGCTTGCCCCACCGAGAAACATCATCCAAACCACGACCGACGACACCAGCATGGTGGTGCCAAAGTCGGGCTCAACGATGATGGGAATGGCAAAGCATGCCAGCATTCCGAAGGGGATGAAAATACCACGCTTCAACTCATCAATGCGCCGCTGATTGCGGGCGAGCCACCAGGAAAATAAAATGATGAGGGCCAGCTTGGCAATCTCGGAAGGTTGCACCGTGAGAGGGCCGACCCGAAGCCATCGCCAGCTTCCATTGATATTGTGGCCAATGCCCGGAATCCGAACCAGTATCAGCAGTAGCACCGAAAGCGCAGCGAAAGGAATGGCGAGCTTCTGGTATCGGCGGTAGTCGACCCGCGCAGCCACCGTGGCCGCACAAAAGGAAAGCGCCAGCCATATCAGCTGGCGCTTCACAAAATAGGTGGCATCATCGTACTTGGCCGAACTGGCGCTCGCTAATATGAGCACCCCGAGAGTTACAAGTATCAATACAATGGCTATGAACAGCGATGTCGTTCTACGCATTGATACCCGATGCCTCCATTATTCCGCAATCGGAATGCGCAGGCGCTGGCCGTTCTGAATCTGGGTCTCGTCGGTAATGTTGTTGAGACGCATGATTTCGGCTTTCCCCACACCATACTTCTGGGCGATTTCATCGAGCGAGTCGCCCGGATAGAAAACGTATTCCTCAATCATGTCCACGGACTCCACCGGGGCCACATCAGGCTCGGTACCGACCGCCGCCATCGGCGCGGGAGCCAGTGAGGTAGCCGCAGGGGTGGGCTCGACCGAAGCGGCCGTGGGTGCCGCCGTCTTCGTACCCGTCACTTTTTGCGTATTGGTCGGAACTTTTCCGCCCGCCGGAATATCGAGCGTATCGCCGGCCCGGATCATGTCGCCTTCGATATTATTGAGCGAACGCAGGTCGTTGATACTGACACCCGCACCGACGGCAATACCGGAAAGGGTGTCACCCTTCTGGATGGTGTAGGTTCCTCCCTTTTTGACCGAGGAAGCTCTGGTGGAAGAGGTCGACGTGGTTTTTCCGCCGCGACCGGCCGGCACCCGCAGTTCCTGTCCAACATAGAGCACATCCGGATTGGAAAGGTTATTCAAGCGAACCAACTCCGCAGTCGTGGTGTCGAAATCGACCGCCAGCTGGGAAAGCATGTCACCCTTGCGGACAATGTAGGCGTCCGTAGCGGTGGTAGAACCCGCATAGGGTTCGGAGGTGTTTTCCGAGTCAATGATGACCGGTGCATAGAGCGCTCCGCCCTCTAACCCTTGGTCATCATAGGTCTGGTACGTATCCTGTCCGGCAACCACCGTAGTGGATGCCACATCCTTGTGTTCATGCTTCCAGGGTCCTTTATGGCGGGCGCCTGCACCGCGTCCACTACCCTGCGACTCGGTGGTTACACATCCCTGGGTCAGGGCAAACACACACAATACAGCAACATGAATAGCAATGACTGCTGATCCGATCTTCATAATTAAACTCCTTTTACACTTCGCCCTGTCGGACGATGATTCAATGTTCACAGAGCATCCCCTTCCGCATGTACCGCGCCTCGGAAAAGCGCTGTAAAACGATCTCCGCGTTCCTCGAAACTGCGAAACTGGTCAAAGCTTGCACACCCTGGTGAAAGAAGTACGATGTCCCCCTCCCCGGCAGCGTTTACTGCAGTGTTGAAAGCCTCTTCCAACGTACCGCATTCGACGCAATGACAAACCCCGTTCCAAGCTAAATACATTGCTCGGGATGATTGGCCAGTAAGGTATATGCTCCTTACCCGTTCCGCCAGTATTTCTTTTATAAAAGTATAATCCGACTCCTTCGGCAGCCCCCCGGCAATCAAATGTATGCCCTTCCCGCAGGTTTCCAGCGCGGCGGCCATGGCCGCGAGATTGGTCGCTTTGGAATCATTGACGAAAACAATTCCGTTCATTTCACCCAATCGCTGGAGACGGTGCGGCAGCGGCTGGAAGGCACGGGCGGCGGCTTCGGCTGCGGCAAGTGGCACGCCGGAAGTCGCACAGAAGGCCCCGATGGCCGCACCCGTGCAACTGCCGATAATCGGGCTATCGAACGCGGTGCGGGAAAGATCCAGCACGGGGTTGGTTCCATGCCAGACCTTGCATCGGTCATAATGAAAGTCCGCGTCCGGCGATGTACCGAAGGTCACCCAGTTTCGGTCGGCCGCCACGTCCTGCCGGAACCGGTGCAGCAACTCAACAGGAACCAGGCTCGCATCCCCGGCTAAGGAGGTGGATCCGAAGATGCGAGCCTTGGTGCGCCGGTAGACCTCCATGCTTCCATGGCGGTCCAAATGGTTGGGAAATACGTTGAGCACTATGGCCACATCGGCCCGAAAATCCACCACGGTTTCCAACTGGAAGGAGCTGACTTCCAGCACAAGCCACTCCATTTCGGGATGGTCCAGCACCACCTCACAGGCAGGGATCCCGTAATTGCCTCCCATTTCCGCGGTGTGTCCGGCATGTCGCAAGGTTTCGCACAGCCACTTGACCGCCGTGCTTTTGCCGTTCGATCCTGTAACCGCCACCGTCCTGCCCTTGTGTCGCGACCAGCCCAGCTCCAACTCCGGTAAAAGCGGAATACCCGCATCGCGGACGGCACAGAGCCACGGGTGTTCCAATCCAAAGCCGGGACTGACGATGCATACATCGAAATGGGAGTGCCGCAAGACCTGAGCGACCGCTTCATCATCAGACGATTCCCGGGTCAGGACGACCGTTTCGGTTCCTTCCGCCTGCAGCATCCGCTCGGCGGCCTTCCCGCTGCGGCCATACCCCAGAAGCAATGCTGTCTGATAGGTTTTCATCAACGGATCTTGAGGGTGGCAACCCCGATGAGCGCAAAGATGATCGACAGGACCCAAAACCGGGTAACAATCACGGTTTCAACCAATTCCGGAGCACGGTTTTCATCCATGGCCCGTTGCTTCTCCACGAATTCGAAATGGTGGTGCAACGGCGCGCATTTGAAAACGCGGCGTCCCTTACCATACCGTTTGCGCGTGTACTTGAAATACGAGCTTTGGATGAGCACGCTGGCGGCTTCGATCACGAATACCCCGCCTACGATGATGAGCAGCAACTCCTGCTTGATCAAGATTGCCAGCATAGCGATGGCGCCGCCGAGGGCCAGGCTTCCGGTATCGCCCATAAAGATCTTTGCCGGATGGCAGTTGTACCAGAGAAACCCGAGTCCGGCCCCGAGCAAGGCCCCGCAAAAAACGGTCAACTCGCCGCTGCCCTTCACGAAAGGCACCTGGAGATATTCGGCAAAATTATAGTGGCCGGCCACATAGGTCATGAGGAGATAGGCCACCACAACGGAGTTCGAACACCCAATGGCAAGGCCATCCAGACCGTCGGTCAGGTTGACAGCGTTGGATGCGCCTACCAGAACGAGCACCATGAATGCAAAGGCTCCGATCAGGCCCATGTCGAAGATCGGATACTTTATAAACGGAACCATTAGGTCGCGCACCCGTTGCTGCGTTTCCGGCATCGACCACAGCACCGCGAATATAATCCCGGTCCAGAGCAACTGGGCCCCGAATTTGGCATTTACGCTGAGTCCATTCCGCCGCTTGATCTTGAAATAGTCATCCGCAAACCCGATGGCACCCATTAGAATAAAGGTGCCGAGCGTAATAAGAATGTAGATATTGGTCGGGATGGCCCACAGCAGCGTACTCCCGGAAGCCGCGAGAATGATGAGCAATCCACCCATCGTCGGCGTACCGATCTTCCGGCTCCGGTCCAGTGCGGCAACGCGCTCGTCTTCCTGCTTCTCGCCGAAATTAATAATGCGCAGCTTCCTGATCAGCCAGGGTGCCAGCAGTAGCGATATGATAAACGCCGTCGCCGCGGCACCGAGGGACCGGAACGTGATGTATTCAAAAAGGCGCAACTCCGATAGTTGGTTCTGCAGTCCCGATAAGTAGTAAAGCATCCTTCTACATCTCCTTAAAATGGTTGATGACTCGCTCCAGTTGCTCGCCGCGCGAGGCCTTCAGAAGCACATAGTCGCCGGCATGAAGCCGCTCCTTCAAAATGTTTACCGCCCGGTCCGCATCGGCGCAATGGAAGAAGGCATCGGTGGATTCACACGCGATGGGCCGGGCCAGCTCGCCGACGACAATCACGCCATCGAGCGCGAGCCCATCGATAAACGGGCCCAGCGCGGCATGTTCCTCTTCGGCCGTCTCGCCCAGTTCGCGCATCCCACCGACCACCGCCCACTTTCTTGCCCCATCCGGCAACTCGGAAAATGTACTTAAACTCGCCCGCATTGAAAGCGGATTGGCATTGTATGCATCGTTAATGAATCGAATGCCATTCACTTCCATCAGTTGCCAGCGCATCGGCGGTGCCTTGAATCGGGTCAACCCTTCTGCAATTTCTTCAGGCGCCATACCGATCTCCGCCGCCAGGGCAATGACCCGCAAGGCATTGCGCATGATATGCTCGCCGGGCAACGGCATGGCATAGTCGGCCCCGTTTACATTCATGATCCTTTCGTCCACCTTCCGACCCACATAATCAGCCGTTCCTTCGAATGAAACCGACACCACTTCCGCGTGGATGCGATCGCGCATCGAGGCATACCATTCACTGTCGCGGTCGAGAATGACCAAGCCTGATTCCGGCACGCGCTCGGCCAGCTTGGCCTTCTCGGATGCGATGGCCTCCAGGGACGGAAAGCGCTCTCGATGCGCATTGCATATATCGGTCAGGATCGCCATTTGGGGTTGCAGCAGATCGGACAACATACCGATTTCACCCGGTTGGTTCATGCCCAGCTCGAACACGCCGTAGCGGGCGGACGGCGGCAGATTCATCATGGTGAGCGGTAGTCCGATATGATTGTTGTAGTTGCCCGCCGTCCGATGCGTTTCACCCTTCATGGACAGCACGTCGGCGCACATTTCCTTCACCGTGGTTTTTCCGACGCTGCCGGTGATACCGACCGGCAACCCCCTCCACGACCTACGGTAGCCGCGCGCCAGGTCCTGCAAGCCGGTGATGGTGTCGGGAACCTGGAGAACCGGATTCTCCGTCCACCGAAATCCATCGCCCACCAGCGCACCCACCGCCCCTTTAGCGAAAGCGTCCTCCACAAAGGCATGGCCGTCGAATTGCGCCCCCTTGATGGCGACATATAAGTCGCCCGGTTTCAATGTGCGCGTATCATGCGACACCCCGGTAACCATGCACTCGGGAATGCCGTTTTTCCACATCCGGGAAACCCATTGCGACAGTTCACTTGGACGAAATTCCGGCACTATCCAATAATCTCCTTGATGATATCCCCGTCACTGAATGGAATAATCGTTCCGTCCAGCTCTTGATAGGCTTCATGTCCTTTGCCGGCCACAAGCAGAATGTCTTTCCGCCCCATTCCGCGGATACCCTGCGCAATCGCTTTGCGGCGGTCAAGCATCACCTCGAACCGGTCCGGATCGTCAAAGCCCTGGATGATATCGCCCGCGATGGATCCGGGCACCTCCGTTCTCGGATTGTCGGAGGTGACGATGCTGTAGTCGGCCATCTCGCAGGCTACTTGCCCCATCTTAAGGCGCTTGCCGCGGTCGCGGTCACCACCGCACCCGAAAACTAGGATCAAACGGCCCTTACAGATCTCGCGCAACGTCGACAGCACGTTCTTCAGTGCATCGTCGGTGTGGGCGTAATCGACGAACACCCGTCGTCCCTTTCGATGGACTACGCATTCCAGACGCCCCGGAATGGCCTCGATGTTTTCCAGCGTCTGGATCATACGTTTCAGATCGATTTGGCAGGCTCCTCCCGCAGCGATAGCAGCTAGGGCGTTGTGGATGTTGAACCGCCCCAGCAGCTGGAGATGCACCTTGCCTTCCCCCCAAGGGGAGGACACCTTGAAACGGGTGCCGTGGACATCCACCGACGCATTGTATGCGCGCACCTGCGCCCGTTCGTCGAAACCATAGGTCACAACCTCAGCGGCCATCCACGGCTCACTCGCCAGTTTGGCTCCCCACGCATCGTCGAGGTTGATCACCGCCGAACAGCCCGGCCGTTTCTCCATGTTCCTGAACAGGCGCGCCTTCGCCTCAAAATAGGCCTCCATGTTCTGGTGAAAGTCGAGATGGTCCTGCGTCAGATTGGTGAAGACGCTAACGGAAAAATCGATGCCGTGTACGCGGTCCAATGCAAGCGCATGGGAAGAGACTTCCATCACGGCCGAATCGCACCCATGTCCATGCATCTGCTGAAACATGGAATGGATATCCGGCGCTTCCGGCGTCGTGCGGGCCGCCGGCAGGACATGTTCACCGACCTCGTAGGCCACGGTACCCAGCAGGCCGGGAAGAAAGCCTCCGTCCTGCAGGATATTGCGAATCATATAAGCGGTGGTGGTCTTGCCGTTGGTCCCGGTGATACCGACCACCTTCATCCTGCGGGATAGATCCCCGAAGTAGGCATTGGCGATCTCAGCCAGCGCGCGTCGCGCGCGCGGCACCTGGCTATGCACCACGCCGGTACCCAGCTCGAGTCTGCCTTCAGAAACCACCGCCACCGCTCCCTTAGAGATCGCTTCGGGTATGTAGTCGGTGCCGTCGGCTTGCTCCCCGGACACCGCGACAAACAGCCAGCCCGGCCGGACCTGACGGGAATCGTAGGCAATGCCTGCGATTTCGGGATTGTCCGATCCCGACACCTCCAGCTTCGTAACGGCTTCCATCAGGTCATTCCATTTCATTCCTCGGGCCTCGCAACGTAGATTCGGTTTCCTTCGGGCGCGATACGGAGGTAGCGGACAGCAAATTCAGCGATTTCCCTAAAAGCGGGTCCACATACGGTTCCGCCATAATAACCAATTTTTCGCCCGTTCTCCGTGTAGGTGCCCGGATCGTCGGCCACCACGATAATGGCGATTTCCGGACTTTCAACCGGCAGGAAACCCACGAAGGATGAAGTAAAATTTTTCTGAAAGTATCCGCCGGCCGGATTGATTTTCTGCGCCGTACCGGTTTTTCCGCCTACCGTATACCCTTCCACCCGCGCCTTGGTCCCGGTGCCGCCCTCTTCCGTGACGCGGCCAAGCAGTTTCTGCATGCGCCGGGCTGCAGCCGGGCGAATGGGACGGCCGAGCTCCTGTGGTTCGTTTTCCTCCAGCACCGTGCCGTCGGCCGCCATGACCTTCTTGATGAGATAGGGCTGCATCTGTACCCCGTTGTAGGCAATGGCGCTCATCATGGATACGATCTGCAACGAGGTCGTGGCGATTTCATGCCCCATACCGATACGCGTGATACTGATTTTCGACCAGTTCTTCGGCGAATAGAAGATCCCGCCTTCCTCGCCGGGGATTCCCACGCCAAGGCGCTCGCCGAAATGGAACGCCTTCACCGTGTCATAGACCAGTTGTTCGCCCATCATGAGCGCAATCTTCGCCGTACCGATGTTGCTCGAAAACTTGATCACATCCTTCACGGGGATCACACCTTCGCCGTGGCTGTCGCGCAGCGCCCTACCGCCGTAGACCCAATAGCCGTTCTCGCAATCGATCAGGTCGTCTTCCTTCACGCTCCCGTGGTCGAGGGCGCCGGCAATGACCGCGGCCTTCATGGTCGAGCCCGGTTCATAGTTGAAGCTGATCGCGTTGTTCCGCATCCACTCGGGGGGAGCGGTACTGAAGCGGTTGAGGTCGTAGGTCGGGTACGACGCCATCGCGAGGATCTCCCCGGTGCGAATATGCTGAACGATGGCCCATGCCGCCTTGGCGTTGAAGTCGCGGCACATTTTTTCAATGGTTTTTTCCGTCGCATATTGCAGCTGCTGGTCGAGCGTCAGCATAACCGTTGCGCCGTCTTCGGGAGGGATATCGACTTCGCGGGCGCTGTAGATCTCGTGGCGCCGTCCATCCTTCTTACTGACGCGGTGCCCCTCCTTGCCCCGCAGGTATTCATCCATGCGCTGCTCGACTCCTGCCGATCCGATTCCTTCGTGGTTGGCAAAGCCGACCACGTGCGCCATCAGCGGCCCCTTGGGATAATTCCGGATCGGAGCTTCCGCAAATTTCACTCCGCGCAGGTAGATATTGGTCTCCACACCATGGATCCGCTCGTCCGGCGTATAGACGACCCCGAGCGCCTTGCGCTCGAATCGCTTCAACTGGTGCTCGGAGACGTGCTTCTTGATGACTTCATACTGGCGGGAGGTCTTCGCGAGCTTGCCGCGAACCGTCTCGATGGGAACCTTGAATTCCATCGATAAATATTTAGCAACCGCTTCCGCGTCGCCGTATTCCGATATGTATTTGGGGTCGATGTAAACATGATAGGCCGGGCGATCCATGGCCAGGATTTCGCCGTTGCGGTCCACGATGCGTCCACGGCTTCCGACGGGTTTCCACTCATACATGCGGCCTTCCTCAATCGGCTCGAGGACCCAGCCTTCCGGCCGCAGGTGAAGCATGGCCAACCGAAAGCCAAGACCGGCAAAAATAAGCAGTACGACGGAAACCAGCACCGCAACCCGCCCTTTGAATCGTACTTCAGCCATCGTTTCCTGCGCCCTCCTTGTTTACGGCAAAACCCGCAACCTGTCTTCACAGAGTCGCGGGGTTTTCCGATTGCGAATGAGTCGTAATCTCGGCGACTCTACGGTCGGCGAACCCATCGTGTATCCGCCACCGCAGGGCTTGCCGATACATCCCAGCGTCCCACCTTCACCACCTGCTTTTCCCGCGGCATTACCATGTCGAGGCCGTGCTTGCGTATGGCCCGCTGCAGATTGAGCGGAGACGTGATGCTCG
This sequence comes from Pontiella sp., assembly GCA_964195195.1. Classification (GTDB taxonomy): domain Bacteria; phylum Verrucomicrobiota; class Kiritimatiellia; order Kiritimatiellales; family Pontiellaceae; genus Pontiella. The sequence continues at coordinate 119 of CAXMPN010000039.1, read as the reverse complement.
ACCAGCGGTCCTGCTCGTTGACGAGGCGCTTCTGGGCGGCGGTAAGTTCGGCCTCCTTGCTCTTGATTTCGCGGCCGAGGGCATCGCACCGCGAACACAACCACATGTAACTGAGACCC
>CAXMPN010000038.1:0-15467 GCA_964195195.1 Pontiella sp. | reverse complement strand
TTATCGACGATGAATTGGCCACCCTTTCCATAATGCCCGGTATAGAATTGTTGTATCACGCCGGCGATATCTGGGTACTTAAACCGTTTGCCAACCTCGGCGGCGCTTATGACTTTGCGCGCGACGAAACCATCCTAATGGGCGTAGCGGGACTTCGCGCTCTTGGAACCTGGGTTTATACAGACCGCTCCGAGTTTCGCGTCGGCACCTCGGCTCGATATGCGGCGGAATACCAGATGCGATCCTCCAGCCATACCACTTTTACTATGTTTGAAGCGGGCGTTGACTATCGCCGCGACATCCATCTGAGTGTCTTTGATCACGATACCAATGCCGGCCTTTACTACCGCGCCCAGCTATTTCTTCCGGAATGGGAACTAAGCGAAACTGCAGAAAACATTCAATCCAGCCTCGGTCTGATTCATGAAGTCGGCGCTTCCATCGGCCTTCAAAAACCGCGTAAAATTATCGGGATTCCCATTTCCCGCGTGCGCATAGGATTCAAATTCGGTGACGATATTCGTGGTTGGAGCATCGGTACCGAGTTCCCGTTTTAGATGAACAGGGGGTAGTCATAGTGGTTCTACTCGATGCCGAAAAGGTACGTTCTCACCCCTTGGTAAACCGTCCGAAAAGTTATCGTTGCGCGTGGGCGTATAGTGAATATCGCGGGTCATGAAATAAAAAAAGCGCAACCCATACAGAGCGCGCTTTATGACTAAATTCAGCCGTGGGTTAGATCCGGACTGTTTATCGGAAAAATGGCTGAAGAGTTTCGGCAACGGCGGTGTTGATGTACGCCTGACGATCCTGTTCCGATAGGTTCGCCAGCGTTCCGCTCAAGGCATAATTCCGGTAAATTAATTTGTAGGTTCTTGCATCGATCAAATCGATCACCAACGCCCTTTTCTGAACGTGCTCCGGATAGTGTTTTTTCATCCCTTCTTTATGTGCCAGAGCCACAATATCAAAAAAGTCCTGTAATCCGTAGTACTGGTTGCAGTAGGACGTACTGGCATTGTCTTGAAGAATAATGAGATGGGCGATGATCAAATCGGCATCCCCCTCAACAATCTGCAAACCATTGGTCTCCATCTGAGCAGCAACGGCTTCTAGAATCATGCGGTTACTTGCAACGAACAGGGGGGAATCATCATCCCCAAGAGGCTTATTCGGAGCAATGAACCGGACGGTGGAATACCCTTTACTACTCCCTTTCGGCATGGGGACCGTGCTGCATCCCGCAACGAAGATGGCCAGCAGGGAAAGCAAAGCAAAACGACTTGTTCGCGATAGTAGTATGAGCATATTCCAAATCCTTCTTTTAATGATGCGGTTACAATGAAACGAATTTCCGCTTTATACTGCAGCAAAGGAGGCTTTGCAATCTTCACTTTCCCGCCGGCTGACGGGTTCTATGAGTTGAAAGAGCTACTTATCGGAAATGGCCTCTAAGGGCTTGTCGAGCAGCGCGATCAACGAGGGCGAAAAGGCGGTCTATATCCGATTTTTGATGGGAAACCCGGTGTCCTTTTACTTTCACAAAGGTGCAGTCGATTTGATCGGTTAAGTGGAAAAATGCCCGATAGAGATCGGCGTGCCTAACCGGATTGTTTCGTTTGGTTAGATAGCCCCGTTCTTCATAACGCATTCGCCGCCCGGGCAAGCCGAGTATATTCTGTGAATCGGTGTAGACGGTTACGGCCTTAGGCTGAAGCACATGGAGTGCCCAGATCAGGGTTTCAATTTCCAGCTGAGAGGAGCTGGTGTTTTCAAACCGCTTAAGTTGAATCTCGGGGTCGATCCCGGCATCGGTCAACGCCAAATACGCCCCATAGCCCACGCGGGAGGACGGATGCACACTGCCATCTGTAAAAAGCATCAGAGGAATCATGACCATTAAATGTCTTTCTGTCGGCGGAAGATTTCTTTCAGGCATCGGCAGTCTATTTAAAGCCGGCCTTAAATGCATCTTCAATATTGCCGGGAACCGACCTGATCTTCATGAACTCGGTCACGGGAAGCTGAGGACGCTCAGCGCCACAAAGAATGTTGCATGGCGGATGTTGGTCTCGCCGTTTCCGATCAGAACCATGTCCGGCAACAGATGCGATTGCCCCAGGGTCGCCCGTATGGCCAGCAATCAGTGGGTCGGCCTATTGGTGACGCGAACAATATCGTGGTAGTAGGGTATGCTGACCATAGTGGGGGACTTCGACTGTTTCCTGAGAGATACGTGGTCATACGTTGGTCCCATGGCCCCGAACGTAATCTCAAGCGCTTTCATCCGTCACCGCATGCAACCTTTACAGCGCCACCAACCTTTCGCTACCCGTGGCATGGTCGTCGGTGACGAATACCCCGATTATTCAGGGAGACGATTGGATGGTGACATTGCCGGTCGTCGGAGCGCGTGACTACGCCCGCCGTCAGCCTCGAAGCGAAAGGGTCAGTCGCGTATTCTAGTAATGAAGCGGGTTTGACTGATTTATTAATCCGGTTTTCGCAAACCAACTTTTATCCACTCTCTTCTTATTAGCTCATAGAGCCAATAGTACGTCGGCTCTGCGATCCAATTGGAGACAAGCCTGTCAGCAGACGAGTACTATCGCTTCCGTATGGGGAAACCACAGCCACTCTTTGACAACGGCGCCACAAGGCAGAAGTTCGCTCAAAGCTTAACTGTTAGCGACCGGAGCTAATCAGTCTGATGCGGTACAGGCTCGAGTAGGCTGTCATGTAGAGCGTGCTGCCGTCATCTCCCCAGCCTGCGTTGGCGGGGCGCTCATTGGGAGCAATCGTACCGAGATGTTTTCCCGCAGGGCTGAACACCATGACACCTCCAGGTCCGGTGGCGTAGACATTACCGTTTCGATCGAGGGTCAGGCCATCAGGGAGACCCGTCTCGCTCAAATCATTTGCATCGAAGAAGATGGTGCCTTCGCCGAGTGTCAGGTCGTCTAATACGGGATAAGACATCCACAACCGGTGCGGAGGGTGGTCGGAATTGGCGACGTAGAGCGTGCGCTCATCAGGGGAGAGACCGATGCCGTTAGGGCGTGTTTGATCCGCAGCGAGGAGGGTGACAGTGCCATCGACATCAAGACGGTATATCCCGTTATGCAATTGTTCCTTTGCTGGGCTATCATCCCCGCCCTCCAATCCATAAGGCGGATCGGTGAAAAAAGCCGCGCCACTGGTGTGGAAAACGATGTCGTTGGGACTGTTCAGGCGTTTGTCGTTATAACGATCCGCCAGGGTCGTGCGACTGCCGCCTTCGTTGAGACGCGCAATCCGACGATTTCCGTGTTCACAGAGGACGAGCCTGCCCTGCGGGTCGAGGGTCAAGCCATTCGACCCGCCGATGCCGCCGCTGACCGAACCCTCGAGCCAAACCGGGCGTAGGAAAACCTTCGTCCCTTCGCTGGCGGACCATTGATACACCGTATTGCCGGGAATGTCGCTAAACAGGAGGTGTCCCGGAGGACCAGGCACCCACACAGGGCCTTCAATAAAGCCGAATCCTGTGGCGACCTTTTCAATGACGGCGTCTGCGGGGACGAGGCTATCCAATGCAGGATCCAGTCTTTCCACAACTCCTGCGGCCTCCGTTTCGAGTGGTTGATCCGTCACAGGCTCAAGCGCATCGGAACCAATAACCGCGCCCACCCATACCGCCAGCCAGCTCATTTGAAGCACTTTCATGGTTACAACTCCTGTGTAAAATGTGTGATCAAACTACATCCATTCTGATCGAATTGCGGGTCTCACTTCCGCTTATTATTGCTGCTTCTAGGCAGCAAAGCACCTGTTACGAAACCTGCCTACGCAGTGGGCCACCGTCAATGTGAAACTCGGCTAGACGCCTACGACGGAGGCACGCCGAAGTGTTGTAAGCACGCGATAGTGTAACGTTGAATATTAACGACGGAATGCCCTGTAGGACGGGCATGTTCTAATCGGTTGGTTGATCAAGGGTCAAAGACCGCTGGTCCTCAGTGAGTGGGTGTTGGGAGCGGACCCCATCCGGCCAGGTGACATCGACTCTTGCGATCCGATGCCCGCTTCGCACGCCAAACACAATGCGAGGACTGGATTGTGACAGATACCCGCCACCGGCGTGAACCTCGGCCGTCTGGGTGGAGCCATCGGACAAGACGGCCGAGATTCGTGCCCCAACGGCGGTAGGATTTCCCGGGGTCCCTCGCAGGTTGACCACAAAGGTTTGATGGGGGTTGCCGACTTTGTTTTCAAACAACATCGGGTTCCCGTCATTGATGGCGACAACAAAGTCCACCGCCCCATCGCCATTGAAGTCCGAGGCCGCCAACCCCTTGGCATCCCCGGGAATGATCAAGCCGCTCTTGTCGGGTCCGATCGGTTCAAACGTGCCATCACCCCGGCCCAGCAAAAGAATACTCAGGCCTCCATCCATGCGACCTGTTTCAGGCTGTGGACTGAAAAAGTTCTGCACGATGAACGCATCTGCGTTTCCGTCCCCGTTTACCTCCGTCAGCACCACGCCAAACCCCGGGGCTGTTTGAGCGGTTCGCGGCAACGCACGAAACTGGAACTCCCCCGCGCCGTTGTTGATCAGGACTCCCGATTCGAAGGTGTTTGCCTCCCACCGTCGGGCCTGCGACACACACTCAGGAGTATAAATTTGATCTAAAGACGATTTTGCAAAATCCCTGAATGTGCCAAACCGGTTTGTCAGAAACGGCATTGCCCGGGTCGAACAACTCTTACCTCTCACAGGATAAAGCGTGTCTTTTTCATACTCCGCCTCCAGGAGGCGGTGGTTCCCGGTTGCGTCAAAATCGCCGTAATACAACAGCGCCGGCTTATCGCGACTCGCATGGTACTTGGTATTCAGCCCGAGATTGCAAACCACCAGATCGATATCCTGATCGCCGTCAAGGTCGCGGGCCGCAATGCCATTCCACCAGCCCAGAAGCTGGTCCAGGCCCGCTTCACTGGTTTCATCAACCAGCTTGCCCTGTCTGTTTTTGTAGAGTTTTATCGGGCCCCACTCGTGGGTGACCAATAAATCAATCCAGCCGTCACCGTCGGCATCCGACCACACGGCGCTCGTCACCAATCCGCTCTGGGGCAGGCCGGGTGCGTGCGCATCGGTGACGTCCTTGAAGAGGCCGCCCTGATTTTCCAGCAGTTTGCTTACGGGAGTCAGAGGATATTTTCCGGGGATAACGCGACCTCCGACAAACAGGTCCAGATCGCCATCCCGGTCGTAATCGGCCGCCGTCACAACGCTTCCGCTCTCCATCCATTCCGGCAGGGCCTCCACAGGCGCCTTGGTGAAGGCCCCCTGTCCGTCGTTCAGGTAGAGACGGTCGCGAAGCACCGGGTCCTGCGCCTCGCATTCCACACTGCCACTCACCACATACAAGTCCAGATCCCCATCGCCGTCGGCTTCAAAGAGAAGAGCTCCCATGTCCTCGTATTGTGGATCGGGGTCAAAGGCGTTGACCGGTTGAAAACGGAACGCCTCATCCTCTTTGTTCAGGCACAGCGATCCGACTGCGCCGGCCGCACCGCCGAGATAGATGTCGTCCCTTCCGTCCCCATCCACGTCACCACAGGCGATCCCCGGACCCAACTGCGAGTGTTTGTAGGGAAGCAGCGGCTGCCGCTGGTAATCGTTGAAGGGGGTTTCCCGGTGTCGCACCGCCTCTGCAAAAGCCACCTGTTGAAACATGCTCGCAACGGGCTCCGTTGCTGGCGCGGGTGCGGGATCACCATCGGGTTCGGTAATCACGTACAGGCAGTCAGCCGACAGGTTATCAAATACTTGTTCGTGTCCTGAGGGCCAGCTGACGCTCAGAGTGTTTACCTGTTCGTCATGGCCCAACCCGAAATGCACCAACGGTTCGCGCGCCGACAGGTACCCCTTCATGGTGGTCACATAGCCCATGCGGATGCCGCTGTCGCACTGCAGCCGGACCGTCGCCCCCACGCCAAATCGGTTGGACGCGCGTCCCTTGAGTTGCACGAGCACACGATGGCCCGCCGTACCCCGATTGCGATAGATGGACACCGGTTCGTCCAGGTTCGCCACCACCAGGTCCAGATCCCCGTCCCGGTCCAGATCTCCAATCGCCGATCCAAAGCTCATCCCCACGAGATCCACTCCCCAGCGCCGGCTGACGTCCTCGAACTGCAGATCGCCCAGATTGCGGAAGCCCAGGTTCTGCTCGCGCAGCGGGGGCTGCTCTGCGAAAAGGTCCCAGTCGGTCTTTTTCGCGAGGTCACCCGAATCGAATGATCCTGTGAGGTCGGAGTCCATAAAGTTTCGCGACATGCCGTTGTTGATCAGCAAATCGACTCGGCCGTCGTTGTCGAGGTCGGCAAAGTTTACTGCCCAACTCCAGTCGGAGCTCGTCACACCGGCCAGCGCCGCCACCTCCAGAAAGCGATCGGTGCCCGTGTTGAGATACAAGGCGTTGCGCATGTATTGGCGCGGCTGGGCATTTTCCAGAAACCAGCGGCTTTCTGCATTCATTTCACCCATGTTCACCTTCGCCTTGAAATGGGTGGTCCCCGCCATATCCGCCGTCAGCAGGTCGAAGCGCCCATCATTGTTGATATCGGCCGCGTCGGCGCCCATGGAAAACCAACTGGTATGGGGCACCGTGTCCGCAATCACGTTGCTGAATGTTCCGTCTCCGTTGTTGCGATAAAGACGATCCGCATCGATAAAGTCGTTTCCGACGTAGAGGTCCGGGTAGTGATCTTGATTATAATCCCACCAGGTCGCCGACAGACCGCGCCCCTCCCCCTGAATGCCGGCCTGAGAACTCACATCACTGAACGTGCCGTCTCCATTGTTGTGCAGCAGTCGGTCTTCCCGGGAGCGAACAACCGCCGCGTAGCTCCCGTTGGGACGCTGCTTGAGAGAATAGAACTTTTGGAGTTTAGAGACGATCTGAGGGGTGCCATTAACGATTTCCCCCATTTCCGAGAGGGGATGTTTTTCAGGGTCGTAGTAGCGGTTCATGAGAAGGTAGACGTCCAGATGCCCGTCCCGATCATAGTCGGAAAAGGCGGCCATCAGGCTTGCATCATGGATATTGAGGCCGAAGCGCTCCGCCGATTCCGAAAACGTCCCGTCGCCCTCATTGACATACAGCAGATTGGGGGCGTCGTAGTTGCACACATAGAGATCTAGATCGCCGTCGTTATCGATGTCCACAACGGTGGCTCCGGTCCCCCACGCATCCCCGCCATCCACGTTGGCGCTCTCGGTGATATCGATGAACTGAAACTCCGCGGCCTGGCGAAAGAGCCGGTTCTTGCCGGGGCCACTGACCAGGTAGAGATCCGGAAGGCCGTCGCCGTCGAAGTCGCCCATCGCAACGCCCCCCATGGCGAACCCGGAAGAGCCTAAGATCTGCCGCATGGCATTCCCGGTGTCGATCGGCACCGTGAAATCGACCCCCGTCTGCGCAGGTGACAACTGCTCAAACAAGGCCGCAGTTCCTGTTATCTCGGACGGCGCGGGCAGTTTGAAGATGGCCATTTCAGCGGCGCCACCATCTGGCGCCGGTACGGCCACGGTGGCCTCAGCCGTATTTTCATAAGCGAGTCCGGCGGTAGGAATTACCAAGACAGCAGCACATATAATAAGTAATGGATTCATAATAGATCTACTTTAACACCAGATGTTGGTTAAGGAGTTCAAAACGTTACAGGTCCTTGGACGTAAACGCAAGGGATAACCATCGTCCCCACGGCCTATAACGGCGAAAAAGAATAACCCCGGCTCGAAGGAAATCCCGCCCGCAAGGTGATCAGCGCTCCTGGTTTTCAGCGGGGTCGCTTTTTCGGGCCGAATGGGAGTTGACGGGGCAGGGGTGAAACCCCGATGGTCTGCACTTCTGAACCTCTGACCCAGTAACGATAAACCCATGAAGCAGCTACTTTTACGCAACGATGAAATCGCGGCCGGTGTTTTTTTGCTGGCCGTTGAGCGGCGGCACGACTTTAAGCCGGGACAAACCGTAAAGGTCGGGCTGGACGAGAACCTGCCGCCCCGCATCTATAGCATCTGTAGCGGCACCCGGGAGGAAGAGCTGCGGATTCTGTTCAACATCAAGGAGGACGGCGCTCTCACGCCGCAGCTGGCACGGGTGGAGCCCGGTGATGAGATTTGGGTCTCCGAACCGGGCGGCAGCTTTATCGGAACGGCCGACCCTGCCGTATGGATCGCCACCGGTACGGGCATCGCGCCGTTCTACAGCATGCTCCGCTCCGGGATGGCGCAAGATAAGGTTCTGCTGCACGGCGTCCGCCGCCCCGACCAGTTTTACTTCCACGAGGAGTGGAAAGCCGCGTTGAAGGACGATTATCACCGGTTCTGTTCCGGCGAAGACGTCGAGGGCATTTCCCGCGGGCGCGTCAGCCAGTATCTCGAGCTGCACGACCTGCCGAAAGATCGAAAATACTACATCTGCGGGCAGGCAACCATGTGCGTTGAGGTGCGCGACCTGCTGATCGACAAGGGGGTTCCCTTCACCGACATTGTGGTCGAAATCTATTTTTAACTCGATTCCCCCGGTACTCCGTCGCAAGGTCCCCATTATGAAACCCGCGCTATTTGGAAAAACACTCCCCGAGCTCTCCGAGCTGGCCGTCGGCCTCGGTCTACCGAAATTTACCGGCAAGCAGCTCGCCGACTGGCTGTACCATAAGGATGTCGATGCGATTTCCGACATGAGCAACCTGTCGAAAAAGGCGCGGGAACTGTTGGCAGAGCATTATAGTTTCGGGTTGCACGCGCCGGCCAAAGTGCAGACCAGCACCGACGGCACGAAAAAATACCTCTTTGAAACCGCGACCGAAAACTACATTGAAACCGCCATGATTCCCTTCAAGGAGCGCCGCACTGTCTGCGTCTCCTCGCAGGTCGGTTGCAAGATGGGCTGCCTCTTCTGCATGACCGGCAAGCAGGGGTTCCAGGGACAGCTGACCGCCGGCGACATCGTCAACCAGATCCGCAGTATCCCCGAGCGGAATGAAGTCACCAACATAGTGTACATGGGCATGGGCGAACCGTTCGACAACCTCGACGAAGTGCTCAAGAGCATCGAGATCCTGACCTCTGACTGGGGTTTTGCCATGAGCCCGCGCCGCATCACCGTCTCCTCCATCGGCATCACCCCCGGCCTCGTCCGCTTTCTCAACGAATCCGAAGCACATCTGGCCATCAGCATGCACACCCCCTTCCACGAGGAACGCCAGCAGTTGATGCCCGTTCAGATCGCCTATCCGCTGGAGGAAATCATCGAGGGGATCCGGCAATGGGACTTCAGCGGCCAGCGGCGTGTTTCCTTCGAATACATCGTATTCCATGGCCTCAACGATACCGCCCGGCATATCAAGGAGCTCAGCCGGATGCTTGCCGGTATCCGCTGCCGTATCAATCTCATCCGCTTCCACCCCATCCCCGGCACGCCGCTCAAGGGCACCGACGAGGAAACCCTGCAATGGTTCAAGGACGAACTGAACAACAAAGGGATCCTCACCACCATCCGCGCCTCGCGCGGGCAGGATATCTACGCCGCCTGCGGAATGCTTTCCACCAAGGCGCTGGCCGGTCGCAAAAGCGGAGCCGACGCAGAAGCGGGTTCTGCCGCCGAATCATCCAGCTGATGGGTTTCGCCGTCCCGGCGGTAACGAGCGCTCTTACGAATCAAATTCCCGATTTCGAAGTTTGCTGCAATATTTCTTCGTTTCGCGGGCGACAACGCCGGAAAGCAGGATCAGGCCGATCAGATTGGGAATGGCCATCAGCGCGTTGAAGATATCGGCGATGGTCCAGATCACTTTCAGGCCGCCGACGGCGCCGATGGTGATACAGCCGACATAGATCCAGCGGTAGACCGGGATGGCCCTTTCGCCAAAGAGATATTCCGCGCAGCGGTCGCCATAGTAGGACCATGCAATCAAGGTCGAGTAGGCGAAGAAAATCAGCCCGAACCCAACGAGGTATTGCCCGTAGCCGAACAGCCCCTTTTCGAAGGCATGGGCCGTCAGCGCACCGCCGTCGAACTCGCTCAGGTTGGCACCGGTCACAAGAATCACCAGCGCGGTCATGGTGCAGATAATGAGGGTGTCAATGAGGGGGCCGAGCATGGCGACCATTCCTTCGCGCACCGGTTCGCCGGTCTTCGCGGCGGCATGGGCGATCGGGGCGGATCCGAGGCCGGATTCGTTGGAGAAAACGCCACGCGCCACGCCGTAGCGGATGGTCTCCTTGATGGCGACACCCACCGCGCCGCCACCGACGGCATAGGGTGTGAAGGCATATTTGAAGATCTGGGCAAATGCGCCGGGAATGGCCGATACGTTTAAGATCAGGATCATCACGGCTCCGATGACATAAAAGGCGCACATGAACGGAACCACCACGCCCGCGACATTGGCGATGCGTTTGATGCCGCCAAGGATGACGATGCCCGTCAGGAAGGAAAGGATCATGCCGGTGGCCAGACTCATCCAGGAAATATCAAAGCCGTCCCACAGCGTGAAGCCATTCGCCTTCATCGCTTCCGGCAACAAGTAACCCAACCCGTCGACCACCGAGTTGGCCTGTACCATGTTGCCGATGCCGAAAGAAGCGATCATGCCGAACAGGGCGAAGGCGCCGCCGAGAAGGGCTCCGAGCCTTTTATGCTTGAGACCCATGGAAAGAAAATACATCGGGCCGCCGCTGGCCGAGCCGTCATCATGAATCCTGCGGTATTTAACCGACAGCGTGCAGGAGGTAAACTTGGTGGCCATACCGACGAGTGCCGTGATCCACATCCAGAACACCGCGCCGGGGCCGCCGGCGGCGATGGCGGTGGCGACGCCGGCAATATTGCCGGTTCCGATAGTGGCCGAAAGGGCGGTGGCCAGCGCCTTGAAGTGGGAGATGTCGCCGCTATCCTCGGGGTGGTCGTATTTGCCGAACACGCAGGCGATGGCGTGGCCCAGATGGCGAACCTGGACGAACAGCAGGCGGGCGGTCAGGTAGAGCCCTGTTCCGACCAGCAGTCCGATCGTCATCCAGCCCCAGACAAATCCATCTATCGCACCCAGCCACTCATGCAATGCTTCCATTCAAATCCTCCGACGATTATTCGAACACGCTACGGGAAATGGGCGGCAATTAAAAACCTAAACCGGCGGGGGAGGAATATAAGCGGAAGAGAGCCTCGGGCAAAGGGGCTAAGGCGCACTGTGTAGGCGAGTGCCCTGAACTCGTTGCGAGGCCGCGGGCCTCGGCTACCCCTGCCGAGCATCCGCACGACGGCCCTCTCTGGAGTACCGTCGGTAACACTAAAAAGCTCCGGGCAATATGCCCGGAGCCGGCATGCTTAATCCTGCCGTGGTTATTTCGTTGTTTCGGATTTCGTTTGAGCCTTAGGCGCAGCGCACTGCTTGCAGGGCGTGTAGCCGGTCTTGACGGCTTCGGCCTCCGACTTGAACTCCTTCGTACTGCTCTTGGAGCTATAGTGGCGGCAGTCGGCCTTGTGGTAGATCTTGCTGTCTGGATTGCCCTTAACCGGTGCGGGGTCGGCCGCATAGACGGCGGTGGTGCAGGCGATCGCTGCAACGACCATGAGTTTCAACCAGTTCCTTTTATTCATGCTTGTCTCCTTGGGTACCGGGGCGTCATTGCCCTCATCCAGCCAAGGCATATATCGATAAAGAGCCGTCAGCAAAATAATAGATAAACAAAGAATAGTACTATTTGCTAAGTGATAGGCGAACCACTCAGAGCATCTGCACTCGATATGAAAATGGAGCTGGAGTGTCGCTTGAGGACGCAACTCAAATATTTTTTTACGCTGCAACCCCATGCGTGAGTCGGACGTTAACGCTTCTCGATGACCGCAGCGCCGAAGGTGCAGCCGCCGCCGAAGGCGGTTAGGCCAATCAGGGCTCCGGCCATCGGGTTCGGGTATGATCGCCAGCCCTCGGTTAAAACCGCCGACTAAGACCAATGGTGATGGTGTCGTCCGCTAGATAGTCGAGCTTCACCTGCAGCTCATCGGCGGAATCAATTCCGATAAATGCGTCGTTGATAAATGCCCCGAAGAAGTTTCCGAGGGCAATGCCGATAAGCACGTCCGATGGGTAGTGATTCTCGGATTCAACGCGTGCCCACCCTGTGCCGTAGGGGATAATCACACACCCGGTTTTAAGCGCTGTTTTGCTCCAGCCGGGAATCTGCAGGTGATCCGTATTTTTGTATGCAAGCATGCATCTTGCCGCCGTCGTCGATGCGTGGCCTGAAAGGAAGCTCCTGTCATCCGCTTCATTCGGGCGGGTACGCTCCGTCGTGGTTTTTAGCATTGTAGTCGTGCCTTCGGTGAGGCCTAGCGCAATGGATTGTACGCCGATACCCTTTAGTTTGGAGAGCGCCCATTCGTTCGGTTGGTTGCCGCTTGGCGTTGCCAGTGCCGTAGCTCCAAAGATCGCCATGGAGGAAGATTTAAACATATCGCTGGCATCGGCAGCATTGTTCGCGGAGCCGAAGACGGGGGTGTTCTCAATCGCCCAGTCGGAAAGCTCTTTATCGGCGTCATCAATCTGCAGCAGCAGCGCCGTGCCAACCGGAATCCAGACGTGCGGAGAAGACACGGCATTCCATGCTGCGGTTTGTACACGATTCCAACCGGGAAGAAGCGTTGCGTCCTGTCCCCATCCCCCGCCCGTTTGGCAAGGTCCCGCATCCTGCCAGCAAACCCATCAGAGTGATAGAGATCGTGTTCCTTAAGACACCCATGGCCCGGTCTTTCTGGCCTTGGGAGAAGACCATGTTAAGTGAAGCACTAAGCTACATCTTCTCGACCACGGCGGCACCGAAGGTAAAGCCGCCGCCGAAGGCGGTGAGGCCGATCAGGCTGTTGGTATCAAGTTGCGGGACCAGCTCGGCCAGCGCGATCGGAATGGTGTTTGACGAGGTGTTGCCGTATTTGCGGATGTGGTTAAACATTTTTTCCGGCGGGCATTTAATTGTTTTGCGGATGGCTTCGATGATGCGCTCATTGGCCTGGTGCGGCACAATCTTCTGCAGCTCCTCGACCGTAATGCCGCGGTCTTTGCAGGCCTGATCGAGCATGTCGATCATCTTGCGCACAGCCAGTTTAAAGACGGTGAGGCCTTCCATTTCGATCACTTCGCCGCTGCCCATGTTCGGTACGTAGAGTACTTTTCCGTCGACGCCGGCGGCGGAGAGAACCGGGCGGTTCAGTTTGACCCCGATATCCCCGGGACGCTTTTCACAGCTGACCAGCGAGGCGGTGGCGGCATCGCCGAAGAGGGCCAGGGTTTTCTGGTCGTCGTGGTTGACCATGGGCGAGAGGGTCTCGGCGGTTATGACGATGACTTTTTTCTCCGGCGCATTGGTGAGGAAGTCGAAGGCGGACTGCAGCGCATACATGTAGCCGGAGCAGGCGGCATTGACGTCGTGCGCCTGCATCAGCACCTCGCCCTTTTCGGGGCTGAGTTCGTGCAGCACGCTGCAAGCCAGTGACGGGGTCATCGCCAGCGGGGTGCCGGTCGAGCAGATGATTGCACCGATGTCGGCAATGTGGAGCTGCTCCTTTTCAAGCAGGTCGCGCGTGGCTTTGACGGCCAGCGAAAGCACATTTTCCCCGCCGTCGATCCAGTAGCGGTTTTCGATACCGGTACGCTTGCGAATAGCCTCGGAATCCCACTCGCCATGGCCCTGCAGCAGTTCATCGTTGGTAAGATGGCGCGAACCGAGCACGGTGGTGATATTTGAAATGTAGATCGGCCTGACCTCCACTACCGCACCGCGGCTGGACGCCGCATCGACATGATGGGCACGTCGGCGTTCCATGATGGGGGTGCCCGGATCTTCCTTGGTGAGCGGTTTAAGCTGGGCGGCTTCGTCGGAGGCAATCTTCACCATCGGCGTGCCGACGGTTAACACGTCACCCTCTTCGGTAAGCAGTTCAGCAATGGTGCCGCTGACGGGGGACGTGATATCCATGGCGGCTTTATCGGCTTCAACAGAGGCGATCAGGTCGCCTTCGGAAATATCTTCGCCTACGCTGACGAGCAGGTCGGACACGGTAATAGTTTCGTCGGACGGGCTGCCGCCGATCGCCTTGACGGTGACGATCCCTGCTTCTTCTTCGACCGGTTTTTCCCAGTGAATGTCGATTTCGAGGAGCTCGCAGCATTTTTCGAGCGTGCGCTTGAGGGATGGTAGAACATCGATTTGGCAAGAAAAGTCATACGGAATATAGGTGTCGGGGCGGGTGACACGCGCAACTTGAACGGAGTCACCCGCCTTTTCGGCAATAGTCGCCGCAATTTCCCCACCCATGCCGGCCGTCTGGTTGTCTTCGTGCACGACGATGAGTTTGCCGGTTTTTTTGACGGAGGCCAAAACGGCTTCTTCGTCCCACGGGAAAATGGTGCGCAGATCAATGATTTCGGCGTTAACGCCTATTTCAGATAGCGCTTCGGCCGTGCGCTCGCAAACGGGCATGGCCCCGCCGTAGCTGACGAGGGTGATGTCGGCGCCCGCACGGGCAATGCGTGCCTTGCCGATGGGGACATACTGTTTTTCCACGTCGGCGGAGGTGGTGTTGGACCGGTCGTTGATCAGGCTCTTTGGGAAGAGGAAGATGGATGGGCGGCCGGATTCAAAAATGGCGTTTAGCAGCCCGGCGGCATCGGCCGCGGTGGACGGCATGAAGACATCGACGCCCGGGACATGCGCGCAGATTGCTTCCATGGTTTGTGCATGGTAGGGCCCGAGACCCGGCCGGTAGCCGCCGGAGATCGACATGATCAGCATGGGTGTTTCCCACTGTCCGTTGGTGCGCCAGAACATGGCCCCGATTTCGGAGAGAATGTGGTTATAGGCAACGGGGCGAAAATCGGAGAACTGCAGCGCGGCACTGACCACGACGATGACGATTGCGGTCGCCGTCTTGATCGCGAAACCCCACGCTGCCGAATAGGCGCCCTCTTTGCGCTCACCCGTTTCGCACTCGTCCCAGTCGATCACGTCCGCGAGGATGGTATTCTCCGCAAGTGCGGCATTGTTGACCTGGTCTGGGAACTTCTGGCTCAATCCGCGCGTCAATCCGAATACATCGCCCTTGGGATCTTCGATATCCTGACCGAGCAGGGTGGTTTTCTTGTCTTTCGACAGTTGGATCTTTAGCGTTTCACGCATGGCTTCGAGCATGCTGAGTTCGCGGCCGTCAGACGTGCCGAGATATTCTTCCCGCGGTGCGGGTAGCGGTTTTTTGGCGGTAAGGGCTGCTTTCGGGGTGGTGCCTTTGCGGGAAAGATGAAATGCGGCATCGACCTGTTCCTTGACTTCGTCATCGATCGCCGTGATCTGATCGGGGGCAATGCCGTTGGCGAGCATGTAGTCGCGCAGCTTGGCGCAGGGGTCGGCGTTATCCATG
>CAXMPN010000037.1:0-15530 GCA_964195195.1 Pontiella sp. | reverse complement strand
CGTGTCCATTCAGCAATCGCCGGTGCGTTGGCTACGGGAGCCAGATTGGTCACGGGCGGATTGAATGCTGCAAATGCTGGAGGAAATGCAGGCTTGGATACTGGTCCGGAGGATTCTGGTGCTGGATAGTTTTCTGCGTGGCTGGCACACAAGAAAAATCCCACACCCAATAGGGCAATGAGAAACTTCGGTTGCTTCAAAAAATTAAATTTCATCGACTTCTTCCTATAGTTTGGTATTCGTGCTCGTTCGCTCTCCCCCAAGAGCTGCTTCGAACCGGGCACCGGCAAATTCGAAACGTGAACGTACAGATCGGCATAAAGCATTCCTTATGCCATACAGGGTATGAAGTCGACGTAGAGCCAGGAAGAACATATCGCCTGCCCCCTTGGACAGACTATTCTGGTTGGAATCAAGCCTTCCTGATAGCTGTGACCTAGCACCTATCAGCACGACTATTCTCCATTCAGATCTTTTACCGACTGTTATCATGGAGCTGAAATAAAATCATGTTTATTCTCATTTATGAGAATCTATTAACATCACTTTGTTAGATTCCACATGCCTATGATATGAATGGTATACGTTATCTATTCAGCTCTTTTTAACACGGTAAAGTGTTCTTCCTCGCCATTGATTTATAACGACTTACATCGACAGACATACCCCTGCCCGTACGAGAAGGAGCGGGTTCTATACGAGTGGAATTATGGGGTCAAACAAAATAATCGATATTTATTATCCCATTAAAATGATGATGGTCTATCAGGGATTCCCCGATATAGACTTTCCCCCTTTCATTATAGGCTTAGGGCCTAAATCCGCATTCAAAACACGCATTGCCATGTACAGAAAAAGTTTACGGAACGGTGAGATTAAATCGGCCTCTGTTACGATGCTCAGTGTAGCTTCGCGGAAGGAGCTCCGTTTCCAGAGATCGCAAGTATTTACCTTATAATAGAGGGATTTTAGTTATAATCACTCCTTCAGGATAGACCTGCACACCCGCTCCAAATGGCGCTTCTGCTTAACGGGCGGCCTGTTAAGAAGAACGCAGCGACCATCGGCCTCCCAGGCGGGCAGAAGTACGCCATCCATTCGTTGCGCGCCTCGCGATCAACAACGGTCATCATAACCCTATCTGCCAGTATCTGTTCCATAAGTCCGCCACTGCTAGCCATCCGTCTAAGGCGGTCCTACCGACATTCGACATGCTTGCATTATAATTAAGTTTTATTTATTCTGCGCTAATGAGTTTTACTTATCAAAGTATAGATGCCTGTTTCCCCCGCTCAACCGGCTACCGCTCTGGCAATCGTCCTTCCGTCGTGAACGAAACGGCAGCGCATTTCCGGCACTTTCTCTACCGTGAACGGCACCTCCAATGCGTCTGGGCCGACCCACGCCACCGTCCCCTCGGTTTACAAACCACGGAAGGTGAAAACATTGATGTCGAATATCCTGGCGATTGGAACCTGGAGGCCGGCCCCGACTTTCTCAATGCGGTCATGCTGATTGGAAAGGGAAAGCGGCGCATGTGCGGTGATCTTGAAATCCACATCCACCCCAACGGCTGGAAGCAGCATGGTCATGGAGGAGACCCGCGTTATTCCAACGTCCGCTTCCACATCGTCTATTTTCAGGGAATGGAAATTCCCGGCCTCATCCAGATCCCGTTACAGGATATTCTGAAAGCCGACCCGCGTTTCTCGTTCGAAAACATCGACCTAACCGCCTACCCCTACTCCTTACCTGCCGGCGATTTTCCACTAAAGATTATGGATCCCGACCGGAAGATTCAATTGCTGGAAAATGCTGGCGAAGAGCGTCTCCGCCTTAAAGCCGAACAGCTGGCTCTCGCGATGCAGACCAAGGACCCAGATCAGATTTTATGGGAAGAGCTGCTCGCCGCACTCGGGTATAAAAATAACAAAACCCCCTTTCGCCAGATAGCAGGCACACTGCCTCTCGTCCGTTTGCGGTCACAGGCAAAAACACCTCGCGAAGGGTATGCCCTGCTCTTGGGAATCTCCGGGCTTCTTCCCGCAAATCCCGACCCTGCGTGGTCGTCCGATACACGAGAGTTCATCCGTACGATCTGGGATGTCTGGTGGAAACAACCGACATCAGTGCACGAACTCGCCCTCGAAAGATCCGCTTGGAATCTCGCTGGGATCCGCCCCCAAAATCATCCCGTCCGACGCCTCATGGCCGCCGCGCACTATGCCTTTCGAATCCCCGATCTTGCGGCCGATGCATCCAAACTAACTTCCTTCCCGGATAACTTCTGGAACAGGCACATCACTTGGAGATCCCAATGCGACCCTACCACTCTCGTTGGAAAACTGCGCGCCAATGCCATCGTCACCAATATCCTGATTCCGTTCCGAGCCGCCACCGGTGCCACCGACCTTGATCTTGAAAAACTACCAGTCGAACCAACCAACAGCATTATCCGCCAGACCGCCCATGCGCTCTTTGGACCTGATCACACACCCAAGGTCTACCGCTCCGCCCTCGCCCGTCAGGGCCTGATTCAGATTTTCCACGACTACCTCATCACCCATCGGCTCGATGACTTGAAGGAACTAAAAGAATAGAATTCACAGATTACTCAGATTTTCTATTCCGTGTAATCTGAGAAATTAGCGGATGATTTATTCCTCGTGCTGGAGCAGAAACACCTTGTCCTGACAACGAGCTTTTTCGGCAGGGCGAATGTGACCTTGTCGACCTCGAAAGAAACCAAGTCAGTCCCAGCGCGGATGGCGTCTCATAGCGAGGAATAGGAACCGCCGGAGCCATTGATTCGAAGCTGGACGTCTTGCTCTTCATGATCGGCAGAAACCATGGATAAATCTCTCCCCCTATTGCAGTCCCCAAAACGGCAAAAACGAAGGGAATTCGGAAAATGGATTGAAAAGCCGAGAAGGCATGGGTATTTTGGATGCTTCCCGCCACTATGCCGCAGGGCGGCGGCAGACGGGAAAGGCAAGACCACTGAATAGCAAGGAGAGGAAAATGAAAAACATTCCCATTGATAATGTCCGCAACTTCGCTCTTATGGGCCACACTGGTAGCGGGAAAACTTCGTTGATCGACAGTATGCTGTTCAAGTTGGGGCAGGTGGATCGCGTGGGCTCTCCGGAAAACGGTACCAGTGTGGCTGATTGGACCGACGAAGAAAAAGCGCATGAGATTTCCATTTGGGCAAAACCCTTTGACGGCGTCTACACCGCGGCCTCCCGCAAGGTTCGCCGCCTCGTCATGATCGACACGCCCGGCTTCGCCGACTTTATCGGAGCCATGGTTTCCGCTGCCGAAGTCACCGATGCCTCCCTTATAACCGTCGACGCCTCCGCCGGAATACAGGTCGGCACCCAGCGCGCATGGAAAGCCGCCGAAAAGCGCAACCTGCCCCGCGGCATCGCCATTACCTGTCTCGACAAAGACGACACCGATTTTGAAAAAACACTCATGGAGATCAAACTTCGCTGGGGCGACGACCGCTGCGTACCCATGGTACTGCCGACCTCCGATGGAAAGGCGATCGATCTGCTGAATACGCCTACCGATCAAGTACCGGATGAACTGAAAGACCGCGTCAAGGCCATCAAGGACCATCTCATCGAACTGGCGGCCGAGACCGACGACTCGCTCATGGAAAAATATTTCGAGGGCCAGGAACTTACGGCCGACGAGTTTTCCGAAGGCCTGCGCAAGTCCGTGCACGATGCTCACCTGATACCCGTGTTCGCGACATCGGTCAAGACGGACCTAGGCGTGAAGGAAACCATGGATTCTATCAGCCGCCTGTTCCCTTCGCCTCACGACTATCCCGTCAGCTGCGCCGAAGGCAACCAGATCGCCGCGGATGAGGACCAACCCTTTTCCGGCCAGGTATGGCGTTGCTTCAGCGATCCGTTCATCGGCCAGCTAACCTTTGTACGCATCTACAGCGGTGTCCTTAAGCCCGGCATGGAAATTTTCAACGCCACCAAAGGTGAAAAGGAAAAGGTCGGCACGATCCTCTATGTAGACGGCAAGACAACCACCGAGGCTCAGGAAGCCAAGGCTGGCGACATCGTCGCGCTGACCAAGCTGAAGAACACGTACCTAAACGATTCCCTCTGCGCTATAGGCAGCAATATCAAGTTTGAGCCGATTGTCTTTCCCTCCCCGGTTACCGCCTACGCCGTCGAACCGAAGAACAAGGCCGATGCCGATAAGATCGGGCAAGCGCTCCATCGCGCCACCGATGAGGATCCATCCATCCGTTTCGACCACAACACCGAAACGCACGAGCTGGTTCTCTGGGGTATGGGCGACATGCATCTCGAAGTCACGCTCGAGCATATCCGCAACCGCAGCGGCGTGGAAATGACCCATCATACCCCGAAGGTCGCCTATAAGGAAACCATCACCGGCAGCGGCGAAGGCCACTACAAACACAGGAAGCAGTCCGGCGGTCGCGGCCAGTACGGCGAATGCTACATCCGCATCCGACCGCGCAATCCGAGCGACGAAATCTGGTTCATCAACAAACTCGTCGGCGGCTCGATTCCAGGCAACTTTGTCCCCGCTTGCGAAAAGGGATTCGTGGAGGGTCTGAACAAGGGCCCGCTCGTAGGCGCGGAAGTTATCAACGTCCAGGTCGAGCTCTATGATGGTTCCTACCACGATGTCGACTCGTCCGAAGTCGCCTTCAAGATCGCCAGTTCGCGCTCACTGCACGAAGCTATCGAGAAGTCCCACCCCGTGCTGCTCGAACCGATTATGACCATCAAGGTGATCGTTCCCGATCAGTTCATGGGCGATATTTCCGGTCTACTCAATACCAAGCGTGGCCGCATCCTCGGCATGGGCCCCGAAGATGGACTGCAGGTTATTTCCGCCGACGTACCGCAGGCGGAAATGTTCAAGTTCTGCTCCGAATTACGCTCCATCACCAGCGGACGGGGTTCCTTCGAAATGGAGTTCAGCCGCTATGAGCAGGTTCCCGCACACATGGCCTCGAAAGTCATCGAAACGGCCAAGGTGGGAAAGGAAGGCTAAACCTTCCGATCACCGAAAACCAAAGGGCAGGCGCGAGCCTGCCCTTTGTTGCTTGGTTTAATACTACACTCTAACTTGGCGTGGTATGGACGGTACCTATTCTTTCTCCAGCTGCTCCCAAGCCTCGGTCTTCCCGAAGGAACGCATTTCCTGCAACCGCGATTGAATCGCCTCACCCCGCAGCGTGATTTTACCATCGGTCTTTTCCCAGCGCACCACGGTCTGCTGCGTCACGCCGGCCAACTGCGCCAGTTCAATCTGCGTAAGACCCAGGCGCTTCCTGAGCGATAGTACGCCCTTGCCACTAATCCAAAATCGTTGTTCCGGCTCTTCCTTCACCGCCGGAGAAGATTTACCCAGCTCCTTTTGAAGTCGTTTAACATCACGCTGCAGATCGGTGACCTCCCTGCGCAGATCGGCAATGTATTTACGTTGCTGCGCATTCACCCGCTTTACCGGATCCAGTTCTTTTCTGATTTCCTTGCGTGCCACGCGGGCGATCTCGGACTGCAGTTCTTTCATTATAGACATGTTTGTTCTCCTTTGCTTGTCGCAAAGATTTACCGCATCACCCTAAACGGCGCAAGACCGGATACCCCGCCAAGCATCTGCAGACACAGAGCATAACGAATCAGATACCACAATGAACTGTTTTTCCGTAGAAGCGCTGACTCGGTCTTTGTGCTTTTCTTTTATGGCGTCAGCAGCCATCCGTGCTCGTGAGGTACATGGTGGCGGTCGCCTTGGCGACCAACTCGCTGGCGTCATTTTCAATGCGTCCTTCAACGTATGCGGTGCGGCGGGTGGCATGGATGAGCAAGCCGTAGGCGGTCAGCCGCCCGGCCTTGACCGGCTTAAGATAGTTGATCTTCATTTCCAGCGTGACGCCGGTGTTGTGTTCGGGCGGCAGAGTATCGAAGAAGGCGCGCGACATGGTGGTGTCGAGCAGCGTGAAGAGCGCCCCGCCGTGCGCATGCCCAAAGCGGTTCCAATGGTGCTCCTCGAGTTCGAGCACCATTACGTAGGCACCTTCGCGCATGCCCAGATCAATGAGTCCAACGTGTTCGTTAAAATCCATTATGCCACCTCTTCTTTCGCGGTTTGGGTTTCGCGCTCGTTGATAAACTCCAGTACTTCCTTGAAAACCTTCTCGCGGCCTTCCAGCTGGACCAAGTTATGGTAATCCGCCTCCACGGCCACCTTCTTCTTGATCCGCGAAGCGATGTGCTTGTATATGACGTCCGCGCTTTCGGGGTCGGCCACCGGATCGTCGGAGCCATGAATGATCAGGCAGGGCACCTCCACATCAGCGAGATGTTCGCGACAGACCGACATCAGGTTGCAGAGTTCACGCACGCCCTCGAGATAATGCACGGAATAGTTGATGTCCGGTGTTTCGGAAATGTTGTCGATTCGTTCCGCGATTGCGGTTTTTATGCCGACCTTGCTCATCAGGCGGTTCCATCCCAGTGCGGCGGGGGCGATGGTGCAGGCATGGCGGTTCATCAGAATCAGCGGCGTGTCGATACAGACGATGGAACCAACTGCGCCCCTTTTCCGGGCCGCGCCTAGCAGAACCAGCAAGGCACCGGCCGAAAATCCGCATAGAACCACCCGCTCACAGCTGTTCCGTAGAATGGAGTAGGCGCGGTTGAACGAAACCATCCAGTCCTCCCAGGAAACATTGCGCAGTTGCTCAGGGCCCGTACCGAATCCCTGCAGCCGGACCCCGTAGACCGTATAGCCTGCATCATGCAGGTATTCCCCGGGCGGCCGCATCTCCTCCGGGGCGGCGAGGTAGCCATGGCACAGTAGGATGCCCGTACCACTGGCATCCGATTTCAACAAGAACGGCCGACCGATGGAGGGTGCCTTGGACAGTCCCTGCTCAAAGTACCGGGTATAGTCGTCTTCGAAATGCCGGAGGTCCAGCGCCGCCAGGCGCGCCGCCAGTTCCGAACGCACCCGGGCGGAAGGCATGTTGATATAGCGGTTGATGGCCTGAACGGCAAAGGACAGGGGTTCGACTTCGTTGGCAATGACCCGGGTCGTTCCCCTCAGCCTCAGGGTTTCAAGAGACGATGCCTGCGACATCCTTCTGCGGACCACGCGGTATTTGCCATCCTTGCGCATTACGATCCCCTCCTTTTTCGCCAGCTCATAGATATCTTCGAGCGGAGCATAGGGTTCATCGGCAAGGATCTGAATCAGCTTATTGTAGAGGGAGGAATGCACACGGCGTTTGTCATGCTCGCGGATGGTCAACGCTGCGAGATACAGCGCCCGGTGGAAATCCCCGATCGCGATGGAATCGGTCTTCAGCTCCCGCAGCCCGATGCAGAAGAGATGGTCCATGTTGATTGCGGTGGTGGAGTAGATCGTTTTCATGAATCGTTCCGTCAGCGGCCAGCGCTGGGAGGACAATACCATGCTCTCCCGCTGAGGCTCCTTCATCAGCGGAAGCTTGCGCAAGCGAGCCAGCGGCTTTGAAAGGTATTCGTCCACCGGGATCGCAGGGCTGAAATATATGGTCATGTCTGTGTGCCGCAGGAGCATGCTTCCCTCGGTCTTCAGCTCCTCGACCAGGTGGTCCGGAATATCCGGTTTGATGCCGGTGGCGATGCGTGAAATGGCATTGTCGTCCGGCCGCAACGGATAGAAGGTAATGTTGACCGGCGTAACCACCAACTCGGGAAAGAATTGGCACTGGTCCTGTTCAATGCCATACCGTTTCCCAAGCTCCCTGATGACCGCCTCGTTGCCCGTTCGACACGCTACCAGGAACTTTTCGCGCACCAGCGCGGCCTTGAGAGCCAGCACGGCCGCGCCGGTATGCGGCCGCCGCTTCTGCCGGGGAAGAGTCATGCGCAGCTTACCGCGCTCAACCACCTTCTTGCTTTTCACCATGATGCCCTCGGGGAAGATGACCCAGTCGTGCCGGCCCGCCACCAGGTCGCCGATGATCAGGCGGTTGCGCAGCGGTTCGTGAGTCGAAAACGCCCCCATCCTCCGCAGGTATTCCCCGAACAGGCCCTTGAACAGGTTGGCATCGGCCAGTGCGCGAATTTCCTTGTTGGTATGCTTGTGCAGCACGTAGGGAATGATAAAGGTTTCCATCCGCGTGAAGTGGTTCACCACGAACAATGTCGGTCGGTCCGTAATGTTGTCCAGCCCTTCGACATGAATGGAAAGCTTAAGAATGCGTTCCAGCAGTCCAATCATCACACTGGTCGTCCTGAATACCCGGCTTGCCATGTCATTTCTCTCCGAATTCTTTCGTTCTATTCGTCCGGCCCGATCCAGACGATTCCATCTTCAAGCCAGCGGGCATCGCCGGCCGAAACCTTCTTGGCCACCTGGTCGATATCGCGGTTATCGTTGTGGCGCAATGCAGCAAAGTGGCCCTTGATCCGTCGGGCCGCCTGTCTGCAGAAGAGGTCGGCCAGCTCGATCGACATCGCCCCCTCGGGCTTGTCCTTTCCAGCAAGCGCATAGCTGCAGGTAGCAGACATCGTAAACAGCTCGGTACCGATATCCATCAGGTGTCCCAGCACGATCTGCCGCCGGTCCAGCGTCGGCCCGTAGCGTACCATGGCGTGGAGTAATTCCCTCGCCAGCTTATGCGAAGTGCGGCTGGCATAACGGATATGACGCATCAACGGCCCGACGCCTGAAGGTAAATTTAATGGTTGCAGGCTGAGCCACTGCCGCGGATACCACAATGAATAAAACCCCAGCAACTTGAACGACGTACTTATTTTTTTCCCAACGGGCGTTCCCGGCTTCAGCAACGGCCCCGCCATGCGTAGGTGCGGGTCCATCGCTTCGCGCGCGAGGAACAGGCGCATGATTTCCGACGAGCCTTCGATGATGGTGTTGATGCGCGCATCGCGCATGATGCGTTCTACCGGATACGGCACCTCGCCGCGCGCTTTGAGCGAGTCTGCTGTTTCATAGCCCCGCCCTCCCCGCATCTGAAGCGTTTGGTCGACGATTTTCCATCCGTACTCGGTGCAAAAATACTTGGCCATCGCGGCTTCCAGCCGGATATCCATGTTCTTGAGATCCACATAACGCGAGGTCAGCATCGTGAGTGCCTCCATCGCAAAGGTGGTCGAGGCGATGAAGGCGATCTTTTCGCGTCCCGCCTCGTGCTGTCCGATGGGCTGCCCCCACTGGACCCTCTCGTTGCCCCAGCGTCGCGCAATGGAAAGGCACTGCTTGCCCAGCCCCGTACACGCGGCGGGTAGCGTAAGGCGGCCGATATTGAGCGTATCCAAGGCGAGTTTTAATCCCCGGCCTTCTTCCCCGATGAGGTTTTCGACAGGTACCTTGACCTCGGTAAACTTCAGATTGCCGTTCTGCATGCCGTTCAATCCCATGAAGTCACACCGCTGCACCACCTCGACACCAGGCATGGATCGCTCCACGATGAACGCCGTGATCTGCGGCCGTTCCTTGCCCTTGATCATCTTCGGCGCGGTCTTGGCCATCACCACGAAGACATCGGCCACCGGCGAATTGGTGCACCACTGCTTAATCCCGTTGAGCATGTAGTGGGTTCCGTCATCCGACAGCTTCGCTTCCGTACTCATCCGCGCCGGGTCGGAGCCCACATCGGGTTCGGTCAGCGCGAACGCGGATATTTTGCCTTCCACGAACCACGGGAAATATTTCTTCTTCTGCTCCTCGGTGCCGAACAGCTTGAGCGGTTGCGGCACGCCGATCGACTGGTGCGCCGAGGCCAGCACCGCCGTGGAGCCGCAGTAGGAGGCGATCATCATCATGATGCGGTTGTAGTTCACCTGAGATAGACCGAGGCCTCCATATTCCTTCGGCACCTTCAGCGCAAAGACGCCCAACCTGGCCAGCCCTTCCATCACGTCGTCGGGAATCGTTCGGGTGCGGTCGACCTCATCCGGATCAAGATGTGCTTCAAGGAATCCGCGTATGCGCTTGATATGCGCATCTCCTTCCGCCTTATCGTCCTCCGGTTGCAGCGGAAAGGGATGCATCAGGTCCCCGCGCCAGCGGCCCATGAACATTTCACTGCAGAAGCTCGGTTGCTGCCAACGTGTTTCGCGCGAAGCCTCCGCCACCTCGAGCGCCGCGCGCTTGCCCTCGCTCATTTTCGAAGTATCGATCACCATCTCGTCGTCATGCTCATGCTGGTCCATGGTCGACTCCTATTCCACTTGCTGTGTCTTCATAAAATGCTTTGCCACGCATGGCCATGGTTTGCAGCAGGTCGCACGGCCTGAATCGTTCGCCGCAGGCCGTCTCCAATTCACCCAAACGTTTCACGGTCTCCGCCACGCCCCGCTCGTCTGCATAGCGCAGCAGGCCGCCCCGGAACGGCGGAAAGCCAATACCCGTAATCAATGCCATATCAAGATAGTCCACTCGCTCAACGACCCTCTCCCCCAAGCACATCGCCGCTTCGTTGAGCATAATTAGGATCAGGCGGTCAATAATTTCACCATCGGAGACCTCCGTCTTGCGGAAGCCTTTCAGCAATGCGACCGCCGCGGGATTGGATGAGCGTTCTTTGCCCTTGTAGAGATAAAAGCCTCCCCCGGATTTCCTGCCCAGCAGCCCGGCCTGAATAAAGCGATCCAGTACGGGCGCGGCCTGCAGGCGCGGAGAGAATGCGGTTGCGAGTTCCTGGATCACTTTGTAGCCCACATCGATGCCGGTGACATCGGCTAGCGCAAACGGCCCCATTGGCATCCCGAAGGTTTCCGCCAACTGGTCGATCCGCTCGAACTCCACGCCTTCCTGTAACAGCAGGCCCGCTTCGTTCAGGTAGGGGATCAGGATGCGGTTTACTAAGAAGCCGGGACTGTCCTTCACGACCACCGGTATTTTCTTCAGATTGTGCGCCAGCGTCACTGCGGTGGCGACGGTCTCATCAGACGAATCTTTCCCCGCAATCACCTCCACCAGCGGCATTCGGTTGACCGGATTGAAGAAGTGCATCCCGACAAACCGTTCCGGATGCTTCAATACCGTGGCCATCTCGCTGATCGACAGTGCGGAGGTGTTCGAGCAGATCACGGCCTCATCCGAAATGTTTTCTTCCATTTCCACCAAGACGGCCTTCTTCGCGGCCATTTTTTCCACAATCGCCTCAATCACGATGTCAGCATCGGCGAAGCCGGAATAGTCGAGCGTGCCGGTGATGCGATGCATGCTGAGCGTCACTTCATGAGGCTTGATCTTGCGTAGCTTCACCAGTTGCCGGTAATAGTCGGCCGCTTCGGCAAAGGCCTTGCCGACCGCATCCCACGCAACATCCTTAACCCGCACCGGAAGGCCGTATCGGCTGAACAGCCAGGCAATGCCACCGCCCATCACGCCGGCGCCGAGCACGGCGGCGCGGTGGATGGGACGAGGGGTCACATCGGCACCGGTACCACGGTCTTTCTTAAGAAGCTGGTCCGTATGAAAGAGACCGATCAGATTGCGGCAAATCGAGGTGGTAGCCAGTTCGGAAAACGCGCGCGATTCCTGCTCCAGTCCGTCGGATAGTTTACAATGCCTCGTGACCTGCATCAGCGACAGAATAGACGGGATGGCCGGGTAGTGCCCCTTGCTCTTATGCATGGCCTGCGTTCTGGCCTTATTGATCACGATGGTGCTGACAGGCCAAATGCGTTGCTGCATATGCCGTCCTCGTCTCTTTCGAATCACCTGCCGCCCTTTGCCTTGTAGGCAGCGTCCTGTAAATTCGCGGGCTTTTTCAGCCACGAAATCGTGTGGCACCAGCGCATCGGCCAATCCCATCCGCAACGCTTTCGATCCCGAAACCGGTTTGCCGGAGAGGATCATCTGCAAGGCCTGAACCAATCCAATCAAACGCGGCAAGCGCTGGGTTCCGCCCCACCCCGGAAGAATGCCGAGCGTGACTTCGGGGAGCCCCAGGTGCGTCTTGCTGCTGTCGGTCACCACCCGGAACGAACACGCCAAGGCCAACTCCAGGCCGCCGCCCAAACAGACACCATCGATTACAGCGATGGTGGGATATGGCAGGGCTCCCAGTTTGGTGAATACCGCCTGCCCCTGCTGCGATTTGCGATAGGAATCCTCAGCGCTTTTCAAGCTTTCGATCTCGGCGATGTCAGCGCCGGCAATGAATACGCCCGGCTTCCCGCTGGAAATGACAAGCGCACGTATCCGGTCGTTTTTCAAGTCGCCATCAAACAAGCGGTCCAACTCGAGCATCACTGCCGACGACAGCTTGTTGACCTTTTCGTCCGGTAGATCGATGACTAGATAGGCTATTCCGGATTCATCGGGCGGCAACAGATTCATGTTGTTCATCAGTTCACCTCCAATGCCAATGCAGCCCCCTGGCCGCCGCCTACACACAATGTTGCAAGGCCCCGCTGGAGACCGCGTCGGCGGAGCTCCATCAGCAGGGTTACGATCAGCCGCCCGCCGGTGGCTCCCACCGGATGGCCTAATGCGATCGCTCCTCCGTTGACATTCATTTTAGCGGGGTCGATCGTGCCGAGCGCCTGATCACGGCCGAGAAATTGTTGCGCGAACACGTGCGAAGAAAACGCGCGTTCGCAAGCGATCACCTGCGCGGCGAAGGCTTCGTTGAGTTCGATCAGATCAAAGTCGTCGAGCGTAAACCCGGTCTTTTCGAAAAGCCGGGCGGAGGCATAAACCGGTCCCAGCCCCATGCGGTCGCCGGACAGGGCGGCATAAACATAGCTATGCAGATAGCCCAGAGGTTGCAGCCCCATCGCCTTGGCCCTTTCTTCGGACATCACCAGCGCAGCGACGGCACCATCGGTAACCTGCGAGGAATTGCCGACCGTTACCGTACCCGTCTTCCGGTCGAAATAGGGCCGTAGCTTGTACAGATCCTCCATCGATTGATTCGGGCGCGGCCCTTCGTCAGTCTGTTGGATCTCGTCGTACTTGGTCGGCACCGGAACGGGTACAATTTCCTCGGCCAGTTTGCCGGACTCGATCGCCGCCGTGGCGCGCCGATGACTTTCCAAAGCGTATTCATCCTGCTGCTCGCGGGTGATCTGGAAATCGCGGGAGAGTCGCTCGGCCGTCAGCCCCATGATCAGTCCGCAGACCGGATCGGTCAGCCCCTGCTCCAGTGCAATGACCGGTTTGAGATGGCGGAAACGGAACGAGGTCATCGCCTGTGCCCTTTGCCCAAATGTCTTCGCCTTAAACAGACGCTGGAACAGCGCCGTCATTTCGGGTCCATAAATCAACGGAATGTTACTCATCGATTCGGTACCTCCCACCATTACGACCTCGGCGTCGCCCGCCATGATCATCTGTGCCGCACTCGTGAACGACTGCATGCCCGACGCGCAGTTGCGATGAACCGTGACCGCCGGAATAGACGTGGGCAGGCCGGCCTTCAGTGCGATCACACGCGCAATGTTCGCAGCATGGATCGGCTGAGCGACATTGCCGAAAACGACCTCGTTGATCGCCTCCGGCGGGAAGCCGGTTCGAACCATCAGTTCCTTAACTGCAAACGCGCCCAGATCGTCGGCCTGTGCGTTCCTGAGTTTTCCGCCCGCCTTGCAGAAAGGGGTGCGGATGCCTTCAACAATGGCCAATCGCGACTTCATCGAATTCCTCCGTTTTTCCGGCACCGACATATAATCGTTCGATGACCGCCTTGTAGTGTTCATCCACCACGTGCCGCCGTATTTTCAGCGTCGGGGTCAGTTCGCCGTTGTCCACCGACGGCGGCTCCAGCAGTAGCGCATACGCCTGAATCCGCTCCCAGTGGTCAAGGTCAACATTCACCTGCCTGATCAGCGACTGGATTTCATGGTGCACCGCCGCGTTTTTAAGAAACGTCGTGTTCGTTTCATTGCCGACCCCGCACCGTTGCTTCAGCCGGGCGAGCGCCTTGCGGTTCATGAAGAGCAGGACGGCGGTATATTTGCGGGATTCGGCAATGACACACGCCATTTCGACCCATTCAGATCCGCCTAGTGCGCATTCGATCGGCAGCGGAGAAACCATCTCACCGGTCGAGGTTTTAAAAAGCTCCTTCCGACGCGCCACGATGCGCAGGTAGCCGTCAGCATCGAGTTGCCCAATGTCACCGGTGTGTAACCAGCCGTTGGCATCGACCGTAGCGGCGGTTTCCTCCGGACGGTTGTGGTAGCCGCGCATGATGTTCGGACCTCGCGCCAACACCTCGCCCTCTTCGGACAGTTCCACCTGAACACTCGGAAGCGGCTGGCCGACGGTGCCGATCTTCCGGTGTCCCTGGAAGTTCGTACTGATGACCGGCGACGCCTCTGTCATCCCGTACCCTGCGTAGACCGGCACGCCCATACGGATGTAGAACCGGGCCAGGTCGTCGGGCATATGCGCACCGCCCACCACCATGGTGCGCATTCTCCCGCCCAGCGACTTGCGGATTTGCCATCCGACCAGCTGATCGGCCAGGGCATTCGCCAGCGAGCGTCCCTCGCCCTCCTCGATCCGGCTAGCATGTTGCCAGGTCCAGCGGGCCAGCCCGCCCAGCGGGCCGAAAACCAGATTCGACTTTTCCGCGATGCCCTCATAGGTTCTTTCCAGCAGACGAGGCACCACTGCCATCATCGTCGGGCGCACCTCACGCAGCAGCGTACCCAGATGGTCGATATCATCGACAAAATAAATCGACATGCCGCACGCCAGATAGAGGTAGATAACAATACGTTCGAAGCAGTGGGCTACCGGTAGCAGGCTCAGCGCCCGGTCCCGGCCGCGTCTGATGGGAAACAACGGCTCGATGTCGCGCATTTGCGACACCAGGTTCCTGTGCGTCAGCTCCACGCCCTTCGGCGTATCGGTGGATCCGCTGGTGTAGATGATGACAGCCAGATCATCCGGCTTGATACGCTGTAAAAGACGTTGCGGCAACCCCGGCTCCGCCGCCATCCGTTCCGCCCCCTGCCGGTAGAGTTCATCCACGTGCAGCACACCCGGCACATCAGCCACGACCTGATCGGTCACGATCAGGTCGAACCGGTCGGCCAGATGACGGAAGCGAGACCAGAGCGAATCCCCGAATACAAAGATCGCCTTCATTCCCGCATCCTCGCTCTTGTGCAGTAGGTGCGCCTCGGAAAAATCGACGAAGAGCGGAACCGCCACATGGCCGGCCAGCATCGTCGCCATGTCCGCCACCAGCCAATCGGCCGACGGAGGCGCCAGAATGCCTATGCTTGTTCCTGCATCCGGAAGGCGCGCTTCAAGCGTTGCCGCGAGGCAGGAAACCCGAAGGACGACTTCGGCCATAGCCACCGACTGCCAATGGTCTTCCCTGCGGTCGTTTACGGTCTGTTTATTGGCATGGCTTGCGGCTTGGCCAAGAAGCATTTCCGGAATTGTGTGGTATGGTCCCATTCCGTTGCTGTGTCCTTTCGTTCGACACAAGAACTTTAGCCGCAACCTTCGCAATCGTCAAGAAATGCGCGATTCGAATCTAT
>CAXMPN010000036.1:0-15652 GCA_964195195.1 Pontiella sp. | reverse complement strand
TGCCCCGCCGCATGCCGGTATCGCACCGGGCGTCGACCGCATCATCATGTTGCTGGCCGACGAACCGAACATCCGCGAAGTCATCGCCTTTCCCATGAACCAGAAGGCCCAGGATCTACTCATGGGTGCGCCCGGTAATGTCGAGCATAACCAAATCCGCGACCTCCATCTAAAGCTGCATCTGCCGAAGAAGGTGGAAAAAGAATCGGTCGATCAATCCGAACCGGATCTTTAATCGAAAGCGGGAATGATGTTTCCAGCTTCGGTGGCGGAGTTGCCGGTGGCCGTGTTACCACGCCGCATATCGATCAATTGGCAGCTCAGGGTGCCACTTTTACTCAGGCCTATGCCGGCGCGGCAGGTGTGGTAGTGGAGACGCGTGACATATCGCTGGCTGGCCGTATTCTCGCAAATTTTCCGGAGCACCTGACCGACGAGCAGCGCATCGGTGATGCCCTGGCCGAATTGGGTGAATTGGCCCTGACACCGGAGGCCAATATTATCAAGCTGCCGAACATTTCCGCTTCCATTCCGCAGATCAAGGCGACCATCGCCGAGCTGCAGGCAAAAGGGTTTAAACTGCCCGATTATCCCGAGGAACCTTCGACAGACGAAGATAAGGCCATCAAGGAGCGCTATGACCGAGTCAAGGGCAGCGCGGTAAATCCGGTTTTGCGCGAAGGTAACTCGGATCGCCGCGCCGCCGCCGCTGTCAAACAATATGCCAGGAACCATCCGCATCCCATGGGGGCTTGGTCGCCCGCTTCCAAATCGACGGTTTCCAGCATGTCCTGCAACGATTTCTTCGGCAACGAACAATCGGTGACGATTCCTGAGGAAACTACCGTGCGCATTGAGCTGGTAGCTGCCGATGGCATCACGACGGTGCTCAAGGATGAGCTGAAACTTCAGGCGGGAGAAGTGGTAGACGGAACCTATATGAGCGTCAAGGCACTGGAGAGCTTCTTTGCCGAACAGGTCGCCGCGACCAAGGCGGCGGGTACGCTGTTCTCCCTTCACATGAAAGCGACGATGATGAAGGTCTCCGATCCAATTATCTTCGGCCACTGTGTCAAGGTCTTCTACAAGGACGTCTTCGAAAAGCACGCCGATACGTTCGCTAAACTGGGTTTTGATGCGAACAACGGCATCGGCGACCTCTATGCCCGGATCGGAGATCTTCCGGCGGAAAAGAAAGCTGAGATCGAAGCCGACATTGCCGCTGTCTACGAAAACGCTCCGGACATGGCCATGGTCAATTCCGACAAAGGGATTACCAACCTCCATGTGCCCAGTGATATCATCATCGACGCCTCGATGCCGGCGGCTATCCGCGCCTCCGGGCAGATGTGGAACAAGGATGGCCAGCAGCAGGACACCAACTTCATCATTCCCGACCGTTCTTATGCCGGTGTCTATGCCAAGACGGTTGACTTCTGCAGGAAAAACGGCGCTTTTGATCCAGCTACCATGGGCAGCGTGCCCAACGTCGGCCTCATGGCACAAAAGGCCGAAGAATACGGGTCGCACGACAAAACCTTTGAGATTCCGGCAGATGGGATCGTTCGCGTGGTCGATGCATCCGGCAAGGTGCTCATGGAGCATACTGTAGAGCGGGACGACATATGGCGCGCCTGCCAGGTGAAGGACGCACCGATTCGCGACTGGGTCAAGTTGGCCGTGAAACGCGCACGTACGACCGGTGCGCCATCCATCTTCTGGCTTGACGAAAAGCGTGCCCACGATGCACAGCTCATCGCCAAGGTTAAGACCTATCTTGCGGAGCTCGATACCGCCGGGCTGGATATCCGCATCCTTCCGCCGGTGGAGGCCACGCGCCTTACTCTCGAGCGGGCCAAGGCGGGCGAAGACACCATTTCTGTCACCGGCAATGTCCTGCGTGACTACCTGACCGACCTCTTCCCGATTCTCGAGCTGGGTACCAGCGCGAAGATGCTCTCCATCGTTCCGCTCATGAACGGCGGCGGCCTCTTCGAGACCGGTGCTGGCGGCTCCGCTCCGAAGCACGTTCAGCAATTCGAAGCTGAAAATCATCTGCGCTGGGACTCTCTGGGGGAATTCCTTGCGCTGGGGGCATCGCTCGAACATCTGGCAACGGTCTTCAAGAATGAAAAAGCGCGCATCCTCGCTGATACGCTCAACACCGCAAACGCGAAGTTCCTCGAAGCAAACAAGTCGCCGGGGCGAAAGGTGCACCAGCTCGATAACCGAGGAAGCCACTTCTATCTTGCGCTTTACTGGGCTCAGGCACTCGCCGCGCAGGATTCCGATGTTGAACTGAAGGCGCCCTTCGCTTCCTTGGCCGAAAGGCTGGCCGCGAATGAAGAAAAGATGGTCGCCGAGCTGAATGCCGTTCAGGGACAACCCGTTGATATCGGCGGCTACTACCGTCCCGAGGAGGAACTCGCTGTCAAGGCCATGCGCCCGAGCGAAACCTTTAACTCCGTGCTGGCCACGTTGTAGACTGGGATGCGGACCCGTTTAAGGGTCAGTAGAGTTCGTATTTGCAGAGCATGCCGTCGAGTCCTCCGGCGCGGAGAGGCTGTTTCCATTCGGGTTTGAGGCCGAGCTTTTTCACCAGGGTCTGGTCTCCGTAATAGATGAATGCGGTGGATCCGGTGCATTTCTGTTTTAGAAAGTCACCGAATTCCTTGAGCAGGAGAGTGACGCCTTGAGTATCGCCGAGTCGGATGCCGTAAGGTGGGTTGGTGACGAGGGTCGTGTTGTTAAAGCCTGCAAGGTCGTGGAAGTCAGCGCGGCGTACTTTGATGATTCCAATCTCGGGCAGCTCGTTACGATTTGCACGGGCGGCCTTGACGGCATCGGCGCTTAGATCACTGCCTTTGATCAGGTCTTCCGGAATATCGCATGTTTCATTGTTGGCCTTGGTTTTGACCTGGTTCCAGACCGCGGCGTCGAAATCGGGCAGGCGTAGAAATCCGAATTTATGGCGCAGGTAGGCGGCGGGAATGTTGCCGGCTTTCATGAACGCTTCGCAAAGCAGGGTGCCGGAGCCGCAGAAGGGGTCGTAGAGGGGGCGCTCGCTGTTCCATCCGGACAGGCGCAAGATGGCGGCGGCGAGGGTTTCCTGCATGGGGGCTTCGACGGATTCCGTGCGGTATCCACGCTTGTGGAGCGAGCCGCCTCCGAGATCAACACTGATTCGCGCCTTGTTCTGGTGGATGTAGAGATTGAGCAGCAGGTCGGGGTTGCGCGTATCGACGTTGGGGCGTTCGCCGGTCTTTTCTCTAAACTGGTCGACGATGGCGTCCTTGAGGATCTGCCCGGCATACTGGGAGTTTCGGATATGGCTGTCGGCGACGTTTGAGACAATGGCGAAGGTCTTGGTGAGTGTGAGGAATTGGCTCCAGTCAATCTGCTGTGCCGTCTTGTAGAGGTATTTGTCGGAGTGGCAGTCGAACGCGATGAGCGGAGCCAGGATGCGCGAAAAGATGCGGGTGTGGTAGACGAGGTGGTACAGGGTGCGCTGATCGGCGCAGAAATAACAGCCGAGGTAGCCGGGTTTGACCTGGGTCGCGCCGAGTTCTTTCAGTTCGGCTTCACCGCAGCTTTCCGCGCCAGAGGCGAGCTGTCCGAAATATTGGTTGGCGCGTTGGTAGAGGTATTCGCTCATTTCCGGACGGGCCGGTTGTTGCCGTCGACGAAAACCACGATCGGTTCGAGCGTCTTGGCTTCGGCGTCATCGTAGTGGCCGTAGGAAATGATGATGACCTTGTCGCCAACAGCGGCTAGGCGGGCGGCCGGGCCGTTGAGCTCGATGCTCCCCGAGTCGCGTTCGCCGGCTATCGTGTAGGTGACGAATCGTTGGCCATTATTGAGGTTGACGATCTGTACCTGTTCGCCCGGCAGCATGTCGGCCATTTCGAGCAGGTCGCGGTCTATGGTGACGCTACCTTCGTAGTACAGCTCCAGCCCGGTGATCGTGGCCGTGTGTATCTTCGATTTTTTCATGATCCGCTGCATGGGTGTCCTTCGGTTTTAAAAGGCGCGCATAATGTCCCTGCGCCGATCTGCCGTCAATATCTAGTTTGTAGCAATTTTTGGCGAAACGATCAAAAACAGGATTAAACAGGCGATTATCAAGGAGCATAAAAAGAATATAATTTTATAGCTATCTTAGGGAAATTGGACAAAATGGATCTATTTAAGCTGAGGACAGCGCGGACCAGCATGGGTGATACAATTCCATATACAGAAAAGCTGCTCAAGGATTGGGCCGGATGGCGGGCCTTCCGCGATGGACGGGCCTTATTCGAGCGGGGCGTTGTGGAAAAGGTGACCTACGAGCACCCGTTTGTGACGGGGCTTCTGAACCTCGGACCGCGCGGGATGCGCAGCAAGTTTGAAGTCCTGAAGAACGGTCTGGTTGAAAACCATTGCCCGTGCCGAGACAACCAGGAGCGCGGACTGATTTGCTCGCATCTGGTGGCCATGGGGATGGAGGTGCTGCGGCAGAATGCCAACCCGACGAATCATACTCAGGCCGAAGCGGAATTACGTCGCGTGGAGCGTTTGGCGAAGGGTCCCGAAAAGAAATATATCCAGCGGGCCCGAAAGTCGGCAGAGAATGCCGTGAAGGCCAGACTGGTGGTGGAGCTGTCCGAAAACTGGAAGGAACAGGTTCTTGCCGACCGGATTGTCGTTCATGTGTTGGTGGAATACCAGAAGGGCCGCATACCGGCATCCGATGTTCCGACCGACGTGCCTTTTTCGTTTAGCCGCGATGATGAAATCGTACTGACCTACATCGAGGACCTGTTCGGCGGTCCCGTGGCAAGCGATATGCAGCTGAAGCTTCCCGATTTCATCAAGCTCTTCCGCGCGCACCACGGAAGAACACTCTACCAGCGGGGGCTGGAGAAAGGGTATGCCGTCCACAGCGGTATGATCGGCTCCGTGTTGACCATGGATCTGGATCGGAAGACCGGTGAACTGCTGCTGAATGTAGCTACGGATTTGCCGGGAAAACAGACTGAGCGGTCTCCCTTTTACATTGTATCCGGCGGCATCGGTTGGATATTCGCCGCCCACCAGTTCTGGCCGCTTGAAACGGTATTGCCCAGAACGCTGCACGAGGCCTACCACGAAACCGTAACCGTTCCCCGCGAGTCGGTCCCGTCTTTCATTATGACGGATCTGCCGAAAATCGAAAAAACAATGGCCGTACGCACGGTCATTACGCCCGACCTTTTCCAAATGAAGCCGGCAAAGGTTTATTTTCGGCTGGTCGTGAAGGGCAGTCCGGCATCGTTGTCGGCCACCCTCTATGCCCGCTACGGAAACGAAATTGAGTTGGTGGCCGGGCGAGCGGACATGCGTGGCAACTTCGCCATTCCGGATCCCAAGGATTTACTCCGGTACCGAATTCGGAACATGTCCTATGAGAAGGCGGCCGTGGAAAAACTTTCGGCCGTCGAGTTCGTCGGGCGCGCAGGCGATACGCTGCGCAACATTGTGGGTCCCCGCGAGGTGCTGAATTTTCTCGGAAGCGGGGTTCCTAAAATCCGGCGCATGGGCTGGCAGGTAGAACTTGAAGGGCGTGTTAAACCCTTTGCCGATACGGCCGATTATGTGCGACCGGTGGTTCAGGTCAATGAGGCGGAATCCGGCAGCTATTTTGATGTCAGCTACGAATACGATATCGGTACCGGCAGTGTTTCCGAGAGGGATATCCAGCGTGCCCTGCTGAAGGGAGACTCATTCATTGAGCGGAACGGGCGTACCATCCTGCTCGACGGCGATGCCATACAGCAGGCCAGGGCCGTCTTCGAGGACTGTGCGGTGGGCGAAGGGGACAAGGCCGGGTCTTTCCGGGTCAGCGGTATCTACGGCAGCTACGTCCAGTCGTCCATCGAGGAGCTCGAAGACGTGGATATGCACGCCTCACCGGATTGGCTGGAACGCGCCCGCCAGCAGAACAACCAGTTATCCGTCGGGCCGGTCGACCTCAACGAGCACCTGAAGGGGACTTTGCGCGCGTACCAGCAGGAGGGCGTCAACTGGTTGCGGTTTCTCGAAAACCGGGGATTCTGCGGAATCCTTGCCGACGAAATGGGTCTTGGGAAAACCCTGCAGACCTTGGCCTGGATCCAGTTGGGTCGGACCGATGAAAGACATCAGGGAAAGCCGGCCTTGATCGTCTGCCCGACGAGTCTCGTGGAAAACTGGCACGAGGAATCCGTAAAGTTTACGCCCAACCTCAAGGTCCTTACCCTCCATGGCACCGACCGTCACCGGAAATGGAAAAATGTCGAAAAGTTTGATATCATTATTACCTCCTATGCTCTGATGCGCCGCGATATCGAGAAGCATATGGAATACACCTATTCCATTGCCATTCTCGACGAAGCGCAGCACATCAAGAATCGCGCCACGCAAAACGCGTTGTCTGCCAAGAAACTCAAGGCGGACCATCGGTTGGTTCTCACGGGCACGCCGATCGAAAACGGGGTCGCGGATCTTTGGTCGATCATGGATTTCCTGATGCCGGGCTATCTGGGGCATCATAAGAATTTCCACGATTATTACGAGGTGCCCATCCTCAATGGGGGTCCCGATGGGGAACATGCCCAGTTGACCCTGCGACGCAAGCTGCACCCCTTCCTGTTACGAAGGCTCAAGAAGCAAGTGGCGAAGGATCTCCCGCCGAAAATCGAGCGTACCGCCCCCTGCAAACTGACGCAGGACCAGCACAAGGTCTATATGCAGTTGTTGGAAGATTCGCGTCAGAGAATTAGCGATATGGTCGAAAAGGAAGGCTTTAACAAGAGCCGCATGGAGATTCTTAAAACCCTGCTGCGCCTGCGGCAGACCTGCAACCATATCGATCTGCTCAAGCTTGAGGGAGTCCAAAGCAAGCATCCCTCCGCTAAGATGGAACTATTTTTTGAACTGCTCAACGAGGCCATGGACAGCAAGCATCGGGTACTGGTATTCAGCCAGTTCACTTCCATGCTGGCCATCCTGCGCGACGAAATGGAAAGTCGTGAGCTTAAATATTGTTATCTCGACGGCAGTACCAAGGATCGACAGGACGTGGTCCGCAGGTTCAATAAAGACCACCACATCCCTGTATTCCTCATGAGCCTGAAGGCGGGCGGAACCGGCCTGAACCTGACCGGCGCGGATATGGTGATCCATTTCGATCCGTGGTGGAATCCGGCCGTCGAAGACCAGGCGACCGATCGCGCACATCGGATCGGCCAGAAACGTACGGTCTACAGCGTCAAGCTCATCACCAAGGGCACGGTCGAGGAAAAGGTAGTGGAAATGCAGCGGCGCAAGAAAGGGATCATCGATGCCACCCTTACTACGGACGAGCAGGTGATGCAGAAGTTGACCTGGGAAGATGTGCAGGAACTGCTGAGTCTGTAAAACGTATGCGAGTATCCGTCTCGGAACTTCAGGCTTCGTCTATGGCTGTTCCAGCGATTTCCAGAGATGCCAGCTGGCAACCGAGCGGTACGGTCTCCATGCCTCTCCGATTTGCAGCAACAGGCCCTCCCGGGGTTGGCCGCGGTTGTAGAGATTTCGCGCTGCACGTTGCAGGCCCGCATCGCCGAGCGACAATACGTCTATTCTTTTCAGTCCGAATATCAGGTACATCTCTGCCGTCCAGGCACCGATGCCTTTAATGGCGGTTAAGCGGGCGACTGCCGCTTCGTCGTCCAAGCTCTGGAGTCTGCGCTTCGTAAGTCCGTTTCCCATGGCCTCGACCAGATTGCGTATATAGGTGGTTTTGGAGTTGGACAGGCCGGCTGATCGCAGCCGTTCTATTTCGGCGGCCATGAAGCTGCCGGGTTTAAGCGGATTGGACGTGGCTTGCATCACCCGGTGCTGGATCGTATCGGCGGCCTTCACCGAAAGCTGCTGGGAGATGATCGCCGAAGTCAGCATGTGGAACAGCGAGGTCTCTTTGGTGGTCCACATGCTGCTCGGGCCATGCTCCTTGATGAGCCGCGCAATTATGGGATCGGTCTCGCGCAGGTGTCGCTCGGCGCACCGCAAGGCCGTAGCTGGATTAGGCCGCGTCGGTGGCACTACTTGACCTGATCGATCGCCACCAGCTTTTTCCATAGCGCGGGCATTTGCTGTAGCGGAATCATGTTGGGGCCGTCGGAGAGGGCATTGGCAGGATCGGGGTGGGTTTCGATAAACATTCCGTCGACGCCGACCGCCGCCGCCGCCTTGGCGAGATAGGGGGCGAAGCGTCCATCGCCGCCGGATGTGTCGCCTTGTCCGCCGGGCGACTGCACGGAGTGGGTGCAGTCGAAGATGACCGGATAGCCCATCTCGCGCATGATGATCAGGCTGCGCATATCGGCCACCAGGGTGTTGTAGCCAAACGACGCGCCGCGCTCCGTCAGCAGGATTTTGGTGTTTCCGGTCGACTCGATCTTCTTGACCACGTTCTTCATATCCCACGGGGCGGCAAACTGCGCTTTCTTTACATTGACCACCGCGCCGCTTTCGCCGGCCGCCACGACAAAGTCCGTCTGACGGATCATGAAGGCAGGCAGCTGGATGATGTCGACGACCTTGGCAGCGATGTGGATTTCCTCGACGCTGTGTACGTCAGTCAATACGGGCACATTATATTTTTCCTTGATCTCGGCCAGAATTTCCAGCCCCTTCGAGATGCCGGGCCCGCGGTAGGAATGGATCGATGTGCGGTTGGCTTTGTCGTACGAAGCCTTGAATACGTAGGGGATGTTTTGTTTCTTTGCCAGCTTCACCATTTTATCGGCAATGGCCATGCAATCTTCGCGGTTTTCAATAACGCACGGTCCGGCAATCAGGGCCAGCGGATTCCTCCCGCCAAATTTTATACCTTTAACATTCACTGTTTTCGTCATGATATTTTCCTATTGTGAAGATTGTTTTAGTTGTGCCAGCAACGCTTCGGCCTTGGCGACATCGGACGGGGTATCGACGCCGATACCGAAATCCTGCGTTTGAATAATTTTCATCCGGCAACCCATGTCGAGTGCGCGGAGTTGTTCGAGCTTTTCAAGGTTTTCCAGTGCGCAGGGGGGCTCGGCCACAAGTTTAAGAAGATAATCGCGCCGGTAGGCATAGATGCCGATGTGCCGCCAGTAGACGCCTTCCGATGAATCGCCTTCCGGTTCGCGGATATGCGGGATGGTGGAGCGCGAGAAGTAGAGCGCCTGCCCGTGCCGGTTGAAGAGGGCCTTGACCACAGAGGGGTCGTGGATCTGGTTTTCATCGGTAATGAGGGTGGCCGCCGTGGCCATGTCCCACTCATTTGAAGAGATCACATCGGCCAGCGCGTCGATCAATGCGGGGTCGATCAGCGGTTCGTCGCCCT
The DNA here is from genome assembly GCA_964195195.1 of Pontiella sp. Taxonomy (GTDB): domain Bacteria; phylum Verrucomicrobiota; class Kiritimatiellia; order Kiritimatiellales; family Pontiellaceae; genus Pontiella. The sequence goes on along the minus strand of CAXMPN010000036.1, from coordinate 6,282 downwards.
GTACATTGATCACAGCGTCGGCGTCGATCGATTCAACCGCTTCGGCAATGCGGTCGGTGCCCGAAGGATGGTCCGGGCGTGTCATGGCGACCTGGACGCCATCGATCTCCAGATTACGGACGCAATCCGCGATACGCTGATCGTCGGTCGCCACCATGACGGCATCCAGTTTTTGCGCCTGCTTTACGCGTTCAACCACCCATTGGATCATGGGCTTGCCTGCAATCATCGCGAGACTCTTGCCGGGAAAGCGGGTAGATCCCCAACGGGATGGAATCACGCCTACAATGCTGCTCATGCCTGCTCCCTTATTATTCCTGGTTCCAAAAACCCGTCACGGGACCGGAAATTTCGTGAATTTTTGCGGTAATCCTACCGACCGACACTTTGGCTTTTATGCATGTAACCATACGGTTCGGTTCCTTTGAAATCCAAAAGAATACTTTCCCCTGCCGCAGGAATATCCCGTCAAATTCGGCCACAGGCTCGATTTCTATGCTGGGCACCTTCCCGTACTGGGCCAGTTTGATGTTATCGTAATCACTGATTTTCAGTCTGAGAACATGGAGTTTTCCAGTGACCAGCAGTTGGTGTGGTCGGGAGACCAGTTTCTCGATGTCGGCGCTACGGTTGGCGTAGATAAAACTGAATATTTCCCGCGTATCGCTTTCAATGGGTATTTCCCGGATATCCTTGCTGATGCGATCCTGGAATATGGCAACCTTCTTGTCGTGATAGAAGGAGGTAAGGTGACTTTTGTGAATGCTCCCCTCGTTGATGATCCAGTCATGTCGAACGGGCAGGGCGGTTACAGGATCAATGATCACCTCGGTCGTGTCGTCCACTTCGAAGATATGCTTGTAGGCGGCGTAGGTCTTGACAATCATTCTGATGCGGATCAATTCCCGCTCGTCCTCGATAACGGTGTCGGTGGTTATGCGGGTCCACGCAATCGGTATACGCATCCAGTATATCTTGTACTCCACCACCTCGCCAGGCACGAAGCAGGATGAAAAGTCATCTGCCCGAGCCGAGAGGGCTGCCAGCCCTATTAACACGATGGATATAAAAAGCTTCATAGCGAGTTCATCCTAGATTCGTGTAAACTGGCGGTACACCACCTCGGCGGATTCGAAGAGCGCACGAGCCTGCCCTGTAAAGTGGTACTCGGTTTCATAGACCACTTCGCTGATCCCCGCGTTGATGATCATTTTAGTGCACATCAGGCAGGGGCTCAGGATGCAGTAGAGCATGCTGTCGCGGACGGCAATGCCGTGGTAGGCCGCCTGCACAATGGCGTTTTCCTCGGCATGGGCGCAAATGCATTCGCCTAGGTTGCCGCCCGACGGGGCATCGCTGGCACAGCGCGGGCAGCCGCCGTCGCAACAGTTTTTAATGCCGCGCGGGGTCCCGTTGTAGCCCGTGGAAATGATTCTTCGGTCGCTGACGATTAAAGCCGCCACCTTGCGTCGCGAGCAGTTACCGCGCTTGGAAACGACGTGCGCGATATCCATGAAGTATTCATCCCAGTCCGGACGCTTTTCGGTTTTGCTGATCATCCGAAAAACATACCTAGCATCCACTTGAACTGCAAGATGCATAAAGGTCCACCAAGGCAGGCGTAACATCGGCTAGATTTGCCAGCGAGCCGAATTCGTCCCTATGGTCTCCAATGGCGACCAACGGGACGGGGTTGCGCGTATGGGTACGTACCGAGAGATCCTCGATATTTCCATGGTCGCTTGAAAGAATAAACAGGTGGTTGGGCTGGTCGGCGAAACGGACGGTCCGGGCGATAAACCTTTCCAGGGTTTCGAGGCATTGGAATGCCTTTTCCGGATTGCCTGAATGCCCCGCGCGATCGGTCAGGAAATGTTCAAACAGCGTAAAATCGTTTTCCTCGGCGATGGCAATCAGGTGTTCGGCTGCCTCTTCCGGTGTGATCAGCGGGCCGTCATAACCACGCGTGTGCATGGTCCATCGGGTAATATCATGGGTCACGGCCTTGCCCGCCAGTAGTTCAGCGGTGTCTCGCACCCGGCCCAGGGCGGAGAGCGTCATTACGGTGGTGACCGACTGGCGGCGCGGTGGAATGCGGTGAGGGTCGACGTTCAGGTAGCAGTTCGCGAAAGTGCAGCGTTTTCCGAGGTTCCGGAGCTTGCCAAAAAGGTTTTCGTGCTCGATCAGCTTCTTGAGCGACGGAGGTGGGAATGCTGCTATGTGCCTTCCCATCACCTTGGGCGCATTGATGCCTGTCAGCAGGGTCGTCTGCCCGGTGGCGCTCTGCGGCAATCCCTCAACGCCTAGGCACGCATCGAGTGGAACGGCATTGGCCAATAGGGTTCCCAGGGTCGGCAGCCGGGGATCGCACAGCGGATTAACGTCCGAATCGGTACAACCGATTCCGAGTCCGTCCACGAATATGAAGATGATCTTTAAATCGCTGTCCATGTTGGCTACATTTGCTACCGCTTTTTTGACCCGGGTGCAAAATGAATAAAACGGAATTTAAGACATGGCTACACGACTCCGCGCGGCAGGTGGGCGCGCATTCGGCAGCGTGCATCCGGATGGACAACCCGCTGCTGCGTCAGCGGATTGAGGAAAACAATGTGTTGGTTGCCGAATGGCTGAAGACCGGTCGGCACGGCGAGATGGAATATCTGGAGCGTATGTATCCGGCCAAGGCCGATCCATGGACCACCTTCCCGTCGGCCAGGTCGGTGATTGTAATGGCCTTCACGAACGATTGGGGCGATCCGTTGGCGAAGCACCCGTTTCCCGAGCCGTCTCCCGATGCCTTGCTGGGTTATATCTCGGCGTATGCCAGGGAAATCGACTACCACGCCAATGGGCAGGCCATGCTGGCCAAACTTCACCAGCTGTTAGGCAGCGGGATTCACGCCGAGGCGGCGGTGGATACCAAGGCGGTTTATGAACGGTTGTTCGCGACGATCGGCGGTTTGGGCATACGGGGAGGAAACGACCTGCTGCGCGTACCTGACCGTACCAACGTGCGTGTGTTTATCGGATGCCTGTTTGTAGATGCCGAGCTGCCGGAGGTGATTCTCGATCCCCAAATGCCGTTTTCGTGCGATGACTGCCGCGCCTGCGTGAAAAATTGTCCGACCGGAGCGATCCAATTTGGCGAGCCGATCGATGCGCGCAAATGCATCAGCTATCTCACGATTGAGAAGCGTAGCGTATTAAATAAACGGGAAGCAGAAATGATTGAGGATTGGCTGTTCGGCTGCGACTGGTGTTCGGTGGTGTGTCCGCCGCGCGACAAGATCGATACGCGCATACCGGTTGATCTCGAATGGTTGCTGACAACACCTGCTGGGGAATTGAGGCGTCTGATCAACGGGAATGCCGTTTCCTATGCAGGCGTGACGCAATTGCGAAAGAATGCCGTGGTTATTTTGAAGAAAAACAACTCGCCGCATGCCAGAGAGCTGATCCGATGGGTGGATAAAAAAACAGGCAGCGAGCTGATCCGAGATCAACTCACCGCCTGGTGAGGAGGAGATGTAGGTATACTAGTAGCAATTCCGATGCCAAAGTTGACTGTGCCCTGAAAGAGCTTTGTTTTGGTAACCGGCCTGATAGACTCCCTGCCGATTGTCGTTAGAACAGGAATTCATGATTTATGGAAAAGAATAGTGGAAAATCGGCGTTGGGAACATGGGGTGCTTTATGGGGAATCCTGGGGCTCACTTTGATCATCGGGCGGGGTCTTGTCTGCCTGTATCCCTATGTCCAGGAGCTGCCTGAATCGAGGTTGGTCTGGTTCCACTGGGTTGCCATCGCCGCCAGCCTGCTTATTATGGGATATGCAGAAGGCTACAAGGGTTTTCAATTAAAGTTTTCGCCCCGTGCCGCTGCGCGGGCACGCTATCTCAGAGAAAATCCCACGCCGATACGTGTCACCTTTGCGCCGCTCTTCTGCATGGGTTTCTTCCATGCCACCCGAAAAAGGAAGATCGTGGCCTACGCTTTAACCACCATGATCGTGCTGCTGATCGTTCTGGTTCGGCAACTTCCGCAGCCCTGGCGCGGTATCGTGGATGCAGGCGTCCTGCTCGGTCTGGGGTGGGGACTGGTCTCTATCTGGATTTTTTCATTCAAGGCCTTGGTTGACCCGGACTATGACGTATCTCCCGAAACGCCGGATGCCTAGTTTCTAATTCGCTTATTTAGATGACGTCCAGATTTCTTGCCAACCGATGCGGGCTTTGCCACAATGCTCCGCAATCCTCAGGGCGTGGTGCCCGGTTGAAGGGAATGATTTGGACGCGCTACAACATATATTCGATTCGATAATCCATTCCGGACATATGAGCCCTTTTTTGGTCGTCAGCATTCTGGTATCGGCCGGTTTCTTTGGGGGATGGGCTGCCAAGCTGCTGCGCCTGCCGCACGTAACGGGCAATATTCTGGGAGGCGTTGTGGTCGGGCCGGCCTGTTTGGGGCTGATCGGCACACACGAGCAACTCGTCAGTCTACAACCACTTTCCACTTTTGCGATGAGCCTCGTGGCGGTAAGTATCGGCGGGCATCTTTCCTACCGCCGTATCCACAATTCGCTGCGCCGCATTATCTCGATATCGCTGCTGGAAGTGGGTTGCTGTGTGATCACCGTCATGGTTGCTGCACGATTATTTGGAATGGATTGGCCAACGACCTGCCTGCTCGGGGCCATCTCCGCCTCCACCGCGCCGGCCACCACCATTGCACTCAGTCGCGCGATGCGCGCCAAGGGCCCGGTCGTCAAGACGCTCATCTCGGCCGTGGCACTGAACAACATTCGCTGCAGCCTGCTTTTCGTCATTATGCGTACCTTCGTGGCGTCCTATTTTGAAAGCGGCGAAGCCGCCGGGAAAGTCGATGACGCCCTGATTCTTTCCGCCTATCATCTGGTCGGGGCGCTGGTATTGGGCATTGGCGCCGGGTGGATTACCAAGGTCGCGGTCAGCAAGCCGAAGTTTCACGACTTTACGACCATTTTGCTGGCCATCATGCTGCTCGATGGCCTTGCCGCCTATCTTCAGCTCAGTCCGTTGCTGGTCAACCTCTTCTTCGGGGTCTATTTAGGCAATAGCTCGGCGGTCGCCGAACGGCAGCTCACCACGCTGGTTCCGCTGGAGCCTATTCTCTATGTTTGCTTTTTCACCCTGGCCGGTGTCTCGCTCCATCTCGATGCCATGCTGTCGGTGGGCCTGTTGGCGCTGGTTTATATTATTGCCCGCGTACTCGGAAAAAGCATTGGTGCCGCGCTGGGCGGACTGGTCGGAAAATGTTCGACGCGCATTAGGCAGAATATGTCTTTCGCGCTCTACCCGCAGTCGGGCATCGCCATCGGTCTGGTCATCCTGCTGGGTAACGACCTGTATATTCCCGAAGCGATCAAGCAAACCGTCAGTGCCATTATTCTGGCGGGCGTCACGATCGCTGAAATCGCTGGTCCGTTTTGTACGAAGGCGGCCCTGAAGCGCTCCGGCGAAGCCCACCGCGACCGGCAGCGGTTAGTGGAATTCCTCGCCGAGGAATTTATCATGGTTGATCTTAAGGCCCTCGATAAGTGGGATGCCATCCGCCAGCTGGTGGCGTTTCTGATGCGTACGCATCGGGTGGAGCATATCAGCCAGGAGGAGCTGTACCAGTCGATCGTGGCCCGCGAAAAAGAAATGACTACCGCGATGGGCCGTGAGATCGCCCTTCCGCATGGACGTATTGCCAAGGGATCGGCCATACAGGGCGTCATGGGAATCTGCCGGGACGGTATTGATTTCGATGCACCCGACGGCGAGCCCGTAAAGCTCATCATGTTGATCGTCACACCGGAGGACAAGAAGGACCTGCATCTCAAGGTGCTTGCGAGCCTTTCGGCCATGGTAAGTGACGACACCATTCGCACCCGTCTCATTGCCGCGCTCAGTTCTGAAGATGCGATGGAAGTCATCGAGAGCAAGGAAGTTCGGGACTATAACTATTTCCTCGAATGACCGTGACCGGTTCCGAAATATAACAAGGCCGACCCTGTGTTCAGGGCTGGCCTTTTTTTCGGCAGTGAATCCTGCTCGGTTATTCAATCGGCGGCTGGGGAGCTGGTCGTTCGTTCTGTTGAACGCCCTGTTTCCGATCCAACGCATCGCGGTATGCCCTTCGTGCGGCCTTTTCCGCATGTGACAGCTGACCGTCGCGGTCAATATCAAATCGTCCGAGCCCCTGTTGCCGTACCCTTTGTTCCGTCCGGTAAGACGCACTTACCCGGTCTCCCTG
>CAXMPN010000035.1:0-15690 GCA_964195195.1 Pontiella sp. | reverse complement strand
ATAGATCAGAGTTTACCGTGATCGGCTTGGTTATTCTTGCCGGTGTAACGATTGATGAAGTGGTCAAACAGATCGTTGCTAAACGCCGTGCCATCCAGCAAGCAGAGAGTAAATCCAAGATCGCTAATCCCACAACGAGTACCGAAGCACCGTTGTAGTGATAATGGTAGAAGCGCAGGGGCTCGAACCCTGGACCCGCTGATTAAGAGTCAGCTGCTCTACCAACTGAGCTACGCTTCCATTCGGGAAATTCGGGAACCTAATGATTCACCCGCATGAACGCAATCTAAAATATTTATTTATATTCAAGCCGAATCCTTTTATAGCGAAAAATACGGGCACTTAGGCGCGCGGCATGCTAAAGTCTTTTTGGTACTTCTTTTATACTGCGTTTATATCCCATTTTCATACCACCGCCGACTCCCCTATTTACTTTTCATCCACATAGACAGTATAGAGATATCCGAAGGATTAACACCGGAAATACGCGCAGCCTGCCCAAGATTCTCTGGCCGTATTTTTTTCAACTTTTCGCGTGCTTCACTTTTCAGACTGCTTACGGATTCATAATCGAAATCTATTGGTATAATCTGATTCTCCTGCTTTCTAGCCGAGTCGATGCGCTCCTTCTCCCGCTTTATATAGCCCGCATATTTAACCTCGATTTCAACTTGGCGTTTGACGTCCTGATCCATATCTGACGATTCCTGAGGAAGGTCCTCATAGGAGCAATCCGGCCGTCTTAGCAGCTGTGCTAAAGAACTCCCGTTACTAAACACTTTTGCCAAACGATTCGATTCAGCGCGTATCTGATCCCTCTGCGAACTTACCTCGTCCAGCTCTAAAGCATCAACAATTCCTAGACTTTTCGCCTTTTCGAGGAGTCGGCAGTACACATTATCCTGTCGAAGCGTAAGGCGGTGTTCAGAGCGGGAGGTAAACATTCGATACGGTTCATCCGTCCCTTTGGTTACAAGATCATCAATGAGCACACCGATATAGCTCTCATTTCGGCTCAATGTGAAAGGTTCGCGTCCGAGCGACTTCAGCGCGGCATTCGCTCCAGCCACAAATCCCTGGCCAGCGGCCTCCTCATATCCGGTTGTTCCATTTAGTTGGCCTGCAAAATAGAGATTCTCAATGAGTTTAGTCTCTAATGTATGAAATAGTTGCGTGGGATTGGCATAATCATACTCGATCGCATAGCCAGGGCGAAGTATCTCGGCTTTTTCCAATCCAACAATGGAATGAATCATTTCTGTCTGCACATCCTCTGGAAGACTGTTTGAGGTCCCGTTCGGATAGAGACGAATATTATTCCTCCCTTCGGGTTCGACAAAAATATGATGGGCTTCGCGACCAGAAAACTTTACGACCTTGTCTTCGATAGATGGACAATAGCGAACCCCGGTGCCTTCTACCATGCCGCCATACATAGCGCTTTTATCGAGGTTGTCTGAGATGATCTGGTGTGTTTTCTCATTGGTTTCGGTCAAATAGCAGGGAATTTGGTCCTGTCCGGGCATCCATGGATGAAGTTCTGGATGTTCCACGTGGAACAAGCGGTTTAATTCCTCTCGCGACTTCTCCGGATGTTCCACGTGGAACATTTTCCACTCTTTACGGGCCATCCTTGAGAAAAAGGGAGGGGGATCGTCCCCGGGCTGCAACTCCATCCTTGAGTAATCAACCGAATCCCGGTGAATTCGCGGCGGCGTTCCGGTTTTCAATCGCCCAAGCTCAAATCCGAATCGACTAAATGAAGCCGAAAGATCTTCTGCAGACTCTTCACCCATGCGTCCCTGTTTAATGCTTTTCTTGCCGATAAGCACTCGGCCCCTTAAAAAAGTTCCGGTACAAATCACCACAGAATCACTATCAATATCTCCCGCGGTACGTGCTGTAATGCCTGTTATTCTTCCGTTTTTCTCGCGAATCTCCGTAACGGCGTCATCAAGGATCTCCAGGTTTTCCTGCATGCCCAGTATGCTCTGAATGCGTATGGGAAAAAGATCCTTATCGCATTGTAGGCGGTTGGATTGAACAGCGGGGCCCTTTCGGGTGTTTAACATTCGATACTGAATTCCCGTGTAATCGGCATTTCTACCAAGCTCCCCGCCCAGTGCATCGAGTTCTGAAACAATATGTGATTTTGCAATTCCACCAATAGATGGATTGCACGGGAGTCTTCCTATAAGCGACTTATTCAAAGTGATAAGCAACGTTTTTGCACCCATCCGTGAAGCAGCCAACGCCGCTTCATATCCAGCATGGCCTCCGCCCACAACAATCACATTATACAAACTCTTATTCATACTTATTTGCCTGCTTTCTGGTAGGCTCGGATAGTCGCAGTCGACAATCGTTTGGTCAACAACGGGTTGTAAATAATAGCGGGGTGTGGATACAAATGCGGGGTACGCTTAACATCCATGCATGCATGTCGCGTGTAACAGTTGGTGCTTCAGTCGTTATTTTTCTAGGGCGCGAATGACATACTGGATTTGGATTGGATGGTTGTTTATACTAGTCGAGACGGCTAGAGTTATAACCGTAAGCGAGGCGAGACACATGAAGATTTTAATATCAGGATCATCCGGACTCATTGGGCACCAGTTGACAGTTGATCTGGAATGGGACGGACATGAGATCGTAGCCTTGCCACGCACGTTTCCAGTCCCCATAGACTTTTCCGGGGTGGATGCCGTTGTTCATCTTGCCGGCGAGAGTATCGCAACCGGGCGTTGGACTGCCGAAAAGAAACGGAAGATTCAGGATAGTCGTATCAAGGGAACGGCACAACTGGCAAAGCAAATTGCTCTCAGCGAAAATAAACCTGCGGTACTCGTATGTGCATCAGCGATTGGGTATTACGGCCACAGAGAAGATGAGAAACTCGATGAGTCCAGTGGTACTGGAACCGGCTTTCTCCCTGAAGTATGCAAAGAGTGGGAAGACGCGACCCGAACTGCTGAAGAAGCCGGAATCCGTACCGTACATCTCCGAACCGGAATTGTTTTGAGTGACGCCGGAGGTGCCCTGCAAAAAATGATCCCTCCCTTTAAATGGGGTGGGGGAGGTATACTGGGCATCGGAAATCAGTACATGAGTTGGATCAGCCTGGACGACGAAGTGGCTATAATTCGATATTTGATTGATAACCAAAATATTAGTGGACCGGTTAACCTGGTTTCACCTAATCCTGTTACCAACAAGGAGTTTACAAAAGTACTTGGTAAGGTCCTTAAGAGGCCGTCCCTTCTTCCGTTGCCGGCATTTGCAGTACGTCTTCTATTCGGCGAAATGGGCGATGCCCTATTGCTTTCAAGTACCAGAGTGTATCCCCGCAAACTGCTGCAATCAGGTTATGAGTTCAAGCATCCCAAACTGGAACCCGCATTACGGAGTATTTTATCATGAAAGATTCAAATCCACTGGAAAGGATTCACCGTGATATAGCAGAAAGAGAGCAGGGTTATCGCGCTAAAGCCCTCAAGCTCTTTCCACATATCTGCGGTAGCTGCAGCCGCGAGTTTTCCGGAGCTAAATTGAAGGAACTGACGGTTCACCACAAGGATCACAACCATCAGAATAATCCTCCTGACGGTAGCAACTGGGAACTCCTTTGCGTTTATTGTCATGACCACGAACATGAAAAACACAAAATGAAGGGGTATGGAAATTCAACGGAAGCGTCCATAAAACTCGGTGGTTTTTCGGCTTTCGAAGGATTGGATGAGTTATTCCCCGATCACAAAAAAGATGAAAGCGAAAATTAGATGTATGACTTGCCTTGATGGGTGCGAGTTGGAATCCGGTGAAATGGGCGCTGGCCGGGTGAAAGAGCATATGAGCAGTAAAACAAGGTGCATTACCAATCGCCACACCCTGCTGGGTAAACATCGATCCCGTTGAAAAGAAGGCGCTGTATCATTTCATTCCGGGCTCACTGAGCCTTTGTTTAGCTACAGCCGGCTGCAACATGAACCGTATATATCTATCCAGACTACACTGCCTATCTGTTAAAAAAGAAGGCGTGTCCGGCGACTTCCTACACGCATACGGTGCCAGTGAAGGCGCAATTGAAACCGTTCTAAAACATATCTACGTAGGAAATATGTCTGGTGGAGCACGGGGAAAGTACATGGTGTCCAGCATGTAATAAATGGCTCATCGAGCCGCATGGTTCACAGGTAGTACGAAATAGCATCAGCAGGGGATCTTGTCCCTATTGTGGACCGCCAATCAATGGAATATGGGATGACACCGTGTTTACAGATTTCTAATCCAGCGATCCGAGTTCCTTAACGATTTCGCTGAATTTTTCTGGACTCAGTTCATCCAGATTTAAGCCTTGTGCATCCAGCTCCTTTTCAATCTTCATAATAAGCTTTGTGATGTACTCGTGACTTTCATCGGATCCCATTATCACATCGAATTTATCACCCGTAGTAATGCGTACATGCGCATCGTCGGTATCAAATCCGACACCAAGCAAACGAATGATTTTCTTTCGCATTCCCGAAGACATTTTTTTATGAAACCTTCTTGATCACATCAGGGTTAATAGCTAGGTTTTCGCACTCATTCATGCCGAATGGTGTAATTGGTAGCACAAGCGACTCTGACTCGCTTAGTCTAGGTTCAAGTCCTAGTTCGGCAACCATTCCTACCCGCTAAAACGCGGTATTCCATGCTGAAACCACTATATCACGCTTTCCGATACCTAGCTGACCCGGATCGGCATGATGACATAGAGGAAGGGTACGTTGGTTTTGATGACGCCGGGGCTCAGTTCATCCGAAAGTTCCAGGAATATTTCATCATTGTCCAAATGCTTTAATGGTGCCATCAGGAAGGCAGGATTAAATGCAATGGTTATATCCTTTCCGGAATACTTGACCGGTACGCTTTCATGCGATTCACCCACTTCGGGGGACGATGTAATGAGCTCCATCCGGTTTTCCGTAATCTTAACTTTAACCGATGCAGCCTGGTCGTCCAGCATCAGGGAAACGCGCCGAACGGCACTCTGAAGCATTTCGCGATCCACCGCGATGCGTTCTTCGCACTGCGATGGAATGACTTGGCGGTAGTTCGGGTAGGTTCCGTCAATTAGCTTGGAAATAATAAATATATTACCGAATTCAAAAGCGACCTGCGTTGCGGAGGTCTTGATGACCGCCTCTCCATCCTCATCCAGCGTTTTGATCAGTTCGTTTACGGTTTTTGAAGGAATAACAATATCGAGGTCGGCCGCTTCCGGCATGTCGATTTCCTGCTCAACTAAAGCAAGCCGCCGGCCATCGGTGCAGACCACAGTCAGCTTGTTGTCGCGGAACGCCATCAAGGTGCCATTCAGAATGGCCCTGGATTCGTCTGTGGATGCCGCGTAGGAGGTTTTCTGCAGGATATCCCTAAAGGTACCCTCTCGGAGCTTGTAGGATGAACTCTCTTCGAATGTGGGCATGGGAGGAAAATCGTCTGTGGAAAGCCCTTCGAGCTTGCAGTTGTACGATCCTGAAATAATTTCAGCTACATCACTGGAAACACTTATCTCGACCTGATGGTTGGGAAGGTCACGGCAGATACTGAAGAAGCGGCGGGCCGGAAGGGTCGTTGCGCCATCTCGCTGGATATCAGCCTCGATGCTGGTGCACACGCTTACTTCCATATCGGTCGTGGTCAGCGTAAGCCGTCCCTTCCCTGCTTCGAGCAGAACATTTGAAAGGATCGGCAGGGTAGTGCGCTGGCCAACGATCGATTGCACTTTTTGCAGCGCTTCCAGAATCTGATCCTTCTCGATGCTGAACTTCATTAACAAGTCTCCTGTTGTATATATATACTCTATTTATAAATTTACTATTATTATAGGTCTGTAAATAACCGGGTTTTAACGTACCTATTTCCCGTAACCCAGTCACTATGAAAAGTTTGAAAAAATGAATAACTCTGTTGATAAATAAGGGATAACTCCATCGATCTGTTCATAGTTCCGAGTTATCAATTCAATCAATAGTCGCTCCACAGGTTGCCCATCTTTTATAAACAGCAGACAAGACTATTGTCGGTGCCGTTCTCTGTCAAATAAATGGCTTTCTAAAAGCGCAGGAAAAAGAAAAACCGCCTCGAAGATGAGACGGTTGGAAGCGGATTATTGCCCGAAAATTACTGAACGGACTTGGCACTGTTTTTCTGCACCTTGTCCTTCAGTATCACCAAGGTTTGCTGCAATCCACGGTCGTTTTTCGCTTTTTGTGTGACCTGGTCGTTCGCATACAGGATGGTGGCGTGGTTCCGGCTGAACGCCTTGCCGATCACCGGGAAGGAATGAGAGGTCATTGTCCGGGAGAGATGCATGGCGATCTGCCGCGGCCAGGAGACGTCTTTCGACCGTTTCTTGCTGGTAAGGTCTGATGGGCGCAGGTCGAAATGCTCGGCGACCGTACGCTGAATGATATCCACGCTAACGGCGGCTCTGGATTCCTTGTCCAGTAGATCATGCAGCAGCTCATCGACCTTTTGTTCATCGACCTGCTGATTGGTGAGCGATATGAACGTTGCAACGCGAATCAATGCACCTTCAAGACTGCGTATATTGGAGGAGATGCGCGCGGCAAGATAGTCGAGCAGCGAGTGATCGATATTCAGTTGAAGCTGTTCCGCCTTTTTCCGGAGAATGGCGGAACGGGTTTCCGCATCGGGTTTTCCCAGCTCCGTAACAAGGCCCCATTCAAAGCGGGAAATAAGGCGAGGTGCCAGGCCGGCCATCTCGCTGGGGGTCCGGTCAGATGTCAGAACGACCTGCTTATGGTTTTCAAACAAGGCGTTGAAGGTGTGGAAAAACTCCTCCTGCAGGCCGGCTTTGCCGTCCAGGAATTGGATATCGTCGATCAAAAGCATATCGATTTTGCGGTATTTTTTGCGAAAGGCCGAAACATTGCTGTTCTGTATCGCATCGATATATTCGTTGGTAAAGGATTCGCAGGTGATATAGCAGATCTTCGCACGGGTCTTTTTCGTGGCAACATGGTTGCCGATGGCCTGCATCAGATGGGTTTTTCCTAAACCCACTCCGCCATAGATAAAAAGGGGATTATAAGTGCGGGATGGCGAATTGGCTGCCGCAAGAGCGGCAGCATGGGGAAATTGGCTGGAGGCCCCGACCACAAAGGAGTCAAAGGTATAGTTGGGGTTGAGGTTATGGGTCGGTCTGGCCTTTGGAAATCCCAAATTCTGAAGGGTAATCCCCGGTTGCGTTTCCGCACTGGATCCGTCCTCTTTGGCGGGTTGAAAGCAGGTGCTGTCAACTTCAAGCGAGATCTCCATCTCCTTGCCGCTTACCACCATCACCGCTTTGCGGATAATCGGAAAATAGTTTTCCTCCAGCCAGTCCTTGTAGAAATCGTTGGCAACCGCCAGCCGCATGTTGGTTCCCGATACTTCAATGCACTGGATTACGGCGATCCAGCGATTGTAGATATCGGTGGTAAGTATCCCGTTGAGCTGCTTGCACGCGTCATCCCAGATATTAGAACGTTCCCTATCCATTGAATTACCTAATTACTTTCCCCTTAACAGGTATTCGTTGTTTATTGACAAGTTATTAACAGGCAGTTATTTCCTACTGCGACCTGAGGTTGTGAAAAGTAAAAAATGTGGGTGAATGGCTCAAGGGATTAGGGAAAGAAATAACAAAAATATATATATACCACCAAATGTAGTTGTCCGGACCTTACAAAGCACAACATAGCCGTTCAAATATTGGATAACCACTAGGACAAATTTGTAAAAAGAGTCCGCTCTCCTCATGTAAAGTGTCAAATTGGAGGATGTTGTGCCCGACTGGATCGATTAACAGGCTTGATTTCGCATCCTAGACGGGCTCAATTCATCACCAATACACCCTGTTTTTATGAGCACCCTCTTGGACAACGCCATTAATGATGAAAGCACCGTTCTTTTTTCAGTGTTAGTGTATTGCGCTGCCAGGAAAAAAGTTTACGCATTTGAAGGCAATAGCCATTTGCAAAATTGCGTTATACAACCAAACCATGTTTGGGGAGATAGTAAATGAAAATCAGGATCATGATGATAGCTGTTTTGGCGCTCGTGCTGCCACTCATGGCACAGGAAGCCGAGAACGGACAAAAAGCAGCACCGGATGCGAAGCCAACAGCGCAAGAATCTCGGGAATCCGCACCTGATCGGGGAGAGGAGTTTCGGACCCGTCAGGTCAAGCTCATGGAAAAGGCGCTAAAGGAGATCGGAGTAACCGAGGAGCAGCGAACCAGGATCTTTGCTCTCCAGGAAGAGCACATGGAAAAGATGAAGGCCAACTGGCAGCGCCTGAACGAAGCCCGCACCCATCTTGCCAGACTGCAGGACGAAAGCGCATCCATGGAGGAAGTCGATGCGGCCATTCAGACGGTAGTGGATGCTCAGGCGGAGCAATTGAGGCTTTTTGCACACAATCGGCGGGAAATGGAAAAAATTCTTGGCAAGGAGAAAAGCGACCGCTTTATGAAAAATGCCCGGAAGCAGTTCCGGCGCCACGGACGGCGTCCGGGCCCGGATATGCCACCGCGGCCGGGGGCGCACGAGGCGTCCAATCCACCTTTGCCGCCGGGGGCAGCCCGCACTGAAGCGCCACCTCCTCCGACATCAGATTGAGCACCAAGCCCATACGTCGGTTCTTAATACCCAATAGCCGCAGAGCTTAAGTTCTGTGGCAGTGTTCTTTTGTTCTTCAGCGGTTCGCTCATGACGGATCCTGACAAACTCGAATTAATATTCTGCCGTATTCAATGCTGTTTGCTACATTCGCTCGCATGGCGAACAAAAAGATCAGCCCATTACAGGCCAGCTTTTGGCTTTCGGAAGAGGAAAAACGTTATATTCTGGTAATCTGCGCCATTTTTCTTTTGGGCCTTATCGCCCGCTACTACTACCTAAAACACGAAAAACCGGAGGCCTATACGCCCCCAGGCCTGGAGCAAACGGAGCCAACCCATGGATGATTGCTTATTCTGCAAAATTGTAGCCAAGGAAATTCCCTCGACGATCGTCTATGAAGACGACAATGTGCTTGTTTTCATGGACATCGGCCCGATCATCAAGGGGCACGCGCTCGTGGTCTCCAGGAAACATTACGATCCCGTCACCCAAACGCCCGACGATGTGTTGGCAAAACTCCATCAGGTCGCCAAACGGATTGCCCGGGCACAAGTGAGCGGACTCGGGGCGGATGGCGTCAATATCATGCAAAACAACGGGAAGGCGGCGGGGCAGGTGGTGCCGCATATCCACGTGCATGTCATCCCGCGGTTTAATAACGATGGGCACCACTGGAACTGGAACGCCCGGAAATACGACGATGTGGACGAGATGGCCGAGTTGGCAAGAAAAATGCAGAAGTGCTTGTAGAAATTATGACACAACCAACCATAGACGATTTGCTGGCCCCGATTCTAGAATCGGATAAGCGCTATACCGCCGAAGCCTACCTGTTTGTGCGGGGAGGGCTCGACCACACCGTTCGCCAGCTCGATAAGCCCCGCCACGTCGGCGGCCAGGAACTGCTCGAAGGCATCCGCGAGTATGCGCTCAACGAATATGGTCCGGTCGCTAAGCGCGTTCTCTCCGAATGGGGCATCAATGGTTGCATGGACTTTGGCAACATCGTCTTCAATCTCGTCAACGAAGGTCTCCTAGGCAAGACCGACGAGGATTCCATAGAAGATTTTTTAGGTGGCTACGATTTCACCGAAGCTTTCATCCAGCCGTTCCGCCCCAGCCAGCCCTTGATCTGCGAACTTCAGCAACGCCCGACCTCCGCGCAGTAGATCCACTCAATGGGCGGAAGTTTCCATGGATTGGACGTGGAAACCCGCGCCGCAACCTATATATTTCGTGCCCTTGCATTTTCGACAAATGGAGTAGGGCGCGATGAAACAGGATTATCCTTATCAGGACATTGAAACGAAGTGGCAGAACTTCTGGGACGTCAACGGCGATTTCAATACCGATCTGACTACGGCGAAAAATCCGTACTACTGCCTGATGATGTTCCCGTACCCGTCCGGCAGGCTACACGTCGGCCACGGCCGTAACTACATCATTGGCGACGCCGTCGCGCGCTATAAAAAGATGCAGGGTTTCGATGTGCTCACACCGATGGGTTGGGACTCGTTTGGACTGCCGGCCGAAAACGCTGCGATTAAAACCGGCACGCCGCCGGCCGAATACACCGCCGCCAACATTGTCGTGATGAAAGAGCAACTCCGCGCCTGGGGCTGCATGTATGACTGGGACAAGGAAGTCACCTCCTGCATGCCCGACTACTACCAGTGGACGCAGTGGCTCTTCATACAATTTTACAAGCAGGGCCTTGCCTACAAAAAGAACTCCACCGTTAACTGGTGCCCGTCATGCGCGACCGTTCTGGCAAACGAGCAGGTCGTTGACGGCGCATGCGAGCGCTGTGAATCGGAAGTCGATCAAAAGTCGATGGATCAGTGGTTCTTCAAAATCACCGACTATGCCCAGCGCCTGCTCGACGATCTCGATACGCTCGACGGCTGGCCGACCCGCGTCAAGACCATGCAGAAAAACTGGGTCGGCCGCTCCGAAGGCGCAGAAATCGATTTTCCGGTCGTGCCGCGCGATGACGGGGCAGGGGACAACACGGACAAAATTTCCTGCTACACGACACGCGTTGACACTATATATGGTTGCACCTACATGGCTCTCGCCCCCGAGCATCCCGAGCTCAAAAACCTTGTGGCCGGCATGCCGCAGGAGGAAGAGGTGCTCGAATTCATCAAGGCCAGCTCCAAGCTGACCAACCTCGACCGCGAGGCCGACGAAGTCGAAAAGGAAGGTCGCTTTACCGGGCGCTACCTGATCAACCCGTACAACGACGAAAAGATCGAATTGTGGGTCGGTAACTATGTGCTGATGTATGGCACCGGCGCGGTCATGGCCGTTCCCGCGCACGACCACCGCGACTTTGCCTTCGCCAAAAAATATGACCTGCCCATCGTGCTATCCATCCAAAATCCGGAAGGCTCGCTCGTGTTGGATGCGATGGAAAACGCCTACACCGAAGACGGTATCTGCGTAGATTCCGGTCCGTTCTCCGGCGTCGATAACCGCGAAGCGATCAAACAGATGACCGCGTATTCCGAGGAAAAAGGATTCGGGACCGGGAAAATAAACTTCCGTCTGCGCGACTGGCTCATTTCTCGTCAGCGCTATTGGGGTGCGCCGATTCCGATGGTCTATTGCGAAGCCTGCGGCGTGATTCCGGAAAAAGAAGAAAACCTCCCGATCCTGCTGCCTGCCGATGTGGAATTTAAGGCCGAAGGCGAATCACCGCTCAAATCCAGCGAAGCGTTCATGAACTGCGAATGCCCGAAGTGTGGCAAACCTGCCACCCGCGAATCCGACACCATGGACACCTTCGTTGACTCCTCCTGGTATTTCCTGCGCTACCTCAGCGCACAGGATTCCACGCAGGCCGTCGACTCTGTGATTTCCAACAAATGGATGCCGGTCGATCAATATATCGGTGGCATCGAGCACGCCATTCTGCATCTGCTCTATGCTCGCTTCTTCACCAAAGCCATCAAGGATCTGGGTCTGATCGATTTCGACGAGCCGTTCAAGCATCTGTTCACGCAGGGCATGATCTGTAAAAAGGGTCCCGACGGAAACCTGTATAAAATGTCCAAATCCAAGGGCAACGTCGTCAGTCCTGAAGAGCTGCTCGAAAAATACGGTGCCGACACGGTCCGCCTCTACACGCTCTTTATCGGTCCCCCCGAAAAGGAAGCCGAGTGGCAGGATACCGGTGTCGAAGGTGCATCGCGTTTCCTCAAGCGCATCTGGCGGCGTGTTTATGAAAACCTCGAGCTGCTTAAATCGGTCGAGGGTAAAACACCCGTCCTTGATGGGATGGCCGATGCCGAGCGCGATCTCTACCGCAAGACCCACGAAACGATCCAGCAGATCACCCGCGGGCTCGACGGCGCTTTTACCTTCAACACTGCCATCGCCGCGATCATGGAGCTGATGAACGCCATCGACCACCTTAAGATTTCGGACGAGAGTTCCGAGTCAGCCAAGATCGTTTTCCGCGATGCGATGGTTAACGTCGTCCTGTTGCTTTCGCCCTTTGCGCCGCACATTGCCGAAGAACTGTGGGTGGAGCTGGGCCATAAAGCCGGCGTCATGAACGCCGTCTGGCCGGTAGTGAATGAAGAAGCCCTCAAGCGTGACGAGCTCCAGCTCGCAGTCCAGATTAACGGCAAAGTCCGTGACCAAATCAAAGTCCCGTCCTCCGCATCGAAGGATGAAATCGAAGCCGCCGCCCTCGCCACTGAAAAGATTCAATCCTGGCTGGAAGGCAAAACCGTCCGCAAAGTCATCGTCATTCCAGAGCGGTTGGTGAACATCGCCGTCTCGTAATCAATAAAGATCTTTATGGAACAGCCTAAAATAACAGAAAGCACCACTCAAAACGACGAGGCTTCCCGCCGCGTGGATAGTCCAGAGCGTCAGAGCCCCAAGGCGGAGCAACATAAGCTCTCGTTATTTGAAAGGGTGGAAGCATTCATATCCGAACTTTCAACCCGCAACCTCTTCTGGAACCGGGTCTGCTCCTTGATCTGGCTCCCTTTCGCCTTCCACTCGGGACTGACCATGGCCTCCGATGGAACCACGCACCGGGCTATTCTTCCTTTTCGCCGGTTTAATAAAAACTGGTACAACGCAATGGCTGGAGCATCGTTGCTCGGCAATTCTGAAATAGCAGGCGGAAACTATATTTTCAAGGTCTGTGGAGGGTCCTATACCGTGGTCTGTAAACACCTCGATTACCGGTTCCTGCGTCCCTGCCTTGGCCCGGCGGAATACCAGATGACTCCACTCGAAGATATTCACGAACTGGTTGCCACAGGCAAGGAATTCAATATTGCCATTCGAATGGATATCGTTCAGGCGCTGGTGCGCGGCGCGAAGCCGCGAATGGTCGGCGGAAAACCCGCCAAGCCCAAACGGGTAGGTCGATGCACTGCAACCTTCCATGTGACCCCCAAGGCACATCACAAGGCAAAAAAACTTCGTAGAAAAACGACCCGATGAGCTCAGCTTCCACGCGCAGCCCAATACTCTGGGGAGCCTATCTCGCCTGCTCGTGGACATGGTGCATCGGCATGTTTCTGCCGGTGCTACTCCTGCGTGACATGGGCTGGTCCGGCTTTTGGATCTTTGCGATTCCGAACGTGATCGGCGCCGCCGCCATGGGCTGGATGATCAAGACCCAATCTGGCTCAGTTCGTTTCGTCGAAAACCATGCCCGCGCCATCTGGTGGTTTTCAGCCGTCACGCTGGCCTTTCATCTATACTGGATCCTCTGGCTTACAAGCTTCATCCCCGCCGTCCTCAGGATTCCAACCAGCTATCTGGCCGGATGCATTGGTTTCGTCGGCTTGTTTGCGCTGATCTCCAGCCGGACCATCCGCCTTGGGAAAGCACCGCAAACGGCATTCGTATTGCTTGTGCTAAGCCTGTGCGTGCTGATCGGTACAACGTTTTCATCCGATCTGCAGGAAGCCAATGCATCCCTGCAGGGTTCTGTACAGCAATCCGCAGCTCCACTCTGGATGCTGCCCGTCATGCTGTTCGGATTTCTTCTGTGTCCCTACCTGGATATCACCTTTCATTATGCCCGTCAGCAGCTCGACTCGACAAAAAAAGGCCGACTTGGATTCACCATCGGTTTCGTCGGGTTTTTCTCGTTCATGATTCTTCTGACGAGCCGCTATGCCGGTAAGCTGGTTGGAGGAATGGACGGGGTGCAGTTTTCTCCAATCACAAGCCCGTGGCTTGCATCCGGTATCCTGATCCATATTCTATGCCAGTGGTTCTTTACCGTTTCGGTGCACCTGGACCGCATGCGCACGCTCCCGGGTGCTGAATCCAAAAAAACAAGGCTCGCAGTGCTTCTGGTAGGTGCAGCTATCATCGGGGTTTTAGCGCCCGGGCTGCCTGCATATAGAGGACTTCTGGGTGGTGAAATAGGCTATCGACTTTTCATGACCGCCTACGGACTTATTTTTCCTGCCTACATGCTCTATCGGGTCATTGCCCGAAGGAAAATCCCCACCGGCAGACAAGCTACACTGTGGATAGCAATTGCTCTCGCGGCCCCCTTCTTATGGATGGGATTCATCGAGCGCCAGCCCGTTTGGCTGCTTCCGGGAATGGCCCTGATCTTTTGCATCGCCATCATTCCGCCGAAAAAACCGTTATCATGAAATCCGCCGTGAAGGTCCAGCATTGGCTAGGAGGCAAAACGGTCCGCAAAGTGATCGTTGTCCCCGGAAGATTAGTCAACATTGAGGTATCGTAGTCGAAAAAGTCCCGTATTTCCGGGGGTTTTTATTCTTTGAATTAGACGGGTGACAATTTTGGGGAACAGTAGTTTAATGTCGAAACATTGGATATCAAACTATGTCGATTGGATTTAAAGTCAGTGCGGAGGAGAAAGAAGCGATGGGGCTTATCGTTAAGATGCATCGCTCGCTGCATGCCGTAGAAAGTCATACCCTGAGCCACCTGAGTGACATTAATCTGTCCGTCAGCCAGTTTAGTGTGCTGGAAGCGCTCTATCATATAGGACCGATGTGCCAGAGCCGTCTGGCGAAGAAGGTGCTGAAGAGCTCGGGTAACTTGACCACGGTGATTGATAATCTGGAGAAGCGCGAACTGGCGGAGCGCCGGCGAAGTACAGAGGACCGCCGCTATATTGATGTTCATATAACGGGAGCTGGTGCGCAGCTGATTGAAGAGTTCTTTCCCGGCCATATGGAACGACTGGTTAAAGCCTTTTCGGTGCTGATGGATGAAGAGCGTATGGAGCTGGGCCGCCTCACGAAAAAACTGGGCCTGGGGCAAGCGGACTAAATTTTTTTAACCCAATGCTTCGACATCGAAGTATTTGAATCGAAAACAACAGGAGACCATAAAATGAATGCAAAAGAAGTAGTAGCAAAAGGATTCGCAACGGATCGCGATATTGGTTCGTTAATCATCCGCATCACTCTGGGACTGATCATATTCCCGCATGGCGCGCAGAAGCTGCTGGGCTGGTTTGGCGGATACGGATTCAACGGCACCATGGGCTTTTTCACGGAGCAGCTGGGCATTCCAGGACTGGTTGCCTTCCTCGTGATACTTGCAGAATCCCTAGGCGCACTGGCTCTGATCGCGGGCTTTATCACCCGGTTTTCAGCATTCGGAATCGGTGTTGTCATGCTGGGTGCAGTTAAGATGCACACGGCCAACGGTTTTTTCATGAACTGGTATGGCAGCCAGGAGGGTGAAGGCTTTGAGTATCATCTTCTGGTCATCGGAATGGCGCTGGCACTGCTCATAAAAGGAGCCGGTCGTTTTTCGGTGGATGCGCTGATCGCGGATAAGCTCCAAGACTAAAGCCATGAAACGGGAGACTGCAATAGGGATGACCGGTGGGTCATCCCGCCTCAACCGCTCAACGTTTTCTAAGCTGCTGGCAGGAGCTTTCATTATGAATTTAAAAAGTTTAGCCGGAGAAGCCGGAGAAAAAATGCCGGTCATGTTTATCGGGCATGGAAATCCGATGAATGCCATCAAGGAAAATGTATT
>CAXMPN010000034.1:8798-15814 GCA_964195195.1 Pontiella sp. | reverse complement strand
AGGGTAGAAGGGCAACCAAACCATAACGAGTCGTGATAATGAATATTAGATTTTTGAATACTGTTTTGTTCGGGTTCCTGTTCTGTGGGTTTGCGACGGCCGAGGACAGCTTGATCACTACGAACCAGGTAAACACTGCGGAAGCGGTTGAGGCCATGATGGTCGAAGAAGTGGAGAACATTTCTGAAACCGAAAAAATAGCCGAGGAAGCTGAGATTGCTGAAATTGTGAGACAAGACGAAGCAAGCAAGGAGATGCAGCAACCAGACGTAGTGGATGTCTGGGATGCGTTCGCACCCCCTTCGGATGCTGAATTTGACTGGATTCAGTTAACGTCCGGGGAGTGGCTTAAGGGGGAGTTCAAGGTGCTGTATGGCCATGTCATCGAGTTTGACAGCGATGAGCTTGATCTTCAGGAGTTTGATTTTGAAGATGTGAAACGGTTGCGAACGCGAGGCATGAAATCGGTATTGATCCAAGGCGAAGATGGCCGCCGCGATACAGCCATCCTTCGCGGATTACTTGATATCAAGGGGGATCAAGTGGTTTTGCGACGCAGTGAACATGAGGTTGAGGTTTCTCGTGACCAGGTGATCTCCATTGCGGACGGCAGGCAACGGGAGCGCGATTATTGGTCGGGCATGCTGTCGATTGGTGTGAATGCCCGAGGTGGAAACACAGAAACAACCGACACGACGGTCATGGCTAATTTAAGGCGAAGAACTTCGGCATCGCGCTTCACTGCGGACTACCTGGCTAACTACAGCAACACCGGCAAAACAGAAACCGCGAATAATCAGCGATTGAGCGGTTTTTATGACCAGTTCCTGACGGCCCAGTTTTATTGGCAGGTGCTTTTCGCGGAATATTATCGGGATCCATTCAGCAATATCGACGGGCAGTATTCCTTATCGACCGGTGCGGGTTACGACATCATCCACACATCAAAAACAGAATGGGGAATGAATGTGGGAGCCGGGTATCAGCAACAGAAATATGTTTCAGTCGAGGTTGGGGAAGACGATTCTTCAAACTCTCCTTTCGTAACGCTGGGCACGCTCCTGGATCAAGAGGTAAGCAAGAATCTCGACTTTCTTTTTGACTACAGCCTCCGTGTGCTGAACGAGGAGAATGGTAAGTACACTCACCATATGCTGACCAAACTTTCCTTCGACCTTTTCAGGGACCTGGATCTCGATGTATCCGTTATCTGGGACCGAATAGAAAAACCTCAGCCGACGGCCGATGGATCCATTCCTGAACAGGACGACTATCAGCTAATTGTCAGCCTCGCCTATGAGTTCTAGTTTCCATCCATGGACCCATCGCACATGAAAATCTGTATCCTGCTCCCCGGAAAGATCAAGCCCAAGGCGCTGGCGTCCGCGCAGGAGGAATATATCAGGCGGCTGAAATCGTTTGGTGTCGAGGTGATGGAATACAAGGATGAAACGGTTGCATTACGTACACCAGAGCAGACCAAGAACGCCGAGGCCAAGCGCATCTTCAAGTCACTGAAGGAGGGTGACTATCTGGTCGCATGCGATGAGCGTGGCCACTCGATCACGACCATGGAGCTGGCAGATCTGCTAAAGGCTTCCCGAAGTGGCGATCATCCGCTGGCAGGAAAGAGGCGGATGGTGATCGTCGTTGGCGGGGCGCTGGGTTTGGCCGATTCTGTGCGGATCAAGGCGGACGCCGTCTGGTCGCTTTCTTCTTTGGTCATGGCCGGTGGTGTGGCACGAATTGTTTTGCTGGAGGGCCTGTACCGAGCCTTCACCGTGGTGGAAGGCCATCCGTATCACAATGAATAATCCATGATCCACTCCTCTCCATTCCGGCTTCCCTTGATTTCATTGCTGACGGTTTTTGCAGGCAGTGCGTTGGCGTGGTTGCTGTTGGGACGGCCGGAAACCGGGATCGACGACGCAGACATCTTTTTCGTCTATGCCCGCCATTTGGCCGATGGGCACGGTTTCGTCTACAACATTGGCGGCGAACACGTGGAGGGCTTTACCTCGTTACTTTGGACCTTGATAGGTGCCTGCCTGTTCCGGGTTACCGATCACGTGGAAATCCCGCTTTATCTGGTCAATCTGCTGATAGGCGCTACGACTGTTTGGGTCTGTTTGCAGCGGGTGCAAAAACCTGCGTTGTTTCTGCTATTGCTGGCTGCGGTTCCCGTCTGGTTTGCCTGGTGCCAGGTGACGTTGATGGAGACCGGGCTCTGGAGCCGCCTGCTGACCCTATCTGTTCTGGCGATGGTGGACCGCCGCAGGTATTTGTTCGCCCTGCTGCTCCCGTTGCTGGTGGTGACGCGGCCGGAATCGATGCTGTTGGGTATATGGCTTCTCGTAATGTTCGGATGGGTTGCGGCAGATAGTCAGGAATGGCGAAAGGGATTGAAATCCGCCGCCGTGCCAGCCATCGCTTTTTCAGGAGCCCTGCTGGCGTTGACCGCCTTCAGGATGCAGTACTTTGGCTTTCCGGTTCCCAATACCTACTACGCGAAGGTTTCGCCGAGTCTCTCCGCCAATCTGTGGAATGGAACCGGATATTTGCTCCAATACCTTTTCAGTAATCCGGCGATATTGCCGGTGCTCGCAACCTGGGGATGGGTTCTGGTGCGGGGATGGCGGAACCGGCGAGACGGGTTGAATCAGGCCACGGTGATTGCGCTGTGCTTGCTGCCGGGCATAGGGATCCCGGTGCTGGTGGGGGGCGACCATTTTGGCGGCTCCCGCTTCTTTCAGCCGCTCTGGCCGCTGCTGTGCCTATTGGCTGCGAATGAGTGGCCGATGCTGTTTGGACGGATGAAGCCGATGAAGGCGCGTGCCATACTGCTGGCCCTGGTGTTTTGCGGATGGATGCTGTTTCCAATGACGAGTTGGATGAAGCATGAATTCCACATTGCGCAGGAGGGCCGCGCAACCGGTGCCGCGCTGGCGGAGATGTTTGGTGACCTGGCTGAATATCCAACCGTTGCAACGATTACGGCAGGGGGTAGCAAGTTCGCCTATCCCGGAACGGTACTCGACCTGATGGGGCTCAATGCTACAGCCATGGCGCATGCGCCGGGGCCGCGTGCCGGATACAAAAACCATACCGCCTTTAATCGCGATATCTTCTATGCATGGTATCCCGATATTATGCTTTGCGGGCAAGACGCCGCGTTCGATGCCAAGGTGCTGAAAGGACTGCCTTTTGACGACCGGTTCCGGCAGAGGTATGTGAAGATTGAACTGCAACGTAATAGCCGGGCGGTCGACGCCTATTACTCCCATCGATTTCTCGAAAGACTTCACGGCGAGGGGCAATCCATCGGTTTGCGGCCATAGCATGCTTGCGCACGCGGCGATCTGTGTGTATCAATTTTACTTTTTTAGAGAGGATGACGATGGATATCAAAGCATGGCTCAAGGAGCAGATGGTAGCGGCGGAGGCGTACGATGCGGACACGTTGCTGGCCAGCTTTTTGGATGAAATGGAAAAAGGACTCAACGGCGAGGCCAGTTCCCTTTCGATGATTCCCGCATACGTCGACCCTGCGGGCGTGGTGCCTTTTCGAAAATCGGTGGCTGTGATCGATGCCGGCGGAACGAACCTGCGTATCTGCACGGCGCAATTCAATGAAACGAAGGGGATCGAACTGACCCGTTTCAGCAAGCGGCCCATGCCGGGCCGTGACAGCGAAATCAGTGCCGCCGGATTCTACCGGGACCTCGCCGATGCGCTGGAACCCATGAAGGACGAGTTCGACCACATCGGTTTCTGTTTTTCCTATCCGGCCACCATGACTCCCGAGTTCGACGGACGCCTCCTGCATTGGACGAAGGAAATCAAGATTCCCGAACTGGTTGGCAGGCATATCGGCGAAGGCCTGATCCATGCCTTGGAAGAGCGCGGAATGACCGGAAAGCACGTGGTGATTCTAAACGATACGGTGGCTGCGCTGCTGGCCGGAGTGGCGCAGGGGCAGACGATCAACGCCTCCTCTTATATCGGGTTTATTCTGGGCACAGGAACCAACACCGCCTATGTGGAACGCAACGAGAATATCGGCAAGCTCGACGGGCACCTTCAGGAGGGCTCGCAGGTGGTCAATGTCGAATCGGGCGGCTTTGCCGCCTTCCGGCGCGGGCCGTTCGATCTAAAGCTGGACGAACGCAGCGAAAATCCCGGCGGGCAGGTTTTTGAAAAAACCATCTCGGGCGTCTACATGGGATCGATTGCGCTGGAACTGCTTCAGGCGCTGACGGGGGAACAGGTGTTCTCGGCCGGCGGCGGCGCGGCGCTCGCGATCATGAAGGATCTCTCGACCATTCACATCGCCAACCTGACCGCCGGCAACGGTTGCGATACCGGAGTGCTCGGAAGCGAAGCCTTTACGGAGGGCGACCGCGAAATCATGAAAACGGTTTTCACGGCGGTGATCGACCGGGCGGCTCTTTTGACGGCGGTGAACATTTTGGCGGTCGTGATCAAGAGCGGTTCGGGTCAGGATCCTGCCCGGCCGGTCTGCGTCAATATTGATGGATCGACGTACTATAAGATCTTCGGGTTGGCGGAAAAGGTCCAGGCTCATCTGGGCGCGATGCTCAAGGTGCGTGGTTTGCATATCCACTGCATCCAGGTAGACGATGCCCCGGTGGTCGGTGCCGCCATTGCCGCTTTGACGCCGTTTTCCTAGTAGAGGAGTTTGATCGCAAGTGCGCCAATAGCATTGAAGATGGCGTGAATGCCGATGCTGACCCACAGCGACCCGGTGCGCCAATAGGCCATGCACAGTACCACGGAAAGCAGGAACAGCGGCAGGATGGACGGAATGTGGGAATGGATCAGCGCGAATGCGGCCGACACGGCCAATACCCCGCCGGCCACTCCGACCTGTCTGGCGATATACGGAAAAAGGATGCCGCGAAAGATCAGTTCTTCGTAGAGCGGAGCCGCGACAATGGTGACCAGAAGGTAGCCGCTTTCAAGCCAGGAGCGTTCCTCGGTGATCGCCTGTGCCGCATCCTGCATGGTGAGCTCTATGTCCAGCCAATGGACCAGCACCCAATGATACCCCTGCGTGGCGATCATCAGGAAGGGGATTGCGGCCAGATACAGTACCGGCGAAAAACGCAGTAGGCGCAGTTGCTTCGGCCCCATACCGAATCCTTCCTCCCACGTCATGCCGCGTTTCCGGTTCAAGGCGGAGATCATTAGCACCAGCAGGGTGTAAATCAGGGTGATGAGGGCCAATCGTGCAGCAGGAACCTGGTCGTCTGCGAAGAGCCGTCCGCTAGCCGAGGCGAGGACAAACAGGAGCACGATGGCGAATAGCAATGCGCCGAGGTGGAGGGTGTTCCACGCGCGCGCAACGATTTCATCAGTGCATGCGGCCCGGTTTGGCGGATTCCGTCGATGCCAGCGCCAAACGCAGGCGGCGACGATCGATCCAACCCCCAACATCGACCCGTTGAGGATGGAATACAGAATAGGGAAACTCGCGGTTGATTCTTCCATCGGATGCATCTTATGGGGCGCAAGGGTTAAATCAATTGCGAAAACACGCCAGGATTGAGTAGGATGGAAAGATGATCACGGCGGATAAACAGGAAAAGCTGCAGGAACGCATGGCGGCACTCGCGATTAGCGATGCAGATATGGATGAGCATTTTATCCGCGGATCCGGCAAGGGTGGCCAGAAAGTCAACAAGACCTCGTCGTGTGTCCAGCTGGTGCATCGGCCCAGCGGCATCGAAATCCGCTGCCAGCAAACCCGCTCGCAGGCGGATAACCGCTACTGGGCGCGGCGGGAGCTCTGCGACCGAATAGAAGAAAAGGTGCTGGGCGAAAAAAGCGCCCGGCAGCAGGCCGCTGAAAAGATACGCCGCCAAAAACGGCGTCGTTCCCGGCGTGCCAAGGCCAAAATGCTGGATGCCAAGACCAAGCAGGGCACGAAGAAGCAGCTGCGCGGTCGCGTCCGTCCGGATGACTGATTGCAGGTCTACTTCACCACTTCGGAGACGATCACATCGAAGTCCGGATCGCGGATGAGCTGCAGGATCTTGTCGGTGCGCAGCAGTTGCTTGGCCTTCAGGTTCTCTATACTAATTTGGATGTCGGGGTTGCGCCCGAAGCGGGACAGCTTTTCGCACAGCCCGGATTTGGTTTCCTTGCTCGAGACGAGTCCCAGCTCCCGGAAATCCTCGAGGGTGGCACGGTCGTCGAAGAGACGATTGAGCGATTCATTCTGCTCGAGCCGACCTTGATCTCCGCTCAATAGGTCTTTCGCAAATTCGCGGTTGGTCAGGATCTGCTGCACCGAGTCGGCCGCGAGCACCCGCTCAAGGTGACTCATGCCTTTTGCGGGATGACTGATCACGCGCGCCATGGCGGCAGCCTGCGATTCATGACCGTCGTTCGAGAGGCTGAAATAGATGCATTCGTAGGCGGCACGCCGTGCAAATCGCCCGAAAAACGACTTTTCCGCGCCAGGGAGAGCGTGGCCCGCAACGCCCGTCATGAACAGATCGCTCAGCCAGAAAAGGAATATCAGCGACAGCAGGCCCGCGGCGAGATTGATGGAACCGCCGACCAGTCCGCTTTGCCACGGCATCCGGTATTTCTCTTTCTCCTCTTTTTCGCGGCGCCGCTCGCGGATGCGCCACATCCTGATGTGGAAAACGAATGTGATGGCGATGAACGTAAGACCCGCAACGACCGGTATCATGACAATACGCGGCCGGTTGAAAGCTCCGCCCAACCAATAACCCAGATATCGTCCCGCAAGGTAGGCGGCACTATAGGCCAGGATTACGCGCACCACGCCCAGCATGGAAAGCAGCCATCCCTTGCGCCAGCCGGCCATAAAGAAGAACAGCAACACCAATGCGAAAAGGATATCGATCACCACATGCATATGTACTCCGTGAGTTGAACTCTATAAAAGATAGATTGTTATCCAGGGTGCAGAAAGCCTAAAATGGGCGCGTCTTATGATGGGGAAGAATGGAATACCGAGTGCC
>CAXMPN010000034.1:3330-8788 GCA_964195195.1 Pontiella sp. | reverse complement strand
GATGTACGGATGAGCTATGAAGTTCCAATACGCGGCTGAGCTGAAGAAGCAATTTTCCTGTTACGGCCATTTCTACGAGCTGGTCCTGCTCAACGGCGACCGGCTTAAGTGTCGCAGTGTGCTCGAGATCGTCGATGCCGGCATCTCCCGGGAGGTGCCGTCCGACCTCTCCGAAATGCAGCCTGATGTCGTGGTCGTGATGATGAATCCGGGATCGTCGCACCCGAAGGATATCTATCACATGGATAAGGAAATCGAATATCCCCGATCCGATAGCTCCATGCGCAAGGAACTCGTGCTGACCCAGCCGGACAACACGCAATATCAGATCATGCGCGTGGCCGTTCGCCAGGCGTGGAATCATATTCGCGTGCTTAACCTTTCCGATCTTCGCGATCCCAAGTCCGGCAGCTTCCTGCAAAAGGTCGATGCCTTGTCGGGGATCATGGGTGGCCACGTCCACAGCATGTTCTGCGCGGAGCGCGCCGCCGAGCTGGGCCATGCGCTCAGGCGAAAAAACAGGACGCCGATCCTGCTGGGATGGGGGCAGGATCCCGGACTGATCCGGCTGGCGGAGCAATGTATGGGGCGCCTCGAAGGTGAGCCGACCTGCACGGTGGCGTCGGACGTGCATCCCTTGCTGAACGCCCATCCAAGCCCGATGCTTCAATCCAAGAAACTTGAATGGTTGCAAACGATGATCAGGGAACTGGCACCATGAAACTCATCAAGATTAGCGAATTGCCGGAAACGGGCGTATCACACAATGCCCGTATCCGAAAAAAGGAGATCGTAGCCCACGGGGAGCTGGGGCCGATCACCAACTATGCCCGCGCCGTGTTTCCTCCCGGAGAGATCGCCGGCAGCCATCTGCACAACGACATGGCCGAGGTATTTACGGTCGAGTCCGGCTGCGGTGAAATCCGGATTGACGATGTGGCCTATGTCTTTTCCGCCGGCACGGTGGTGGTGGTCGAGCCCGGTGAAGTCCACGAGATCATCAATACCGGCGAACATGAGCTGGTCGTGACTTATTTCGGAGTCCAACTCAGTTAGGCAGCCCGGCGATGAACCGCTGAATGGCGTCGATGTATTCGTCGCCGGCGACATAGACATAGTCGTTGTGCGTGCCCCCCTCAATCCATAGATGCTGTTTGGGTTCCGGTGCGGCGTCGAAGAGTTTCTGTCCATGCCAGAAGAGGATGATGTCGTCGGCCGTTCCGTGGACAACCAGAACCGGGCAGGGTGCTCGGCGGATCAAATTCAGGTTGTTGAACTTGTCCCAGGGCAGTAGCGGCCAGTGGGTCATCACGCGGAAGGCCGATACAAACGAAACTTCAACAATCAATCCACCCACCTCGCGATGGGCCGCCAGCCAGATGGCCAGCGCGCCCCCCAGGGAGCGTCCCTGGGAAATGATCCTTTGCGGGGCGACACCCTTTTCCCGCACCAGCCAGTCGTAGGCGGCGGCAACATCCTGTTTGGCATGGCGTGTGGAGGGGCGGCCTTCACTGGTGCCGTATCCGCGGTAATCGTACATCAGCACTGAATATCCCCGGTCGTAAAATTGTTGCATGAAAGGCACGACGCTGCCCAGATCCTCGGCATTGCCATGGCTGAAAAGTATGGTGTACTTCGCTGCGGGATGCTCCAGATACACGGCACTGATCCGTTCGCCATCGCCGGACACGATCTTCACTTCGTCGGGCAGGCGGGTATAGCTTGGAGGCTGCGGCACAAAGATCCGGGGATCGGATACCAGCAGGGCATAGAGGTTGATCAGCAGGTAGACTCCTCCTCCAAATGCCAGAGTCTGGATTACGGTATTTGGTGTCATGCCTGTACCATAGAACCCGCACGGCACCGCCGCAATGCAAGAGTCCGCTCAAGCCATGCTTTTCCCCATCGGTGGGTTGTAATCGAACAGAAAAGTCGCATACTGAGGCGGTATCACGTAGAGGTGGAAGCATGGTCAAACGATGGAACATCATGGTAGGTATGGTTGCGGTAGTGACGGGGGCATGGGCGCAAATGCCCCACGAGGTGCTGTTGCTGGTCAACAAGCAGTCGCAACCGTCGATGAAAGTGGCCAACACGTTTTCTGCAGTGCGACAGATCCCCGAGCGCAATATCGTGTATCTCGATATTCCCCCGAACCTCTACAGCGGAACGGCAACGATCACCCCGGAGCAGTTCACCCGGCTCATCTGGGAGCCGGCCAACGCGGTTGCGGAGGCGCGGGGAATTGATGAGCAGGTTCTGGCTTGGGTCTATTCCGTCGATTTCCCGATCCGCGTCAAGACAGCTGCCAACGCCCGCAGACAGATGTCGGTCGGCGGGCTGACTTTCACGCGCAACAGGGTGCCGGGATTGAGTCTGGTCGAGGAGGGTACCTTCCACTCCAAATTGTTTGCCGGCCCGAGCGATCAACTGAAGCTTTACCTACCGGCATTTTCGCTCGGAATGTACAAAAACGGATTGGGTGACGGCGTACAGCTTCCGCCCGACGTGGCGTATCTGCAGCAGGGCCTACAGGATGACATGCCGTTGCCGAGCATGATGCTCGGTTACATCGGTGAGAACGGGAATGATGTGGAGACTGTGCTGGAAAACATCGCTCGGGGGAGGCGCTCGGACCACATGAGACCCGACCACGGGGTCTATTTTGTGATGAGCGAAGACATTCGCTCCAAGTGCCGGGAGTGGCAGTATGATCCCGCCGTGACAGAACTGAAGGCGCAAGGCATCACAGCGACCGTGACGACCAATTTCCCCGCTGGAGAAAATAACGTCATGGGCCTTTTGATGGGCAAGGAAAAGGTCGATCCATCACAAATCGGATCGTTTGCCCCGGGCGCGATGGCGGAGCATCTGACGAGCTGGAGCGCGGAGTTCCAGCGGCCGCAGACCAAACTGACCGCATGGCTCAAGGCCGGAGCGACGGCCTCGATAGGATCGGTCGTCGAGCCGTATTCCAATCCCAACAAGTTTCCTTCCGCACGCTTTTATGTCCACTATGCGTCCGGCAGCACTATGCTGGAGAGTTTCTACCAATCCATCGCCTGTCCTCTGCAGACGTTAATACTGGGCGATCCCATGGCAAAGCCTTATGCGCCTCCCATATCCGTTAGACTGCTTGGTGCGGATACGTTGGACCGTGCATTCACCTACGTGGCACAGGCGCAGAGCCCAGTCCCGAATGTCGTTTTTCGCTATTCGTTTCTTTTGGATGGCCAGGAGATCCAGACGGTTTCGGAAAGTTATTCGTTTCCTGTGCGCGCACAGGAATGGTCGGATGGCTATCATGAATTGCGCGCGGTTGCGCGTCTGAACAGCAGGGTGGAATTCAGCGCTTCCGTTGACAAGGGGATCATGATCGATCGCCTGGGCCGGAATGTTACGATGCTGCCCGACATCAAAAAGCTGGGCCCGCATAAGCACGCGATAAAGGTGCAGGTCAAGGGCACGGAACGGCCTAAGCAGTTGCGGTTGCTATCCGGTGTGCGCCTGATCGACGAGGTGCCTTATACCGACGAAGCCCAACTGGTACTGGACGAGCTGCTTGTTGGAGAGGGCCCCTGCCGAATCCGTGCCGTTGGGGTTTATGACGACGGCATGGAAGTTTCCAGCGCTCCGCTGGCCATCGCCATCGCCTTTGCCGAATAAGCGCCTGGCGAATGCGCTGTAACTTCCGGCAATCTGAACTTTCAATGCCTGGGCTGACCCTGTAATTTTTGCCGCGTTTTCCAGAGAGATGACATCTATGCGCGTGGTTGAAACAAACAGTCCTGAAGAGACCTGGGAACTGGCTTCCGAGCTGGCCGGGGAACTGCCTGCGGGAAGCGTAATCGCCCTGCATGGCGATCTTGGCGCAGGAAAAACCTGTTTCATCCAGGGACTGGCCGCCGCATTGGGTATTGACGAGCCCATTACCAGCCCGACCTATACCCTGATCGGCGAATACGAGGGCCGCTTGCCGCTTCACCACATCGACCTCTACCGGCTCTCGGGCCCCACCGAAGCCCTCGGTCTCGGGCTGGAGGAATATTTCGATGCCAACGGTATCACGGCCATTGAATGGGCCGAACGGGCCGAGGGGCTGCTTCCTCCCGACCCGCTCCATATCCGTATCGAGGCCGACGAATATACCGGCACCCGCACATTCCATATTTTCCGGGAGAACGAGGCATGAGAATCTTCGCCATAGAACTGAGCTCCCGCTTTGGCAGCATTGCACGGATTGAAAACGGTGCCGTTGTTGCGGAGAAGAGCTGGGAGGAAACCTTCAAGAATCGCCAGCAGCTGTTCGATGCCATGTCGGAGCTGCACATGGACTGGCAGGCGGTCGACCTCTTTGCCGTGGGCCGCGGGCCCGGCGCATTTTCAGGAATGCGCATCGCCTTCTCCGTTGCCAATTCGCTGTCTGCTCCGGCCGGGAAGCCGGTCTATGCACTCAACAGCGGGGCCGCCGTGGCTGCCCGTTGCAATGCTGAACGCACGGCCGTGGTGGGGGATGCCCGGCGCAATCAGGTGTGGGCGGGCGTATTCAAGGGTACCGAGCTGGAAAAGGACTTCGAGCTCATGCCGTTGGATGCGCTTCAGGCCTTCATCCCGGAAGGGGCGCTGGTGGCCAGTCCGGACCACGACCGGCTCGAAGAGCTGCTTGCCCCGTTCAATACTCCCGAAAACCGGGGGGACGCTTTTCCAACGGCCGGAGCGCTGGGGATGCTGGTACATCAACGGCTGGCAAACGGAGTGGCTTCCGAGCCCCTTGAACCGCTCTACATGCACCCGCCCGTGTTCATTGAACCGCGTTTTCCGGCATAGCGCGTTGCGGCTCGCGGCTTCCACCCGCTCCGCCCGGCACCTTCCCCGGGCTTGCGATCATCCCTTTGATCGGCTAAAAATTGATCCATGGGATCGCATTACATGACAGCAGACGGCGAACGGTTTCTATGCAGTGATCTGCCCACTCAATCCCGGACGGATGTGGGAACCGTACTCGTCGCCGGTGCCACAGGTTATATCGGGGGGCGTCTGGTTCCGGAGCTGCTGAACCGTGGATACCGTTTACGTATCATGGTCCGCGCGGAGTCGCCGGAACACCGGGAGCGCTGGCCAAATATCGATGTGGTTGCGGCCGATGCCCTAGATAGGGATGAGGTGACCCGGGCCCTGGAAGGCGTGGATACGGCATACTACCTGATTCATTCCATGCTCATCGGCCTGCGCAAGTTCGAGGATGCCGACATCCTCGCCGCCCGCAATTTCCGCCAGGCGGCAGAGCAGCAAGGCGTCAAGCGCATCATCTATCTTGGAGGACTGGGGGATACGCAAACCACGCTGTCGACCCATTTGGCCAGTCGTGCCGAGGTGGCCGACGAGTTCAAGCGCGGCCCGGTGCCCACGACCATCCTGCGGGCGGCTATCATACTCGGATCGGGCAGCGCGTCGTACG
>CAXMPN010000034.1:0-3259 GCA_964195195.1 Pontiella sp. | reverse complement strand
ATTGGATTGCGGGATGTCATCAAGTCGCTGGTGGGCGTGCTGGAAAAACCGGAGACGGAGGGACGTACGTTCGATATCGGTGGGTCCGACGTTTTAACGTATGAGGAGATGCTCAAGATTCATGCCGAAATTCTGGGGAAGAAACGGATCTACATTCCGTCACCGGTGTCGAGCATCCGTTTCTATTCCTACATCACCAGTCTGCTGACCCCCGTTCCGGCCCCGATCACGTGGTGCCTCATGGAAAGCGTAACGCACGATGTCGTGTGCCAGGAGAATGACATCGAAAAGATGATTCCCTTCCGCCGAATCTCCTGCAAGGAGTCTCTGGTGCTGGCCCTGTCCCGCGAAGAGCAGGATGCCGTTCATACCCGCTGGTCCGACAGCTATCCGCCTGAATACGATCTGGCGATCAAGCTGAGTGAAATCGAGGGCCCGCCTACCTATACCAGTTCCTATTCGCTGGGAACCAGCAAGACCGCCGAGTCGCTCTTCAAGTCCATCTCCCACATCGGAGGAAAGAAAGGCTGGTTCTACAGCACCTTCTTGTGGCGTATTCGCGGTGGGTTCGACCGTCTGCTCCGAGGGGTCGGCACCACCCGCGGCCGTCGAAGTGCGTCGACATTGCGCGTCAATGATGTGGTTGATTTTTGGCGCGTGGAGCAGATTCAGTACCCCCGTCAATTACTGTTGCGCGCCGAGATGAAATTGCCCGGCTTTGCCTGGCTGGAGTTCCGCGTGGAACCCATCTCTGTCGACGGGAACCGACTGACCGTAACGGCCTACTACAAGACGAAAGGTCTCTGGGGACACACCTACTGGTACCTCTTCCTGCCATTTCACCACTTCATCTTCAACGACCTCATAAAGCAGATCGAACGGCAAAGCCAGTAGGCATGGGCCCGGGGTACTATTTCTTCCGGGGAGGGAGCTGTTCCAGCAGCTTGTGGGCGGCCCGTTGAAATAATTCATGCTGCTTTTCAATCGGCGCCGACCGGTCGAGTTTGGTTTGCAGGGAACCCCGCCACACACGTTTACCGCTGGCGGTGTCGGTAACTACCATGTTCAAGCTACCGGTCTCAATCGAATAGACGTGCTGGTCAGGTCCACGCTCTTCGTAGCTCCATTCGCCGGTCTGGAAAACCAGTCCCCCGGCAAATTCGCTTTCCGAGCGCGATGCCGACTCGACGTATTCCTGATGCTCACTGATCTTTATGTGATAGGTGATCTGAATCGTTGCGCTGCCGGCCTCGAGAACCTGTACCCAGCCACGTGCGGAAAGTTCGTTGTTCAGAGCGCGTTGCAGGTCCTGGTTGAGGTAGGTGTCCTCCTGTTCAAGGATATCCGGGGTGGGCTCGATCCACTGATAGGTCCGGATCCCGCCGAAATCATAGGCGGGTTCGATCTCGCAGGAAACCTTCATGCGTGCGCATCCGGACATAAGGAGAAGAGCAGCAATGCATACGAGAGCAGGGGTGAATTTCATGGAGCCTCCAAGTTGGACGTAAATATAGGTTCTGCTCGCAGGGCTGTCTATGCGTAAAATCGAACGGATTCCCATGAGGATGAGGCCCCCGGTGTATGGTTGGCAAAAGGGCGGGTTAGGGTTTGCCAAGCCAGCATGAGTCTGTAAGGTAACTTCTTTGTGAATCCAAAAACCGAAAGGCAATACAATGGTTGAAAACGGGCAAAAAGTTAAAATCCACTATACCGGAACGCTGGACGATGGGAGCCCATTCGATTCCTCCGCCGGTCGCGATCCGCTGGAATTTGAAATGGGAGCCGGCATGGTGATCCCCGGGTTTGAAAAGGGCGTGGAAGGGATGGAAGTCGGCGAAATGAAGAGCATCCATATCCCTGCGGAGGAAGCATATGGTGAGCGGCGTGAAGACATGCTCATGCAGTTCGAACGCAGCCAGCTCCCCGAAGACCTTGAGCCGGCAGTCGGAATGGGCTTGCAGATGCAAGGGCCCGAAGGCCAGCCGGTTCCCGTAACGGTCACTGCGGTGGATGAGGATAATATCACCATCGATGCCAACCATCAGCTGGCGGGGCAGAACCTCAATTTTGAGCTGGAGCTCGTCGAGGTCGACTAGCACAGCGGCACACGAGTATGGAACCTGTGGACAATATTCCCTTCTGCCCGCCTCCCTGGGACTCGCCAGGCGATGTGATCCCCATGCTGGTGGTGATCGTCGTCTTCGTGATCGGAGGCTGGTTGGGGCGGGTGTGGATAAGGAAGCAGGAATCCACGCGCCGTAAGCATGAAAAAAGCGGCCCGTAGGCCGCTTTTTTCGTACATCGTCCTCCGCGTATGCGGGCAGGCTTATTCGCTACTTGAGCTTGCTTTCCACCACCGTCAGGTTGGCTTCCGCCATCTGCGCCCAACTACTGCCTGGATAGGAGAAGACCAGGTCTTCGTACACCTGTTTCGCATCCGCCAGCAACGACAGGGATTCCAGACAGCGGGCCTGGGAGATCATGGCCAAGGGGGCGAGATACGAGTCCTTGTGCTTCTTCACGAATTCGCCATACAGCAGATGTGCATCCCCGATCTGGCCTTGGGCCTCTCGGCAGGTGATCTGGTTGAATTCGGCCTGTACCGCCATCTCGTGATTGCCGTACTTCTTGACGAATTTGCCGTAGAGCGCGTCGGCCCCGGCGTACTGACCCGCGTGGAATGTTTGCCGAGCCACACCCATCAGGGCCAGCGGGGCGCTGGGTGTGGAACCGTAATCGTCGAGGATGGCCTGGTAGTCGGATGCGCTGCTGGCCTGCAGCAAGGCGGAATCGGCTTTTATTTCTTTTTGAAGGCGGGATGACTTGAAAAAGCGGTTAACCAGGAAAAACGCACATACCGCAATAACAAAAATGGCCGTGGGTTTTGCGTATTTCGTGATGAAGTTCAGCACTTCCTTGACTTCCTGCTGCTCCAGCGACTGCTTCTTCAGCAATTCTTCATGCTGCGGGGAATGTTGTTTTTCACTGCTCATGTTTCGCTCCTCGATGGTTGACAAAATAGGCGGCCATTCTGGTGGTTTCGGACGCAAGTTCAAGAATTGTTTAAGCGGTACAGGTCGATAATTTGCTGAGCGGCGGGTTCGGGGGATGGGAGGTCGCTCGTGTCAATCTTGTGGGGAATGGACTCGTAGAGGGTATGGCGGCTTTCCAGCAGTTGAATGATTTTAGCTTCCATGTCGCCTGCCAGCAACGGACGGGAGGAATCATGTTTAACGCGATCAAGCACGGTTTCGGCATC
>CAXMPN010000033.1:0-15888 GCA_964195195.1 Pontiella sp. | reverse complement strand
GGATTCCATCATGCCGACGTTCAAGGATTACAACGATGCTGAGCTGGAAAGCCTCGTCTCGTACCTCGCTACGTTTGACTACAGACTGGAGGCGGAATCCGAGGGGCAGCAACTATACAATACCTACTGCGTCTCCTGTCATGGCGATGAGCTAAACGGTAAGGGCCGGGTATCCGCACTGCTTGATCCATATCCGCGCGACTTCAGCAAATATCAGTTCGTGGTCTCCTATGAAGAACGCTTCAAAGATTCCATTCTAAACGGGGTGGCCGGAACGGCGATGCCCGGATGGAAAAACGTGATCAGCGAGAAAGAGATTGATAGGCTGATTCAGTTTATCGAGGACCGGAGCCTGGAGAAGGCCCCGGCGAATTTTGTCCGCGTACAGGCGAGTCTTCCCGTGCCCGGAGATCCCGAGCGCAAGGACTATAAGGACAAAGGGACGCTGCTGGTTTCCGGGGACCCGAAAAAAGGATACGTAGCCTTCCAGAAAAACTGTGCTTCCTGCCACGGCAAACTGGCGAATGGCAAGGGACCCAATGCCTATGCCCTGGAGCATCCGCTTCCGCGCAACCTGATCAATAAAGAATTCTTGAATCAGGCTTCGGTGAGCGACGAGCGGCTTTACCAGTCGATCCTGCTCGGCGTGGCGGGTGCGCCGATGCCGTCGCATGACCACCTGAAGGACCAGACCATTCTAGACCTCATTGCATTTATCCGGTCAAACACCAAGGACGCTGAATAATGAAACAAGATACTGCTGCAAAAACGATGGTCATGGCCTCGACCATCTTCTTTGGGTTGGCGCTCACCATGGGTTTGCTGACGGCCCTTAAATTCGTGGTCCCAACGGTTGGAGAAATTGAATATCTCTCCCTGCCGCGCGTGCGCATGCTGCACACCAACATCAACCTATTCGGCTGGCTGCTGCAGGCCAACATGGGCGTTTTGTTCTGGATTCTGCCGCGCATTCTCCATACGAAGCTCTTTTCTGAAAAGCTCGGCGTGGCGATGGCGGTGGTCTACAACATTGCGTTACTGTGCGGATTTGCCTCCATCATGCTCGGGAATGTAAAGAACGTGGAGTATGGCGAAATTCCTGCGCCGTTCGATTATCTGATCGCTCTGAGCTGGGTTATGTTCGTCATCAACGTTTTCGGCACGGTAGCCATCCGTAAAGTGAAATATCTCTATGTAACGGTATGGTACACGCTGGGAGCGGTCATCTGGACGACCTTTGTATACATCACGGGCAACATGCTCAGCCAAATGCCGATGGTGGCGGGCGTGAATCAGGCCAACCTGATCTGGTTCTATGTACATAATACCATCGGCCTGATCTTCACCCCGCTGGGGGTTGCAATCGCCTACTACCTTATTCCCAAACAGCTCGATACGCCGATCTATTCGCACAAGTTGAGTATGATCGGGTTCTGGGTCATCTCGTTCGTCTATGTCTGGACGGGCGCGCACCACATGATCCACGGCCCCGTTTCGCACTGGTTGCAGACGGTCGCGATCATCTTCTCATTCAGCCTCATCATTCCGGTGATGGCGGTTATCACCAACTTCTTCGGTACGTTTGCTGCGGCACCGCGCGGAACGCGCATGCAGGGGCCGATTCCGAAACTCCTGATGATGGGAACGGTGTATTATGTCTTCACCTGTCTCCAGGGGCCATTCCAGGCCATCCGCGCGGTGAACGAAATCACCAGTAAAACCGACTGGGTGGTGGGCCATGCCCACATGGCCTTGTTCGGTACCTTCTCCTTTTATGCCATGGCGGGAATCTACTATGTGGTTCCGAAGCTGGCTGGACGTAAGCTCTATTCGGATAAGCTCGGCGATTTGCAATTCTGGATTATGACCATCGCCAGTGTGCCGTTCTTTGCCGTGCTTTGGATCAGCGGAGTTATTCAGGGCTTTGCCTGGTTGAATCCGGAAAACACCTTCGTCGACACGCTGGCGGCGCTGAAGCATGCGCATTGGATGCGGTTCGGAACGGGTGGATTGATCTACATCGCCTATTTCCTTTTCCTGTATAATGTCCTCCAGACGTTCTTTGGAAAGTATCATAAGGAACCCGCTGAAACCGCCGCGGCCGAGTAGGGAGAAGTTGGTATTATGAAAATCGATGTTGAACACAGTTTGCTTTGGACGGCCGTTGCAGCCTTCATACTCTTCGCCATTGGTGCGGTACTGACCACCGTTGTGCCGCCCATGGTCGATAAGACGCTTTGGGCTTCGGAGTATCCGGTGCATGAATACACCGAGCAGGAGTTACGCGGTATTGAGGTCTACAAGAGCCAAGGATGCGTCTATTGCCATACGCAGCAGATCCGCAAGCTCGCTTCCGACCAGCGTCGCTACGGGTGGCGTCTGGTCGAAGCGCCGGCATCCGAATCCTGGGAATATGTCAACGACAAGAACCATTTCCTCGGCACGAAACGAACCGGTCCCGACCTGGCGCGCGTCGGCGGAAAATATTCCTCGGAGTGGCACTGGGCCCACTTCAAGAACCCGCGCGATATGGGCGAAAAATTCCCGGACCGTAAGGGAATTTATGAAAGAGCATCCATCATGCCGTCGTTTGCCTACCTTAGCGATGAGGAGATCAAGGATCTGACCGCGTACCTGCAGACCCTGGGCCGCAACAAAAACTGGCGTGTCGATGAAAATGGTCAGCCGCTTAACGACTACGAACTATAGAGCTCCGGAGATTTCCATGGCTGAAAATAAAAAAGACGAAATGCTTGAGACCACGACTGAAATCAAACAGGGCCATGCGGATATCGGCAAGTGCAAGATTGCCGTCGATATCCTCCTGACGATCGTGTGTATTGTCTACCTGATCCTGCATTTCAAGCCCTGAATCATTTTTGAATTTTGATTTGCGATTTTTGATGTTCGGGTCTGCGACGCTGTTGTTTAGAAAGACAGCGCCGATTGAGTTCCAGAATTCTAAAATCTAAATTCTAACATCAAACATGCCTAGATCTAAATACTCCACTCGGCGGCGGTTCATTCAGGGGCTCAGCCTCGCCGTGCTTCTGAGCATTCCTCTCCGTTTTTTTTGTTTCGATCTGGAAAACGAGTGTATGCGGGTCTATGGAACGGACTTCGGTTTGGCCACCATGTTCTATCCGTTGTTTGCCATCGTGGGCTTGCTGCTGGCCGTTGTGGTCCTTTCCATGAAAAAAGGACGGATCTTCTGCTCGCACATGTGCCCGATGCATCTGTTTCTGGAAACCGTCAACAGCCCTAAAACCAGACATTCCGCGTCGCGACCGGTCAAAGTATGGCTGGGTGCCGCAATCCTCTCGCTCTTTCTCTCCGAGGTGATTCTCTCGTTCTTCCAGCCGGTTTCACGACAGATGGAACTGGTGGCGGAAGGAAACTTGGCAATGATCGGGACCGCGTCGGCTTTGGTGGCGGGCTTCATGGGGCTATTCGTGCACTATCAGGAACACTTCTGTAAGAAGGGATGTCCCTACGCGCTGATCCAGATGCTATTGCAGTCCGGCCGCACACGCTACATGGATTTCGCCAATTCCCGGAAAACCTGCACCAATTGTCATAGGTGCGATACCATCTGCCCGCTTAACCTTCGCGCACGCTTCGAAAGCCGCGGACCCGACTGTACGAATTGCAACCTGTGCTCCGAAGCCTGCACTGAAGAACTGGGGCAGGGCAACACGCTCTTCCATC
The DNA here is from genome assembly GCA_964195195.1 of Pontiella sp. Classification (GTDB taxonomy): domain Bacteria; phylum Verrucomicrobiota; class Kiritimatiellia; order Kiritimatiellales; family Pontiellaceae; genus Pontiella. The sequence continues at coordinate 12,180 of CAXMPN010000033.1, read as the reverse complement.
TCATCGATACCGAGGTAGAGACTGTCTTCACTGCCAAATAGCCGCCGGGAAAACTTCCGTCATGCCATCGGGGCGGGCTTAAATGGGTATTGGGTTTCTGCGGCTGGGCAGTCTCTTGAAGTTTTACATGCGTTCTTTTTCTTTTTTTTCTTTGAAAAAATACGCGAACGGGGCAGTTTTGGAATCCTTAAACGTTTTAGTCTACTGACTTTTCGCTAAATCCCGGAATAACGGTAAGGGAATACATGAGAGTTTCGATTTCAAGCATGGCATATATGGTCCTCTGTATTTTCATCGTCCAGTCGGCGTCCGCAGTGCCGAAATTTTCCGCCGACGGGGTATATGATTCGGATGAGCAAGCCAATGCAGTCGATAAAAGCGCATCGTATGACCCAGGCCATTCCACAGGAGTGGGTAAGAGTCGGGCACTGATTTTGGATATCGACGACTTTTTGCCCCTGATTCTGGAAGCTTTTACCAATAGCCAGGGTGGAGTGGTCAATTTCGACCAAGGTCTCATCGAGGCTGGCAAACAAACCGATTCATTCGGCGTCCTCTTTAACGGCAAGGCCGTGCTTTTCCAGAGTACCGACCATATCCGCAGTGACTATGTCAGCAGTTCAAGAACGCCGATATCCGGCCCCGGAAAAACTCCTAACGGTGGATTTCTGGCTAAATCGACGGTGATGGGCGATGCCTGCACCATTGGAGGGTCATACCAACTGACCCTGGCGGAACACGGATTCGAACCGGAGGAACACATACGGGTAGTGGCAGGTACCATACTGGGAAGAAATAATAGTGATAAGACCGGAAAATGGACCATGAAAGTCACGCTGGATAACGCCGATATCGTTGCGACGTCCGCACCGGTCGACATTTCCTCAGGCAATACCAGCGACGATACCTTTTTCGGCGCTGTTGCCCCGGCTGGCCGTTATATCATTGGCGTAGCGTGGATCAGCGACAGTGGCGAATTCTCAGGCTTGGACGATCTGGCTTTCATCACCAGCACATCCGATTTCCCCCTTCCCAAGACCGATGTCGCTGCACAATCGAATCCGCCGACAACCATGCAATCTCCGCCAGCGAAGGCGAAGAACTCTTCCGGTAGTTCCGGTAATTCGGTCCTGTTCGGGACGGAGAAGCCCTTCCGGTAGGGAATGCCTGGGGAGTGCCGCCCCGGAGGGCTAACCCTGCGCTGTTATTCCTGAACCGGCATCGCTCATTCTAACGGGTTCTGTTGGGTCTTTATTTGGCTTCATACGCAGGCGATTCGTGTTGTAAACCGCATTGACGACCAATCCCTTCTGGAAGGACCCTTTTCATGGCTCTTTTTCTATATAGAGGGCTACCTCTTAGAGGCCTCTGTCGAGTACCCAGTGCTGCCGGAGACTCATCATTGACTTAGCCCGGATCCCGGATTATAAACGAAACTCTGTCTCAATAGAGGAACGAATTCCTATGCGTAAAATCGCCTTTTTTTGTATTCTGGGCTTGGTAATGCCGGTTTCAGCCATCGTTGTGCAGGATTACGTTGCGGCCGAAGCTGCGCCATCTGACGCCGGACTGGATCTGGACTGGGATTATGTCTACAACTACAAGGGAAGCTCCGCAGTGTCAGTGGGCGGGGGTTGGCTCCTGACCGCAGAGCACGTGGCAGACGATGGCGTCTCCGGTTCTTTGACCATAGATGGAATGGTCTATACTCAACAGGAGATTGTCCCGCACCCTTACTGATCCAAAGCTCCCAGTGCTTATGGTAGGCTACGGAACCACGGGCACGGTCTCCAGTACCTCCTGGACAACAGAGAACGGGGGAGCCGCATGGGGAAGAGGAACCAAACGGTGGGGCAGCCAGCAAATTGACATAAGGGATTCTGGAGACAAGGAGTTTTTGATGTACTTTAACTCGTCCCGTACAGACTATGAGGCCGGGGCGGGCTTTGGGGATTCCGGTGGTGGCGTATTCTACAAGGGGCAGCTTGCAGGCATTACTGTATCTGTTGGTGGTGGATTTAGCGTTATGAATGCCATGTCCATGCCCTATTACGCTGACTGGATTGCTGCAGAGACCATCCCCGAACCTGCTGCGATTGGGCTGATGGGCTTTGGCACCATCGGCTTGTTTCTGGCTCGTACCAAGCGGCGGCGCAAGCTGGTTGGCAGGAGTTTGTTCCCGATCAGAGGTGATGGTTGAAGCATGCGCAGTCATCTATGCTCGCCGTTTGGAGCAACATTCATGGCAGGTACAAAATATTGGAAATGATGTTTTGGAACCACATGGTCGCTGCACATGAACGTAGGGTGGCCCGAAAAAAAGAACTACAGATGCAGCTGCTCCCCGCCTGGGGGAAAGTGCATGATTGGTACAAAGGGTTGGATAAGATATTCTGGAATCATATGGTCGTTTCACATGAGCGCAGGGTGGTGCGGAAAAAAGCAATCAAGCTGGCGCTGAAGAAAAAGGTGATCAACAGCTTCGATGCGTTTCTTGCACGAGTTATGAAATAGCGATCTGCTTTATCTAAACGTCTGGAAAAGGCGAGACCTCTGATGCTGGGCTCGGAAAACGGGGAAAAGGTTGCGGGACACTTTTTTTGGAGAGGATTAGCTAGTAGCCGGGTATTGACCAATCACTTTGAAGACAGTATCAGCCACTAGATCGAATTAAGAAATATTGTGGCCGACGATGGTTTCATTCTGAGCAATGTAGACGCGGCTTCCAGCCGCGTCTACATTCATGGCTACAGGTTTTCTTAATTCGCTCTAAATGTGCGATCCATAAGTATATCCGGATGCCTTTCTGGAGAAAGGTGGCATGGGATCAAGGCAGACGCTTATAAGCGTTTGAAGAAGACCGCCAGACCGAAATAGAAACTTACTGGATAAGCAAAAAAAAAGCCCCGCCGTGGCGGGGCTTTTCGTAAAGTTTATTTATTTACCCGATGATTCTGCGGCGGATAAATACCAAGCCCGAGGTCGTTCCGAGCAACAAGACGACAGAAGCAGGTTCAGGAACGGACACTGCTGTGATAGTAAAACCATCCGCATCTTTCTTTTTAATCGTAGCTGTCGTGCCGACTTCACTTGCGGCATACATAATGTTGTCCAGCGTAATGTGTACTTCCGTTGCCCCAAACTCATAATTGACTTCGTTATCAAGGAGTATTTGGTCGATATCAATATCGATGTTTCCATCCCAGAGGTTAATACCTAGCCCACCTGTTATGTCAAAATAAGCAAAATACCTTATGTATTGGTCATCGACGCTGCCGGGAAGAGCAGTAGCGCCGTGGTCAAGCTCTAGTATATCAACGAAGAATGTTGCCGTCACTTCTGTGAAAGTACTCACTGTTCCGACGCTACCCGGGTCACGCAGCCTGGATTCGCCAGCCTCCCCGAACTGAATATCTGAAATGTGGTAACCTTGGTGGGCTTCAACGCCGAATCGAAGCTCCGCATCATTTTCTGAGTCTGCGCCTCCGGTTGCTTGCGCTTGCAAGCCAAGAGGGTTGAAATCCAACAAATCACCGTTGATGGTAGGCGTTCCATATGTGCCGCCAAATGTTCCATAACCGCTGATGTCTTCTGTGATTGCAGTGTAAGTCACTGTATCACCAGGAGCAGAATTACGAAGCAGCCCAGCCTGAGTGCTCATGGAGACTAACAATAGAGCCGTAATAACACCGACGTTGCGAATTGAATTTTTCATACCCTTTTACTCCTCACTCAACTATCCTTCTCGAACTAACAGAACAGATTTAGCCGATCTCTTTTCATAATGCAAGTAATAATGGCATTTAAATGCGTATTTTAATGCGTACACCCATACCCTTATATTTAATTTGGCGTTGAAATTGAATTGTTGGGATTAGCTGATAAGGTAACCCGCTGATTATGAAGGAACTGATTGCCGCCATTATCGCCGGATCCGCATTGGGCTGGATTGCCATACCGCATTGCTATGCCATGTGCGGGCCGTTGCATGTATCCGTCTGTGCTCTGCATCGTGAAAAGAGCCTGAGGGCGCTCTCGTTATTCAATCTCGGCCGCATCTCCGGCTATACCATCGCGGGACTTCTTTTTGGCGCGTTTGGAGAATTCATCAACATTGGGCCGTCGCACTATTGCTGCCAGTTGGGGGATCATCCCCTGCGCGGGGTCTTGCTCTCGCTTCTGTTTCCGGGCATTACGATGCTTTTCATTGCGGGATATGCCTTCCGGAAGAAGGGGCTGAAGGCCCCGAAGAGCAGCTGGCTATCGCGTTTCTTTAGCGGCGGGCTGGGCAAGCTGACCGTCGGAGGGGCATGCACCTCCCTGATTCCCTGCGGGATGCTCTATGCCGCGTTCGCCATGGCGGTGGGAACAGGTCGCTGGTATCTGGGCGGGGCGTTCATGCTGGCATTTGTTATTACCCAGACCTTCTTCATGCAATTGGGCATCTCGCTCGGACGTCTTGTCGACAAGAAATGGGGCGCCCGTTTTGAGAAGGCGTTTCCGTGGATCTGCCTGTCCATCGGCCTATTCTATATGGTCCTGTTTGCACTAAAACTGGCTCCTGTCGCTGAATAAGGGGATGACTCACACAAAGCCACGGAGTAAATTGATTCCTTTCCGGTCTTTTCCTTTGTGCCGTCGTGCCTCTGTGTGAGAAATAAAAGTCATGGCCGACCATTGCATAGTCTGTAGTCGCAGCGTTCCCGGGGGAGAGGGCGACTTCTGCTGTCCGGGCTGTGCGGCGGTCTACACCATTGTCGGTAAGATGGAGCTGGAAGGGTCGGCGCGCGACGAGCGAATCACGCAATTGCTCGAAGGCGTTTTTCCGGGCGGCGAAGAGATCGAAGGGGGAGCGGCTCAGATCGAGCATGGGCAGGATCTCTGTTTTCTGGTGGGAGGCATGGTTTGCCCCGCCTGTTCGTGGCTCGTGCACAACAGCCTGGGCAAGTTGCCCGGCGTGGGCAATGTAAACCTGAACTTTATCGCCGAAACCTGCACGCTATCCTACGATCCCATGAAGATCGGCAAGGACGGCATCGCCGCAAATATCGAAAAGCTCGGATACAGATACTACGAAGGCGGCGAAGAAACCCGGGGCGGGTTCGATTACTTCCGCTTCGGTGCCGGCTGGTTCTTTGCGTTGAACAACATGATGCTTTCATTCGTGGTCTACTCGGCCGAGAGCTGGGAGGTTCCGCTGGCCATGCAGCTGGTCTGTTCCGTGCTCCTGTTGCTGTTCGGAACCATGGTGCCGCTTTACGCGGCGCGTACTACGATGCGTATGGGAATCCGGCAGATCACTACGCGCCAGTTCCGCATGGAAAGCCTGGTGGTGCTATCCACTTCCGCCGCGTGGATCTATTCGCTCCATTCCATGATCGTGGGCGACTTTTCGCGGCTCTATTTCGATGTGGTCGCCCTGTTGTTGATGCTGATCGAAACCGGGAATCTCATCTCGGGAAGCTTTTATAAGAAACTCAGCCGGCGCGTCAGCTCGCTTTCCTGGCAGCTGCCCAAGAAGGCCCGGGTCGGTACCGATGACTATGCCGCGGTGGAGGAACTGAGTCCGGGAATGGAATTTCAGGTTTTGCGGGGTGAAATCGTTCCCACTGACGGGATTTTGATGGAACCGGCCGAATTTGATTTCAGTCTCATTACAGGTGAATCGCATGGAGTTTCGCTGGATCAGGGACACTACGTGGGGGCGGGGGCGACACTGCTTTCCGACACGGCCGGACTTTCCGTCCCGGCCGCCGGACAAAGCAATCTGATCCAGAAGATTGTCGAAAGCACCATCGAGGCGTTCAACACGCGCAAGGAACAGCTCTCCCTTGGGGATCGAATCAGTCAGGTTTTCGTGCCCATCGTCATTGTGATCGCATTGGCGGTGTGCCTTGTCCATATCGTTTGGGGCGACCGGAATGCGGCGATCATCCGATTTTTGAGCATTTTAATCGTAGCGTGTCCGTGCGCGTTCGGTATTGCCGAACCGTTGGTACTGACTGCGGCGATCGAAAAGATTCGCCGGCTTGGAATTCAGATTTTCAATGGATCGGTGCTTGCGTTGCAGCCGTCCGTGGTGGTGTTCGATAAGACGGGTACACTGACGCGCGGCGTGCTGGAGGTGCATGATATTGTCTGGTTGGCCGATGAAAGCCAGGAATGGCTGGACCTGCTCGCGTCGCTGGAAAACGGCATCGAGCATCCGATTGCCCGGTCGTTGGCGGCATTGGGGACACCGAAGCCGGTCGAAGAGCGGGCGATCGCACGAACGGTGGTTTCCGCTAAGGTGGATGGGAAACATTATCTGGCCGGCAGTGACCAACTGTATCCCAACGTCACCATCCCGCCCGGGTTGCAGGATTCCACCATCGTACTCTTCGGCGACGCCGAGCAATGTTATCTCATCGCGGGCCTACGGGATACTGTGCGCGAGGAATCGCGGCAGCTGATTACCGATCTCAAGGCCCAGCAGGTGGAGTCGCTAATTTTTTCGGGGGATCGGGAGCCCGTGGTCCGTCAGGTAGCCGCGGAACTAGGCATTGCGGAGTTCTATGCCGGCATGGGCAGCGGCGACAAGCAGCGGGAGATCGCCTCGCTGCAAGAGCAGGGACGAACCGTCATGATGGTGGGCGATGGGATCAATGACGCCCAGGCATTGGCGGCGGCGGACTTCGGTTTGGCGGTATTTTCCGGACAGATCCCGGCAAAGATGAGTGCCGATGGCGTTTTCATGGTGCCGGAGATTGGTCGCCTGAACGATCTGCCATTCATGCAACGAAAGGTTCGACGAAAGATTCGCCTGAACTATGGCTGGGCATTCCTCTACAACGCGGTAGGGGTGGTGCTCGCCGGCGCAGGCTGGCTTTCTCCTAAATACTGCGCAGTCGGCATGGTATTTTCCAATCTGGTGGTCATCTTCAATTCCATGCACGGAATGAATCTTCCTTCCCGGAAAACATCTGGGCGTCAAAAATAAAATCCTTACAGACCTCGTAGCGAACCACCATATCGCCGGTTTTATATTCAAGCCCTTTGGCTCGCCGGCGTGTTGCGGATGGGTTTGGGCGCCCCATGATGATGTGCCTATCCTGTCCATTTAAGGGACAATCGATTAAAGCTACGCTTATATTATGGGTCCCGGTGCGAGTCGATATCCATGGCCCCTCACTGTTTTTTCTTCCATTGATACAAAGGGGCTTCTATATTGTCGGGCACGATATTTTTTGTAATGAGGAGCGCCATGGAGAATAGCAGCACACCCATCCTATTCAGGCCCGCAACCGGTTCTGCGCTGGCGTTTTCGGCAGGCCTTTCCTTCTATCTGCTTTGCATGGTCATGCCGCTGGTGGGTCCGGCCGGCAGCCGGGTTGAACATCATGGCAGGAATCTGGCCGCCTTTCTGTTTGTGCTGTTTCTGACCATGGCCCTTGCCGGAATTGCGTCCTGGTCGAAACTGGAATGCCGCAAGGTGCAGGGCGGAGCGCTTCCCTGGTTTTCCCTCGGGCTGTGTGCGCTATGCCTTCTCACGCTGATCGTCCTTCTTTTCAAAGGATTTTCCATCTGATACGGAGCCCGTTTGGTTCTTTCTTCAAATCCCGGTTCGCGGTCCGCACGGATTGCCTGGGCTATCGCATGGGGCCTGTTCATGGCTCCTCACAGGGCGTAGTAACGTCAGCCTACATCCAGTTCATTCGCATGGTGAGCCAGGCCAGACCGCCGGCAATGACCCGTAGCACGATGCCGATGAACGCAAAACGGGTGGGGTGTCTGTTCCCGGAATACCGCCTATCGGGATGCCTGGCTGTCCGGCCAGAGGACCAGCGAGAAGGGGTTCCAGACATAAAAAAACACCCCTCGACTGGAGGGGTGTTTACGAAGATCAACCGGAAGGGGAGGTTACATCTCCTCGATGGTTGCGCTGTCGCGCAGGCTGGCGATGTAGTCTAGCACGGCCTCTTGTTTCTTTTGGTTGGTGAGGAAGTCGATCAGCTTGTCTTTGGTTTCTTCAAAGTCCATCGTTCCTTCTTCCTGATGGTCGCTGACCATGATGATGTGGTAGCCGAACTTTGTTTCAATAACTTCGCCGATCTCGCCGGGTTCCTGCGAGAATGCCGCGACCTCGAATGCGGGAACCATGCGGCCCTTACCGAAGGTGCCAAGGGATCCGCCCTGGGCGCTGCTCGGGCAATCGGAATTTCCCGTGGCCGCGTCTTCGAAGGAAACGGTCTCAGCAAGGATGCTTTGGCGGATTTCCTCGAGCTTAGCTTTTTTCTCCGCCTTGGTTTCGTCGGTATCCGTGTCATCAAACGTGATCAGGATGTGACTGGCCGAAACGCTTTCCGGTGCCGCGAACTTGTCCGGGTTTGCTTCGTAGAATTCCTTGGCTTCGGCTTCGGTGGCTGCCGGTGTGTCGGCGGTCTTGCTTTCCATTAGCTGGCGCGTCGCCATGTCATTCCCGACTTTTACCTGAAGCATTTCAAGGGTCTGTCCCTCTTTTTCCAGAGCGGCTTCCAGGGTCAGGTCTGCCGGCAGGCTCCCGCGGATCTCTTCAATGGCCGTGGCCACCTCGGCATCATCCACTTGGATGTTTTCCGCGGCGACGGCCGCTGTCAACAGCTTCTGGTTAATCAGTTCGTCCTTGATTTGAGAATACATCTGGCTCTGAACGGTCTGGATCTGTTCCGGTGGAATTTGGCCGCCGAAACGCTGCATGGCCATGCCCATCATTTGGTTGATTTCGCCACGGGTGATTTCCTCGCCGTTCACACGTACAACAACGGCGTCGGGATCGGTGGTCAAGGGATTAGGCTTAACCGGTGTGCTGAACAAGTCTTCCGTCTGCGTCAAGTCAACGGGTGCGGGCTCGGGAGTATTGGCCATTTCCTCTTCCTCGCAACCGGTTAGCATTAGGGCCGCAGCCACTGGTAGCACCATCATGTTTCTCTTACTCATCAAATTATTGAACATCGTTCTTGATCCTTTCTTCATGTTTCAACTAATACACCGCACCTAGTTTTATATGCGTATGAAAGCGACATAATGTTGGTTGCGGAATTAAATGTCAACGCATTCAGACGAAATAGGCGGAAGGACGTTCAATGTTGAATTCAGAAGTTCTCAAGCTATTCAGTTGCTCCGGATGTGGAGACTGCTGCCGCTGGACCGGTGCGGTCCTGTTGGTGGAATCCGACCTTCCACGGCTTGCCGCCCATCTGGGGCTGTCCGAGCAGGAATTTATCGACCGGCATACCCGTCTCGCTCCCAATCGACAGCAACTGGCCCTGTTGGATCAGGGCGACGGAAGCTGTGCCTTTTTAGATGGGAATCGGTGTTCAGTATATGAGGCCCGCCCGGAACAATGCCGCACCTTCCCCTATGCCTGGAGCGTTCCTGAGGGATGCCCCGAACTCGACAAGCTGACCGCCCAACAGAATAGTGTTGAACAGGGTCCGGAAACCGCATAGCCTTTTTGAACTTATAATTGCAAACAGGAGAAAGAGATGAGTGTCATGGACGTTAATGAAATTCTCGGGATTTTGCCGCATCGTTATCCCTTTATGCTGGTGGACCGCATCGTTGAAATGAATGTGGAAGACAAGAGCATTGTCGGCTACAAGAACCTGACATTCAACGAACCCTTCTTCCAGGGCCATTTCCCGGGCGAACCCATCATGCCCGGTGTCATGCAACTCGAAGCCATGGCCCAGGTCTCCGGCATCCTGTTGAATAAGGTCAGCCAGAAAGAAGGTGAAATCGCCTATTTCATGTCCATCGACAAAGCCAAGTTTCGCCGTAAAGTCGTGCCCGGAGACACGCTGCGCATGGAAATCAAAGTAACGCGGATGCGTTCGCGCATGGCGGCGGTAGAAGCCAAGGCCTACGTGGGCGACGATCTCGCCAGTCAGGCTGAACTGATGTTTGGATACGGAGGTTAGCTAGTATGGCGAAGATACACCCAACAGCCATCGTGGGCGACGGTGCGCAGATTGCTGATGACGCCATTGTTGGTCCCTTTTGCACGGTCAGCTCAGATGCAGTCATCGGTAGCGGAACCGAGTTGATCTCCCATGTGGTGGTGGAAGGTAATACCACGCTGGGTGCTAACAATCGCGTTTCACCGTTTGCCGTACTGGGCGGTCGCACACAGGATCTTAAATTCAAGGGCGGCAAGCCCGGGGTGAAGATCGGCGACAACAATACGTTCCGCGAATATGTCACGGTCAACGCCGCCACCAACGAGGGTGATTATACGACGGTGGGCAGCAACTGCCTGATCATGGCCTATACGCATATTGCGCACTGCTGCCATATCGGGAACAACGTGATCATTGCCAACGCCTGCCAGATTGCGGGGCATGTAACGATCGAGGATATGGCTACCATCGAAGGATTGGTTGGTATTGTCCAGTTCCTGCGGGTCGGCACCATGGCATTCGTGGGCGGCGTGTCGAAGATTTCCAAGGATCTGCCTCCCTATATGATCGCCCATGGCGATCCGCTGGAAGTGCGCGGCTTCAATAAGATCGGCATGGAGCGCCGCGGCGTCGACGAGGCCGGCCGTAAGGCGGTCAAGGAAGCCTATCGCATTCTCTACCGCCAGGATGCGCCTGTTGCCAAGGCGTTGGACAAGATCGAGGCCGAGGTGGAGCAGAGTCCAGAGGTCAGGCACCTGCTCGAATTTTGCCGAGCCTCCGAAAAGGGCATTACGCGATAGCGTTGAAAGGGTCCGATTCCGGACCCTTTTCTTATTTCCGGTGGTGTTCCTCTTTCGTTCGCTGGTACTACGATGCGCTCGAATGTGGGCGCGTGGGCGCGTGATAGGACGGGCTGCCTGTGCTCACCACTTGACGGCTGTTTCTAAAGGCGGTATTTTGGATCCTCTTTATGGTGAAAACAATTAAGAGGTAACGCCGATGCAAGTTGCTGTACCGAAAGAGATCCTGCCGGGAGAAAACCGGGTTGCCTTGATTCCCCATACCATCGCTTCGCTGACCAAGGCCGGGCTGGAGGTGCTGGTGGAAAGCGGTGCGGGGGCCGGTGCCTTCATCGCCGACCAGGCCTATGCGGAGGCCGGCGCTAAGATCGCGCCCAACGCCGATGCGCTTTATGCCGCGGCCGATATCCTTTTCAAAATTCGCCCGCCGGAGTCCACCGAGGTGGAGATGATGAAGGAAGGCACCGTACTGGTCTGCCTGATGGACGCCTTCACTAAGCTCGATCTCATGGAGCAGTTGGCCTCTCGTAAAATCAGCGGATTCGGACTGGAATTCGTACCGCGTATCACTCGTGCGCAGAGCATGGATGTGCTCAGTTCCATGGCGGCGATTTCGGGCTACCGCGCGGTCATTCAGGCGGCGGACCTGCTACCGAAATATTTTCCCATGCTGATGACCTCGGCCGGCACGATCACGCCCGCCAAGGTGTTTGTGATCGGAGCCGGCGTGGCCGGCCTGATGGCGATTTCCACCGCGAAACGCCTTGGTGCGGTCGTGGAAGCCTATGATACCCGTCCGGCAGTGAAGGAGCAGGTCGAAAGTGTTGGTGCCAAGTTCGTGGAGTTCGATCTGGAAACGGCCGATGCCGAAGACAAGGGCGGCTATGCCATGGCGCAGTCGGACGAGTTCTACAAGAAACAGCAGGAACAGATGAAGGCTAAGGTGGAGGCGGTCGATGTGGTCATCACGACGGCCGCGATTCCCGGCAAGCAGGCCCCGGTGCTTATTACCGACGACATGCTGCAGGCGATGCGACCGGGGTCGGTCATCATCGATCTTGCCGCCGAGCGCGGCGGAAATACGGAGGGCGTTGTTGCCGGACACGTGGTTGAAAAGCATGGCATCAGCCTGGTCGGCTTCACCGACTATCCCTCGCGTTCATCCATGCATGCCTCGCAACTGTTTTCGAAGAACATTTCCACCTTCCTGCTCAACATGGTGAAGGAGGGCGAAGTCAAGATCGATCTTGAGGATGAAATCGTTAAAGGCGCACTGCTGGTGCATGAGGGTCAGGTGGTTCACGAGATGATCAAGCCGTTGATGGAAGAAAAAGGAGCATAGCCATGGAAGCGTTGATAGGTGCACTAACCATTTTTGTGCTCGCTGTTTTTGTCGGGTACGAAGTGATCACGAAGGTTCCCCCCACGCTGCATACGCCGCTGATGAGCGGGTCGAACGCAAT
>CAXMPN010000032.1:466-16198 GCA_964195195.1 Pontiella sp. | reverse complement strand
GCTTGGAGTGTCGTACGGTCTGTAATGATAGTATCCGGGAGTCTTGGTGTTCTTTGAGTTCTCATCAAGGATCCCTTGTTACTCACTGCTGCAGTGATAGGTAGAAGGCCGAAATAAGGCACTTTTTCAACATAAAGTTAGCGGAGAAAAAGGGTGAATAAAAAAAATTGTAGTTCAGTTGTTTTGTTATTGTGCGTTGGTTTTTTGATTACCGGTTGTGTGCGTACAGAGCGGGCAAAGACTCCTGAACCGTCCGGCTTTATGAACGAAAGCGACTATGCGCTGATGAAGGAAACCCGGAAAGAAATTGCGCAACTTCTATATGTGAACACGAAGATCGATTTTAAGACGTATGATAAGGTTCTTATTGAGCCGATAACGATCTGGCGCGTTCCTGACTCAAAGCTGGAGAATCTTCCCGAGGAGGAATTGGAAGAAGTGGGGCGTCATCTGCATGCCGCACTTACCAAGGAGATGGGGCAGCGGTTTGAGGTTGTGAATACACCGGGAGCAGGAGTCATCCGAGTCCGGTTTGCGATCTCAGAGGCCAGCCAGTCATCCGTTGCCTTGGATATTATCACTAGTGTCTTGCCTCCGGGGATTGCCGTTAATGTTGGGAAACGGCTCAGTACCGGGACTCATTCCTTTGTAGGGAAAGCTGTCGTCGAAGGCGAATTTCGAGATGCCGCTACCGGAGATTTGCTGGCGGCGGGATTGGCTTCTCGAGGGGGTGGGAAGACTCTGTTCGATAGCAGTAAGTTGAGTTCATGGGGTGATGTGCAGGCTGCCTTCGATAAGTTTGCTGAGGGTGTAGGAAACACCACGGATAAACTCATGGACGGAACCTATGCCGTTGAGTACAAGAAATAAGTCGGAATACACCGATCAGATTCTATGAACATTGATTAAGGAGCTCTCGCTAAGCAGCGAGGGCTCTTTCAGGTTCATATCCCATCCCGGGGACATCCTTAATGATTTTTTCAGTATATTCCGCCCATCTTTTGCGCAAGAAGCCGAATCGTGCTCGGGTTGACTGTTGTATAGAGTGCAGAACATTCCTGCCCGCAGCCGTTCCTGAGTAACGTATAATACCTGGCCTCATAGTCTTTAATTTCATAGACCTCATAGGGTGTTGAATAATGGGTTTTCACGGCGGATGGCATGGCCCTGAAAGGTTATCCATGGTCGGATAGGCCTAAGTCATACCATTAGAAATCGAATGCCAGGGCAGCGATCATGCGGTAATCATCTTTTTCCGGCCGATTCCCTGCGCTGTCGGGTTCCGGCTGTTCAACGCGGTCCCAGACGAAGGAGAGGTCTAAATCAAAACGAGTGGTCAACTCGACGGATAGTGTGCTCACACTGTGATGGCTGGTTTCGCCATCTGCGGGCCGGGTGTATTGCCCGCTGTAATCAAAGAGCACCTCGATGCGTCTGGTGAGATCCCACTCGAAATGTGTGCTGACAACCAGGGCTTCGGTGTTCTGTGTATCGGATTCCCCGAGCGCAACGGAGTCAAAAAGCGTGTACTGGTAAGCCGGGCCAGCGGTTATATTCCACTCAATATTCCGCCGGTCGATCAGGTAACAGCCCATACCGACACCCAGCGTGAGCCGGTAATCGAGGTTTTGAAATTTATCACTGTAATATTCGGCGAATGGCACCATTAGATATAACCGCCTCGAGAGCCAGACATCAAACGCAGAGTTAATGCGGTGGTTTTCAGTGTTTTTCTCCTTGTTGACGCTGCTCAGCGTCCCCAGATAATCCAATGAAAAACGGGTGTCAGGTGTGCGCCGCTGAAAATTTGCACTTGCGTTGTAGTCAGTCTGTTCCGTATTGCCGCCGCGAACCGTCAGGCCGAACGAGCCTTTTCCCGACCAATAGTTCAGCCGGGAACCGCCCCGTGTAAAACTTTGGACTTTGCTTCGGGGAACAATAACCGAATTTTCACCATCCACATGCAACTCGGTCGGCGTTGCGGTTATGCGGCCTTCGAGAAGGAATCCTTTTTGGCGCTCACGAATATTGCTTCCCAGCAAGACATCAAAGCTGCGGGCCGATCGCAATTGACGGATCTCCATCCAGTCAAGAGTCAGTGTATCCAGCTCTTCACTCTCAAACTCTAGGTCACCCTCCTGCATGACCCTGATCTTTCCTTTGAGCCATTCACCTGACTTTAGCTGGATCCAGTCAAACGAGTCGGCGGGGGGGATCCAGTTTAATGCCGGTAAGGCGTCATTGGTGTGTGCAGGGGCATTGCCATAACAAAATACCGGTGTTGTTATGCCGGTCAGGATCAGCAAATGTATCAGCCATTTAATCATCAGTTATAACTATACAGTACAAGGTTAAATTCAACTATCGAGAATTGTACGTTTCGGGCGGCTTTACAGGATGGTTGAGGTCATTCGCGTGAGCACCGCTGTCAGTTGATATGCGTGCGGCCATCTCCATTGATAATACCGTAGAGTATAATGGAACAAACTATCCCCGCACTGCACGACTTTATGCGGGAATTTCAATGAATTTTTAACACCGGAATGCAGGCCGTTGCTTGGTTGTTAAAGAAACGGACCACTGTTACCGTGGTCTGGATTGCTGAAAGAAAGGTTGCGGATGGGACATCGGACGAATACAGCACGGGCCATCTCCAGCTTTGATAGGGAACCTAAAAACGTAGTGTTAAAACAGAAAATGATACAACTCACGGGCTGACCCCTAATCCTTTTCCTGTAAAAAACTACAATAAAAATGGCGGTCACTGTCTTTGGGTAGCTTTCGCCTAGATGTTGAAACGCTTTCTTTCTTCCGCCTTTCATCCCCCCTTTTACCCTTCTCTGAGAGGGAGCGCCCGAAATCCTCGGAAAACGTTTTCCTGCATCAGGGAAAAGCTGTATGTTTCCCGCTAATTTTCCCGGAGGAACAGGATGGATTTGAATGCGGTTAACGAAGAGTGGTTCGTGGAGCAGCTGGAATCGGCTGAATCCAATGTAGCGGAGCTGGTCGAGGTTCTCGGCCAATTGGTCGAGGAAGGTCGCGGTAAGGAAGCCGACGAGTGGGCCCAGCTGCTGTTTGGCAAGCTGGCGGACGGCGATCAGGTCGACTCGGCACTCGAGGTGCTCGAATGGCAGGCTGCGATACGCCGGTCGGCCAAAGACGCAAAGGGCTCGGTTGAAACGCTGTTCTCGAAAGACCGGAATGCACTCAAACTGATTGAACCGGCGGGCTTTGACGGGGATGTGCCGGAGGCCGAGTGCTTCAGACGTTTGCGCCACCTGCGGTCGCTCAAGACCGGACAACTTTGCTACAACGACACCTGGGGCTTCGGCATCATCGAATATGTCGATTTTTTCTATCAGAAGCTGGAGATTGATTTCGAAGGGAAGGGCGAGCACGAAATGGCTTTCAGCTATGCCGCCGAGGCGCTTGATGTACTGGATGAAAAGCACATTCTTGCCATCAAGCACAACGATCCCGCCGAGCTGGCCCGGCTGATCAAGGAAGATCCTGCCGAAGTGGTGCGCATGGCATTGCGCAACTATGGCAGCATGTCGGTGGCCCGCCTGATCGAAAAGATGGTGCCGTCGGTCCTGCCGGAAGCGGCCTGGAAAAAATTCTGGGAAGGAGCCCGGCGCGGGCTCAAGGGGGATGCTTCGGTTGAAATTCCCAAGAAACGTTCCGATAACATTGTTTTCCACAAGAAGGGGCTGTCGTATGACGACAGCTGGTTCAAGCTGGTAGCCGACGAGCGCGACATCGAAAAGCTGTTCGAGCGCTTCAAGGAGATCATCGAGAAGAAGATCGATGCCACGACCGACGTCGCGAAGAAGATCCTTTCGGAACGGCTCGGATTCATCATCAAGGGCGCGCCCTCTGCTCGTCCGGAGTGGAAGGCGGAAGGATTCATCTATGCCCGTTTGTTCGGCATCGAACCCGGCGGGCTGGAGACCGAAAAACTGATTCATGACCTGATCGACGGCGACTTGGTCACCACCCTGGACCGCCTGCCCTCGCGCCAGTTGCAGACCCTGCTGACGATCCTTATTGAAAACGACAAGGAGGCCGTGATCGGCACCTTGAGCGAAGTGATTCCCGTCGTAAGTCACCCCGTACTCAACGAAGTGATGGCGGCACTGATCGCGAACGGGGCGGAAGATGCCGTCCGCGAGATCATGGCCAACGCCGTCGCCCGCCGCACCGCCAGTGCCCCGATGCTTCTGTGGTGCCAGCGGTCGACTGATTTAATAAAGAAATGGGAGCTGATCTCCACGGGCGACCTCGCCTTCCGCATCCAGGAAGTCTTGGAAGTCAACAGCGCCGGAGCCATGCTTCGGGCCCAGAACCAGTTGCGCGAACGTTTCCAGCAACAGGAATGGTTGCACGATGTGATGGCGGCCATGACCGAACAGCAGCGCCGCGATTTCATGCGCAGGATTAATGAGGGACATGGCTGGGATGCGCTCGATCGCAAATCCGTCATTGCCAAGGTGCTCCGGAAATTCCCCGAACTGCAGGACATCATCCTGCCGAGCGCTTCCTCGGCCATGAGAAAGGAAATTCCGATGACCTCGACGCGCAGTTACACGGCCAGGCAGAAGCATCTCGAGCGGATCATGACGGTTGAGATCCCGGAAAACTCGAAGGAAATCGAGTTGGCCCGCAGCTATGGCGACCTGCGTGAGAACGCGGAGTTTAAATACGCCAAGGAGCGACAGGGCTTGCTGATGGCCCAAGGATCTCAACTGGCCGAAGACCTCGAACGGGTCAAACCGACCGACTTTGCCGATACCTCGAGCGACAAGGTGTCAACCGGCTGCGGGATTGAGCTGGGCTACGAAGGCGGCGCAACAGAAACCTTCTACATCCTGGGTGTCTGGGATCAGGACGAGGCCCTGTGCATCATTTCCTCTGAAACCCGACTGGCCAAGGCTTTGATCGGTCATGTGGCCGGTGATCAGGTGGAGATACCGACGGGCCAGTGCGAGATCAGGGCCGTCCTTCCATTGTCGGAGTCCGTCCGGCGCTGGATCAAGGAATAACCATCTGAACAGGATCTGGGTATGGATCTGGACCTTACGCCCAATAAATACAGGAAGAAAACCCCGCCGAAGCGCTATACAACGCCCCGCGTGGTCAAGCACTGGAACAACCCGTTCCAGGTGGCGCTCCTGGCCATTGCTCTGCTTTCGTTTGTGACCTTTTTCGTGACTGACCGCGTCAAGGATCGCCGTGCCTACGAGGAACATTCTCTGCGGGCGGAGGTCCTCCGTGCCGAGGTGGACGGGCTAATGGAACACGCCGCGTCGGCCTATGCCGCTCTTAAAACCCTTCACGAAGGGGAGGGGTCTGTGGAAGCGCCGGAAAGAGAATATGCGCTCAGGGAGCGACTAGGCGGGCTGAATCGCACGATGGACACGAAGTTTGCCGCGCTGAACGCTTGCTATCCCGCGATGCCGATGCGGTATCAGGCGAAGTCCGGCGTCCAGCGGTGGTTTATCGAGATCACGCGCCGATGCATTGATTCTGCGCTGGCCCGGGAGGATGCTGAACAGGCCCGGTTGTGGTTTAATGCCTCCCCTATGAACGTGCTGATGCAGGACCTCATTCCGGTCATCAAGGGCCATGGCCTCTTGGAAATTTCCGCAGGAACCAATGTATATGAATTGGTGGTATGGCCGCTGAAATCGGACGGTCCCCGGCTGGTGCCCGCAGATCCCGTCGGCCGCAGCAGTAGCTTTCCTTTCACCCTGCCTGAGCTTGAAAAGGGATCCTATCTTATCTGGATCACCCGGTCAGACGGCGGATTTGCGCCGTATCCGGTTTACCTAGAGCACGGAGAACTTAAAAAGGTGGTGCTGGAGGTGCCGGAAACGATGCCTGAAGACATGGCATTTGTACCCGGTGGGTCCTTCTTCGGCGGACCCGAACAGGCACCGCCCTGGCCATTCCATAAGCGCGATGTGCCCTCCTTCTTCATCCGGCAGCGCGAGGTGGCCGTGGGCGAATATCTGGAGTTCTGGAAGCGCCTGGAGGATCCGGCGCAGCAGGCGGCCTGCATGGCCCGGGTGCAATACGGCGAAACCGGCGAGCCCGCCCGTGCCGCATGGAATGCCGATGGCACCTTGCTGGACGGACGCCTCGAACTGACCGATCCTGTGGTGGGCATCTCGTTCGAGGCCGCCGGGGCCTACTGCGAATGGCTGGCCCATACGACCGGAAAACCGGTGCGTCTGCCACGTGCGGATGAATGGGAAAAGGCGGCGCGTGGCGTGGACGGGCGCACCTACCCCTGGGGCTACGACTACGATCCCGATGCCGACCTGGCCCTCGTGAGCGACAATGCGAAGGGGAAAGAGAAATATCCGCACTGGGCACCGCCCGGCAGCTTCAAGCGCGATATATCCGTCTACAACGTCTACGACATGGGCGGAAACGTGCGGGAGTATGCATCCACAGTGGATGGGGCTTACCAGATCCGGGGCGGCAGCGCCTCGACCCCATCCTCGTTCCTGCCTTGCTGGCATGTATCGGGTGCCTTGATGGTTCCAAGCGATGTAGGCTTTCGCTACGTCATGGACTATGCGGGAGAAGAGCTATGAACCGTACCTTCGCGCAATCCGAACAGGCCGTGCAGGGACTCGCCCTTGTGGAATCACTCCAGGACCAGTTGGTTGCTGCCTTGGAAAAGCTGGGTGGAGATTCTTTTCAATGCGTCGAATGGTTTCGCGACGAAGGGCGTCACGGCGGTGGTCGACGCTTCGGCGTAGAGGATACGCAACTGCTGGGCCGTGCATCGGTCAATGTCTCTCAAGTACACTATGACGACGAACCCGGCCGCATGCTGGGTTCGGCCTCGGCGCTTTCCACCATTGTACATCCGGTTCATCCGCTCGCTCCCTCCGTTCACATGCATATCAGCTGGACGGAGCAGAAGACCGGCTCCGGCTACTGGCGCATCATGGCCGACCTGAATCCTTCGATGGTCCAGGCGGTGGACCAGGAGCGATTTGCTGACGCACTCCGCCATGCCGCGCCGGATCTGTTTGCTGAAGCGACGGCACAGGGGGATCGCTACTTTTACATTCCGGCGCTCGGTCGCCATCGCGGCAACATCCATTTTTATCTCGAAAGCTTCAACTCCGACGATTTTAAAAAGGATCATGCACTCGCCCGTCGGGTAGGGGAGGCGGCCATCGAGACCTATATCTCGATTCTAGCCAACGCTGTACGCACCGCACCTGCGCCGACCGAGGAGCAACAGGCGTTCCAGCTGGCCTACCATACGCTCTACTTTTTCCAGGTGCTCACGCTGGATCGAGGCACGACCACGGGACTGCTCGTGCATAACCAAAACGATGTCGGTATCCTGGGGTCGCTGCCGCCGCGTATCGACAAAAACCTGCTGGCCTCATGGCGATCGCGCATGGTGGAGCCGCAGGACAGGCTGTTGGATAAACTGATCGCCGCACTCCCGCATCAAGGCATCTGTACTATCGATAGCGAAATAAAACAGAAGCTCGCCGCTGCAGTCCGCGCGCACTACAAGGCCTTTCCCGAATCGCTCGATCTTCAGGCCTCCGGCGACACCACTCCGCCGACGATCGACCATCATCGTTGATGAAGAAGTCTTTGGAGTGCGCGGGCTGGACCGCGCTTTAGGATGGCAGCCGGGAAACAGGGCGCATTGCGGAGATGTTTGAAAGCGGTGTCGAGTTGCTGTCGCAACCCTTCGGGCCACCGCACTCCACATTGATTTTCGATGAAGCAGGCGGCCGTGTGTCCTTGTTTGGAGTGCGCGGGCTCGACAGCGCTTTTAAATCGAATTCATCATACAACCTCACCTGATCGATCTTGAAGCTGTTGACGGTTTTGACAAACGCGTTGCTCAATTCTCTCGCAAACCATGCGGCAGAGCACCATTCATACAGCTCGGCGTCGTGCACGAGGCCGTGGTGAACGGGATTGTGATGGACATACTTCAGGCGGGCGAGCAATGACTTTTCGTAGGTGATGCGCGAATCGAAGTAGTTGTGCCAGACGCGGCGCTTAGGCTTCCCTTCGATCCGGTTGAGTTCCTTTGCGGAAAGGGTGTGGAGCGTGGAGAGTATATTCCTTAGCGTGGAGGCATCTACAGGTGAGTTGGCGACGAAATGGTAGTGATTGCTCACAACTGCCCATGCCTGAAGTCGCCAATGGTATTTCTCCGCTAACTCAAAGAGCAGGTTGCGTACAAGGGTGAGTTTTGCCGGCGAGTTGAGTACATACTGCTTTTTATAGGTGCCGCAGGTGATGATGTAGGTGCCGGACTTATGGAGGTGATGTTCCGGAGCGTGGGCCAGGAAATAATATCTGTTGTCATAAATCATAGTATGTTTAACTTAAAAAGATGGGTCAAGCCAGAATGGTGCAGTCCTTGAAAGATTTCTTCCCATTGAAACTTGGCATTTTGAGCCAGACTCTTATCTTTAGGCCCAGTATTGAAACGGAGGCAGTGGTATGAATTTTTGGAATAAAGTAGTTTTTGCCGGAACAGAGATCACGTGGGGACAGATTGTCATTCTGCTGGGTTGGATGTTCGGCGCGATGCTGTTGGGCAAGCTGATTCAGATTGTGCTCACGAATATCGGCAAGCAGAAACGTGTGGAAGGAAAGAAGATCGTACACGTGATGCTGAAGGCGCTGGGACGCCCCATGCCGTTCCTGTTTTTTGCGATCGGTCTCAAGTTCGGATTACGCCAGCAGTTCGGTCCGGAACCCCTTGCCATCATTGCCGACAGTCTCTCGGTATTGTTTACCTTTGCGGTGACCTTCTTTATCTATTCACTGGTCGACGTACTGGATTATGCCATTATCCATTTCACGTCCAAAACGCATACGAAGATGGACGACATGATGGCACCGATGGTGCGCAAAAGCCTGCGCGTGCTCATCGTGGTACTAGCGCTGGTGCAAGTGGCGCAGATCCTGAGCGACAAGCCCATTACCTCCATCCTGGCCGGTCTCGGCGTCGGCGGTTTGGCGGTTGCGTTGGCGGCGCAGGAAACCATCAAAAACTTTTTTGGCTCGCTGGTCATCTTTGCCGACAAGCCATTCGAGCTGGGTGAACGCATCGTGGTCGGCGGACACGATGGAACCATCGAGGAGGTCGGCTTCCGGTCCACCCGCCTCCGCACGCTGGACGGCCATCTGGTTACGGTACCCAACGGCGAACTGGCCAACCAGATGATTCAGAATATCGGCAAGCGCCCCTACATTAAACGCGTGATGAACGTGACGATCACCTATGACACGCCTCCGGAAAAAGTGCAGCAGGCGATCGATATTCTGAAGGAGCTGCTCGACGATCATGAGGGCATGAAAGAGGACTTCCCTCCTCGTGTGTTCTTCAACGACTTCAAAGACTGCTCGTTGAATATTCTGGCCATATACTGGTATCACCCACCAGCCTACTGGGATTTCCTGGCGCATGCGGAATCAGTGAATATGGAACTGCTCAGGCGCTACAACGAAGCCGGCATTGAATTCGCTTTCCCGACCCAGACGCTGTACGTGAACAACCTGCCGGACAACGCGTCCGTCTGATCAGTTTGGTCATTCCAGGGAACAGGGCGTGGTTTTCCCGTCCGGTGCGGACCGCGACCAATGGCTGGGCGATCGCTCCGGGCGATAGGGCCCTGCTGCCGTTATTCCGCCAGGTTGGCCCACTGTTCCGCATCCGGATCAAGGTAAGCGTGTTCCAGGAGTTCCTGGGCCCAATGCGCCCCGTTGGCTGCCAGGCGTTTGAGCAGGCGGAAGGACATAACCTGTACGGCGGCAACCTCGGAGTACAGTGCATTGTTCAGGCAGCGCCAGTGTCCGGGAGTCATTTTTTTCGGTTCGACGATCTGCTTGCGGCATCCATCGCAGATGAAGATGCAGTCGTCGATCAAGGGCTCATCTCCCAGCGGGGGCAGTTCGTAGACATCCAGCTTGACGCCGTTTCTGTCGCACAGCTCGCAGTGCGACCGCGAGCGACGCACCAGATCCTTCGCAAAGCGCGATAGCATGTTTTGACGATGAAACTTTCCCTGAAACCCCTTAGACGTCCCTCATCCCCTGAAAATACTCGAAACAAAATAGGGGATTTGTTGGAAATTGCTAGTTCTCAAACACAAAGCGACCATCCAGGGCCGGCTCGTCGCGCATGGCGACCCTTTCCCGTTTCAATGATTCGTTCACCGGTACGCCGATGCCGGTGAAGCCATCGGGCGTGAACCGTTCGATCTCGCTCAAAGGCATGTGATGCAGCCTGTGTATGATCTCCTGATGATGGTTGAGGGAGTGGATACAACGAGTAAATTTTTTCACGCATGACCGCGGGCAACCAGTTGCCGTCAGAAAAACATTGCGGAGGATTGAAATTCCTTGGATAATCTTATGCACGTTGTGAGAGTCGTGGAACGGTTGTTCCTGGATGAAGAAACGATAACAGGAGATAGAAATGAAACGCGTAGCTTTTGGTTTACTGTCGTTGGCGATTTGTATCGGTTTTACGGGGTGTAAGTCGCCGCCGAAAGCGGATTCCGATAAATCCATGTTCGACTACATGCAGGAAGAGGTCGGGAAAATTACGGAAAAGGGCGGCATGGCCTCCGTAGGCATCGGCGAATCCCGCAATACCCAGTTGGCGGTTACCAAGGCCAAGGTCGAAGCCCGCAAGAACCTCGCGCAGCTGGTGCAGGTGAAGATTGAAAACCTCGAAAAGGCTTTCATCGAGGAGATCGGCGAAGCCAGTGGTTCCGAAATGAACGAACTGTTCAGTTCCGCGACCAAGCAGATTACCTCCCAGACGCTTCAGGGCACCGTTCCCAGGATGCAGAAGTATGAAACCGACGACGGCATCACCACGGCCTACATCCTGATGGTACTCAATCCGGACATCATTGACGCATCGCTCAAGAACCATGGTGCTAAGCACCTCTATGAGCGCTTCCGTGCCTCCAAGGCCTTCGAGGAACTGGACAAGGAAATGAAGGAGTTTGAGGAAGCCGAACGGCAGGGTTTGCTCGGCATGTAGTACGATCTACATGTGAAAGGCTGAAACGGGGCTTGAATTACCAATTCAGGCCCCGTTTTATATGCGCCATGAAAATTCTGGGAATCGAGACCTCGTGCGATGAAACCGCGGCGGCTGTTGTGGAGGACGGCCGCAACGTGCTGTCCAATGCCATCTACTCGCAAATCGCCAAGCACCGTCCTTACGGCGGGGTCGTTCCGGAAATCGCTTCGCGCAACCATGTCGCCAAGCTGCCGGGGATCATTCAGGAGGCCTTGGATACGGCGGGCGAGACCTACGACTCCATCGATGCCGTCGCCGTCACCTACGGCCCCGGACTGGCCAGTTCGCTGCTCATCGGCTATGCCGCCGCCAAGACGTTTTCGCAACGCCTGAACAAGCCGTTGATCGGCGTGAACCACCATGAAGGGCATCTGCACTCCGTTTTCATGAAGGATGATGCCCCCTTGGCGGAAGATGTATTTCCGATGCTGGGATTGCTGGTGTCCGGTGGTGACAGCAGCCTGGTGCTAATGCGTGGAACCGGTCAGTACGAGTTGCTCGGCAGTACCATTGACGATGCCGCCGGCGAGGCGCTCGACAAGGCCGCCGCCGTGCTTAAGCTGGGTTATCCCGGCGGTCCGATCATCCAGAAAACCGCCGAAGGCGGCAATCCGGCCGCTATCCGTTTTCCCCGCGGGCTCGACAGCGTCGACCGCGGCAAGTGGATCTATAAGTACGATCGCAATCTCTGTTTCAGTTTCAGTGGATTGAAGACCTCGCTGCTGACCCATGTGAAGAAGCTGGATCATGCACCGGAAGGCGAGGAGTTGCGCGACATTGCCGCAAGCTATCAGGAGGCGGTGGCTGATGCGCTGACGGTGCGCGTCGAACGCGCCCTGGAGCGCTACCCGATCAAGAGCTTCGCCTGCGCCGGCGGAGTATCGCTCAACAAGGTGCTGCGGCAGAAACTGTCCGATCTTTCGGGAAAGACCGGCGATGTGCTGTTGCTCTGCCCTCCGGCCTACTGCACCGATAATGCCGCTATGATTGCCGGGGTGGCCTATGAAAAAATCCGTCTCGGCAAAGCGGGCGCTGAACCTATGGACGTTAACCCCAATCTTCGACTGGCGGACTGGTAGCTGACTGTCATTCCGCATTAAGGACCTATGGACCAGGAACGTATATCTAAAATCATGGCGGCGCGGGGGATGTGTTCCCGGCGCGAGGCCGATGGTTATATCGAGCGCGGTCTGGTGCTCGTTGACGGCGAAGTGGTATCGCAACTGGGCACCAAGGTTTCGCCCGACGCGCAGATCGAGCTGGCCGAAGCCGGGCGCAAGCGACGAGACGCGCAGGCCACCTTTCTGATCAACAAGCCCGTCGGCTATGTTTCCGCCCAGCCGGAAGATGGCCATCGGCCGGCATCCGATCTGATCTCAAAGGAAAGCCGATGGAAGGACGACAGGGGGCCCCGCCGGTTTAATTCCGCACAGCTGCGGGGACTGGCTCCTGCCGGACGACTCGATATCGAATCCACCGGCCTGCTGATCCTCACGCAGGATGGCCGCGTTGCCCGCCGCATCATCGGCGAGGATACGGACGTCGATAAGGAATACCTGGTACGCGTGGAAGGGCATCTTTCCGCCGAAGATCTGAAACTTCTGAATCATGGTCTGAGCCTCGATGATAAACCCCTCAAGCCTGCCAAAGTGAGTTGGCAAAACGAGGATCAGTTACGTTTTATTCTCCGCGAAGGCAAGAAGCGCCAGATCCGCCGCATGTGCGAGTTGGTGGGTCTCAAGGTCGTCGGCCTCAAGCGCATCCGCATCGGCAAGGTCATGCTCGGTAATTTGCCCAGCGGTCAGTGGCGCTACCTCCGCGATAACGAGCAGTTCTAACGATTTTATTCACCACGAAGACACGAAGCACACGAAGGTGTGGTTGTAAAAGATCTTTCTTCGTGATCTTCGTATCTTCGTGGTTTAATTCCCTAGATGAGACTTCTCGATATAGGCGATGACTATGTGGCGTTCCTGCACGATGAATCGCACAGGGAAGGGCGCGCGGATAAGATCGCGTTTCCAACCTCCACGGAAGAGGTCCGCGAAGCGTTGCAAATAGCCGCAGATAACGGATGGCCCATCACCGTGCAGGGCGGGCGAACCGGTATCACCGGCGGATGTGTACCGAACGGCGGTCTGATCCTCAATCTCTCTCGCATGAATGCCATCGGTGAAATTAAGGACGACCGTATGACCGTCGAACCCGGCGTCATGCTGGCGGATCTCCGCGATGCGGTAGCCGGGATCCGTGATCCCGCTCTGTTCTTCCCTTCGGATCTAACCGAAACCTCCGCGACGATCGGCGGCATGATTGCCAATAACGCATCCGGCGCACGCTCGTTTCGGTACGGTTCCGTACGTCCATGGATCCATGGTCTCACGGTGGTGCTACCCCACGGCGAAGTGGTGGAGCTGGAACGCGGCGTACACACAGCCGATGGACTGTCCTTCAAGCTGGGCAGCATCGAGGGTGAATTACCCGAGTTGCCGATGCCCGACGTCAAAACGGCAGCAGGATATTTTGTGAAGTCGGATATGGATCTGGTTGATCTATTGGTCGGGGCGGAAGGCACGCTGGGAATTGTTACCGCCATTACGATCCAGCTACTTCCCAGACCGGACACCATGACAGGCCTGACGGCGTTTTTTGCATCCGAAGCCGAGGCGTTGCATTTTGTGCGATTCCTGCGCGCCGCTGGGTGGGGCACCCGTCCGACAATAGAAAAGACTGTAGGCCAGCTGTCCAGAGCAGGCCTTCCGGTTGCGATCGAATTTATTGATTCCCATGCCCTAGAGCTCTTACGCCGAATGCAGGCCGAAAAAGCTGCCTTTGCTGATCTTCCAGTACTTAAGCCGGAATTCCACACCGCACTCTATTTTGAGTTTGAAGGGGGAGTGCCCTCTACAGTGGTCAAAGAGGTGGAGCGGGCCGTGGACTGCTGGATGGCCGAGGGCGACGACGAAATCGAAGCGATGAAGCAATTCCGTCACGCCATACCGAAAGCGGTCAATATGCTCATCGGTGAGCGCAAGAAAACGGTTCCAGCATTGACCAAGCTCGGCACCGACCTGTCCGTGCCCGATGGTCGCCTCGAAGACGTCATGCGCATGTATCACGACGGGCTGGAAAAGACCGGACTCGAGTATGTCATCTTCGGTCATATCGGAAACAATCACGTCCATGTCAACATCCTGCCACGCAGCCTGGAGGAATTCGAAAAGGGAAAGGCACTCTATCTCGACTGGGCGAAACAGGTCGTTGCCATGGGTGGCTGCGTCTCCGCAGAACACGGTATCGGAAAACTCAAGACCGACTTCCTCCTGCTCATGCTCGGAGCGGAAGGTGTCTCAAAAATGAAACAGCTGAAGAGACTGTTTGATCCTGCCAGTATGCTGAACCGTGAAAATCTGTTCAGCAGTCATCATTGAAAAATGAAGTTGCGCTTTGCGTCCGGGCTTGGAAACGTAGTGCCATGAAATTCTTTCTATTCGATATAGGTAATGTGCTGGCCGATTTTGACGAGCGTGATCTACTTGCATCGGTTGTTCAGTCAACCAGTCATCCCCGACCACAGGCGACTGCGCGTGAACCGGAACTGGATGATCTGGTCGAAAAGGGGCTGATCAGCGATGAGGAATATGTGATTCGGCTGAATGAATCCAAGGGGCTCGCGTGGAGCATCGACCAGTTGACAGAGGTCTGGGCGCAGGTCTTTACGCTCAATGAAGCGGGCAGGAACCTGTTTGAGGAAGCCGTTCAGGCCGGAGTCCCGGTTTATCTGCTCAGTAATATCGCTCAATTTCACATTCATGCGATCGAGCGGAACTGGCCATGGTTCTTTGAGGGTGTGAACGGGCTATTCCTATCTTATCAGATCGGTGAGCGGAAACCCCATCCCGACATCTATCGCCACGTGCTCGACGCACTGGATACCAAGGGGAGTCAGTGCTTCTTTGTGGATGACCTGCCAGACAACATTGAAGCGGCCCGCGCCGTGGGTATGCATGCACATCACTACATCCCAGAGAACCACGGGGCGGTACGGGAGGCCGCCCGTGCGTTTTTTGACTGGTAGGGACGGCTCGCCGAGCCGTCCGCGACGCTCTCGGTGATAGCGCCCAGCCTCATGAAAAAAGCCTAGCTAATACGGGGTTTCATGCGGACTAGTTGTCTTTTGCGCCGGCCTTGATCCAGTCTGAAACCTGCTGAATTTCCTTATCGGTCAACCTGGGGACCTTAGACTGTGGCGGCGGCATCATCTTGACGCGCGGTTGTCCGGGCTTGGGTTGGTCCATAATCATGAGCAGGTAGCTGTTTTCGGGTTTGCCGGGTGTGATCATAGAACCGACGATTCGAAGAATGTCGGATTTTTTTTCAAGGTATGGACCCTGATCAACGGCTTTGGGGTTGCCCCCTTCCCGTTGATGGCAACCGGTGCAGGATCTGGCAAAAAGCGGCATTACATCCTTCGCTAGGGAGACCTCTTGGGCCGTGACCATCGTGGCCATGGCCGCAAGGCAAAGGGTGCTCACCGAAAGCTGTTTTCCAGTCATGGGGATTCCTTTCCAACGTTGAAGGTCATTGCGCATATTCAGGCCTTTTATTGGCGGCAAAACAGGTGTTGCGTC
>CAXMPN010000032.1:0-456 GCA_964195195.1 Pontiella sp. | reverse complement strand
ATTCAACTTGTGCAAAAAGTGAAACAGGCCCAGCTGCAGGGTCATTCACTTTTTGCGGCATGATCCCCAGTTCGGCTAATCCGCCAGCACGGCATTGAGGCGGGCGGCGAACCCGGCCGGATCGTCGAGCTTGGCGCCGGAGGCAATGACGGCCTGATCGTGCAGGAGCTTCGTCAGCGTTTCCACTTTGGGATCCTTCTGGTCGGCATCGTAAAGTGCCTGCAGTTTCTTGACGACGGCATGCGCGGGGTTGAGCTCGAGTACGCTTTCGCGCTTCGGTACGTCCTGACCCATGCGGCGCATCATTTCCTCGATGTGCGGGCTCATGGAATATTCTTCACCGACGAGGCAGGAGGCGCTGTCCTTGAGGCGGGTGGTCAGCTTGACCTCCTTAACGCCCGAGAGCAGTTCCTTGGCAAAGCCGATCAGTCCTTCGAACTGCTTCTCTTCTTCCTT
>CAXMPN010000031.1:0-16562 GCA_964195195.1 Pontiella sp. | reverse complement strand
GCCGCTCCATGTGCCCCGTCTATACCTTGCAGACCGATGAAAATTCGCCACGTATATTTATGAAGCTAGATCAGGGTTCGCACATTAAAATGAAGAAGACATTAGGAGGACGGCATGCAGATTAAATCCAAGTTCAGTATCAAACTTTCTTCATTCGGCATAGGTTCACCCTGTTCCTATATACTGGCCGGTGAGCATATAACCGGCAACCTGTTCGGCATCATTCCTGTTCAGCAAATCCATTTGAGAACGGTCAATTACCTACGACTGGCAACCTCGGATGAAGCACCTCCCCTCTATCTCCTGTTCAACTGCATTCAGTTTATGTCGCATCGACGTGCCGTCCGGCCCGTCTACGTCATGCAGACACAATCCCGTGGCCGCATCTTCCTCAAGCTGGAGAGCGCAACACATTTCAGATTGCGTCAGGCGCTCGGAAGGCATGTGGTGCGCGACAGACGCATGGCTGCATAGAATAAAGAAAAAGCCCGTCACGAGGACGGGCTTTTTTCTTTGCTTGCCACAAGAGCCTTAGCCCTTGATGGCGGCCTGGGCGGCAGCGAGTCGCGCAATCGGAACGCGGTACGGAGAACAACTCACGTAGTTCAGACCGACCTTGGCGCAGAACTTCACGCTTTCGGGATCGCCACCGTGTTCGCCGCAAATACCGCACTTGAGATCCGGACGGGTCTCGCGACCGCGCTGTACTCCCAGCTTCACCAATTGGCCTACACCGTTTTGGTCAATATGCTGGAACGGATCGGACGGCAGGATTTTCTCATTGAGATAATCCGGCAGGAACGTGCCGATATCGTCGCGGCTGTAACCAAAGGTCATCTGCGTCAGGTCGTTGGTACCGAAACTGAAGAACTCGGCGGTTTCGGCGATTTCATCGGCCGTCAACGCGGCACGCGGAATCTCGATCATCGTACCCACCAGGTACTTCACTTTCACGCCGGTCTTCTTGATTACGGCTTCAGCGGTCTTGCGCACGATCTGCTCCAGGAAGTCCAACTCGGCCTTGGTGCCGATCAGCGGAATCATGATTTCCGGCAGCACCTTGACCGGCGACTTGGCCTTGGAAACCTTGCACGCGGCACTGATGATGGCCTGGGTCTGCATGACGCAGAGTTCAGGATAGGTGATCGACAAGCGACAGCCACGGTGCCCGAGCATCGGATTGAACTCGTGGAGTTCCTGCACGCGTTCGGTTACCTTTTTCAGCGGCACGCCGAGACGCTTTGCCATTTCCTGCTGATCCTTCTTGGTGTGCGGCACAAACTCATGCAGCGGCGGATCGAGAAGGCGCACAGTGACCGGCAGTCCGTCCATGGCCTTGTAGATCCCCTCGAAATCCTTCTGCTGGTGCTTGAGTAGCTTGGCCAATGCCCCCTTGCGGGCCTTTTCGTCCTCGGCAAGAATGAACTCGCGGATCGCCCATATGCGATCGCCTTCGAAGAACATGTGCTCCGTACGGCAAAGGCCGATACCTTCCGCACCGAATGCACGGGCCGCCTTGGAATCCTTTGGAGTATCCGCATTGGTGCGTACATTCATCTTGCGGTTCGCATCGGACCACTTGGATACCTCGGAGTACATCTTGAAGATCGGGTCTTTCTTCGCACCTGCATGGTTGTTAACGACCGCGGAAACAACCGGGCTGACCTGAGTCGGAATCTGGCCTTCATACACCTTGCCAGTGGATCCGTTCAAGCTGATCCAATCGCCCTGTTTAAGCACCTTCCGCCCAATGGTCACTGTCTTTTTCTTGTAGTCGATCTTGAGATCGCCGGCACCACAGATACAGCACTTTCCCCAACCGCGGGCAACCACCGCCGCGTGGGAGGTCATACCGCCGGTGGAGGTCAGCACCCCCTGGGCGGCCCACATTCCGCCCACATCTTCCGGGCTCGTTTCATGGCGTACGAGTACCACTTTATCGGATGCGTCTTTCTCGATAGCGGCTTCGGCGACATCGGCCTCAAACACAATCTTGCCTACGGCAGCACCGGGGCCGGCAGGCAACCCTTTCGTGAGTACCTTGGCTTTTTGTTCGGCGGCAATATCAAAGATCGGAAACAGCAACTGCTCCAGGTCGTCGCCGGAAAGAGTCATGAGCGCTTCCTTCTGCGTAAGAATCTTCGGCTGGCTTTCGCCGGTGAAGAAATCCTTGCCGGTTGCCATTTCGACCGCCCAGCGGATCCCCGCCAGTCCCGTTCGCTTGGCGTTGCGGGTTTGCAGCATGAACAGCTTGCCTTCCTGCACGGTAAACTCGACATCCTGCGGATACTTGTAGTGTTTTTCGAGACGGCCCATGATCTTCTGCAAGTCGGCGTAGGCCTTCTTCCATATCTTGGATTCCTCGCTCGGCATATCATCGAGATCTTTCGGTGTACGGATACCGGCCACCACATCTTCGCCCTGGGCGTCGATCAGGTATTCCCCCATCGGCTTGCTGTGCCCCGTACCACCGTCGCGCGTGAACGCCACACCGGTTCCGGATTCTTCGCCCATGTTACCAAAGACCATCACCTGAACATTCACGGCGGTGCCCAGCAACCCGTTGATCTTATTGATCTGGCGGTATTTTTCGGCACGATCGGAATTCCAAGAGCCGAAGACGGCGCGGATGGAAAGGTCCAGCTGTTCTATCGGATTCTGCGGAAAAGGCTTCTTAACCTTTCTCTGGTAGACCTTCTTATAGATATCGACCAGTTCCTTGAGTTGCTCTGCCGTGAGGTCAGTATCCTCCTTGGCCCTGTATTTCTTCTTGAGGGCTTCGAGTTCGACTTCGAAATCATGGTGGGTCAACCCGGTATAGGGCCCCATAACCACATCGCCGAACATGTCGATAAAGCGGCGGTAGCAGTCCCAACCCGTACGGGCGTTGCCGCATTGCTCGATGAAGCCAAGCACGGACTTGTCGGTCAATCCAAGGTTTAGAACGGTGTCCATCATGCCAGGCATCGAAACGGCCGCACCGGAACGGACGGAAACCAACAGCGGATCCTTGGGATCACCCAGCTTCTTACCCGTGTTGATCTCCAGTTTCTTGAGTTGCGCCTTCAACTGCTTTTCCATTTCCGAAGGATACTTACCTCCGGTTTTGGAATAGTACGCGCACGCCTCTGTGGAGATCGTCATACCCGGGGGTACCGGAAGATTTGCATTCGCCATTTCCGCCAGGTTCGAACCCTTGCCGCCCAGGATTGCCTTCATGCTGCTATCCCCTTCCGTGAGTTCTTTCGAAATCCCGTAGAAGTACACATATTGTTTTTGAGCCATTCTATTCTCCTTAATTTTTATATAGATCCATTAAATCGCAAAAAACGACCTATGTTTATCAGAGCGGTTTCCAGAGTCAAGGCCACCGATTGTTTAATCCTTCCTGTCGCCTTCCGTCCGTCGCAGTTCTTCACGCTCGGCTCGAACATACACCAATAAAAAAGAGACAATTTTAATATTTTATACTTAGTTATTTGACATATATCTGTGTTTAAGTTTTTTTCCTTAAAGTCAGGTCCAGTAATTCACAATTGAACAGTTGCATCAGAGGGAGAGAGCATGGAAGAAATACATGGAGCAGTATTAATGCAGCATATCCGATTATCAGGCCCAGCCCGGAAGAAGTGGCTCATCTCCTGTTGCGCAAGCATGCTGGCTATTCCTTTCAGCGGCGAAGCCTTCTTCAGCAAGGTGCAAGGCGTGGACAGCGCGCGCGTCAAAAAAGTGGCTGTATCAATTAACGCCCCTTCGTACATAGCCGTCGCGTCCCCAAATACCCTCTATATCAGTGAAGACGGCGGAGCATATTTTCAAAAGGCCGCAGTGCTCAAGGATGAAGAAATCAGCCATCTCTGCATTGACCGGGAACAATCCAATATCGTTTATCTGGCCGGCAGTCGGCACTGCTACAAGGTTGGAACCGCTACCGAAAGAATCTTTTCTGCGAGTGACGGAGAAAGGATCAATTTCATTCTCAAGCACAAGGGCATGCTCTACACGGCCACAAGTGACGGTCTGTTTTATGCGGACGCCTCGCTGCTCAAATGGAATGCGGTGCCCGGACTCAGGAGCAGTGAAGTGTATTCCATCGAGGGATTCGGCGAAAACATCTATCTGGCGTGCGATAGCGGCGCCTATCTATTTCGTCCGATGGCACATTGCAGAGGTTATTCGCGAGCCGCAGCAGCGGTGCTGAGGAGAGTCTTACGCCCTTGTTGCTGAAGGTGGACGCATCCACGCCCTCCCGCTTTTGGCTGTGCACCACTAAAGGCGTGTTTCGCTCGGATGATCGCGGGAATACCTGGCAGAAATTCTACATCCCCGGTGCCGACAACGCGTCCGTATACTGCCTTGCTCAGTTTCCTCTCGATGCCAGTCACTTCTACCTGTGCAGCAATATCGGATTCATCAAGGTCGACATCGCTACCGGCAACTCCAAACCTTTGTTTGAAGGGTTGCCGACATCCAAAGCGAGATGGATGGATTTCACCGCCGAGGGCGGCATCTTCCTGGCGACCGACCAGGGCCTTTTCAAAAGCGGTCGTCCTCCTGCCGTACAAACCCAGAGAGGCACACTCCAGGAAATCCTGCAGGGAGAACCGTCCATACACAAAGTCCAGGAGGCGGCATTGCATTACAATGCCGTGCATCCGGATAAAACCGGTAAGTGGAGGGATCGACTCAAATACCGAGCGCTGTTCCCGAAGTTCAGTGTCGACTACGACAACACGCTATCCACCTATCAAGGCCGCTATTTCAATGGCCCCAATGAATGGGGAATGTCGTTATCCTGGGATGTCGGAGATCTCCTGTGGAATTCGTACGAAGACGATGTCGACAATCGCTCAAAACTGACTACCCAGCTGAGAATGGACATACTTGATGAAGTCAATCGGCTCTATTTTGAACGGTTGCGGCTCAAACGGGAAATCGCCGCCAGCGACCCGTTGCAGGACGAAACCATTATAAAGGAACTCCGGCTGATTGAACTTACCGCGACCATCGACGGTTATACCGGCGGATTGTTCACCAATTAGCGAACACATACACCTCGGCATCCCTGAATGGGATGAACGGCGCTTTCCTATTTTCAATTCGCTGAAATTCCCCTATACACACGACTCTAAAACAGGGATTCATATGCCGATTTTCGAATACAGTTGCACTACATGCGGATCCGGATGTTCGAACGGCGGATCCCCGTTCCTCCAATCATGAAAGCGATTATGAACATTTCCAACTATCTCAAGGAAAAGCAGGCACAAGTCGATACCGCCCTAAGGGATTGTCTTCCCTCGGAAGACACGCGTCCGTCCATCCTGCACCAGGCGATGCGCTATTGCTTACTCAACGGCGGAAAGCGTATCCGCCCGATCCTCTGCATGGCGGCAGCTGAACCATTTGGCCTCTCCGCACCCGCCGTCATGGCCCCCGCCGTCGCCGTGGAATTGTTTCACAGCTCAACGCTGATCCACGACGATCTACCCTGTATGGATGACGATGACCTGCGCCGCGGTATGCCGACCTGCCACATCCGGTTTGGCGAAGCCAATGCCGTCCTCGCCGGCGACGCCCTCATGATCTACTCTTTCCAGATTCTGGCGGAATACGGAGATTCGAGGCTTGCGCTGGAACTCTCTAAAGCGGCCGGATCCAGAGGGGTTATTGCGGGGCAGGTCGAAGATCTGGCGGCCGAGAACCGCCCTCCGAATGCCGACCTGATTGAATTTATTCACGCCCACAAAACCGGGATTCTTATCCGCGCCGCGGTACGCATGGGCGCCATTGCGGGTGGTGCTACCGAGGATGAGTTGGACAGCTTGACTGTTTTTGCCGACAAGATCGGCCTCGCTTTCCAGATTGAAGACGACATCCTTGACGAGACCTCGTCGGATGAAATCCTGGGTAAGCATGCCGGTGCCGATGTAGCACACCACAAGATGACCTACCCAGCCGTTCACGGAATGGAGGCCGCCGGCAACAAAGTGCGGCATTTGACCGATGAAGCGATCACCGCGCTGGATGCGCTCTCCCGTGATACATCGACCCTGCGTGCGTTTGCTGAATTTCTTGTTGGCCGAAAATATTGATAATCCGACGCCACCTGGCATGGCCCACATATGAAAAAAGCCCCTAAGCGGGGCTCACTAGTTAGATAAGTGCATTGGCTAGAAGACGAAGGGGTATTCAACAAGGGGCCGCTGATCGTGACATTCCTCGCCGATTC
Organism: Pontiella sp.; assembly: GCA_964195195.1. Classification (GTDB taxonomy): domain Bacteria; phylum Verrucomicrobiota; class Kiritimatiellia; order Kiritimatiellales; family Pontiellaceae; genus Pontiella. The sequence continues at coordinate 10,330 of CAXMPN010000031.1, read as the reverse complement.
ATCCCTAGCCAATGCAAAATAAGAATCACAATCACGGATACGGCCTCATAGAGCATCATTCGTTCCAAGATAGGAAATCATCGCCATTTCAATGGAATATCAGGGCCATAGAACAACGGGAATACCAGTTGACGCATTCGGAAAAATCGCCTTAACTCCCCTTCATGAATCATGGAACGCACTGGTAACCTGAAGCCACCTAGTCTTTCACAGCGAGCCCTCCGGGGTATGTGAGCGACGCAAACGCCCCACTCCTTTTCAATGAATGAAATCACCGTACATTTTGATAATGCCAGCGAAGCCCGGGACATCGACGCGGTACTGGACAGCCTGTCCGACCGGGTCGAAGAAGAAACCGGAGCGAAATTGGTCGTGCGTGATTTAACAGTAAAAATCGCAGGCACTGAGAATACCGTCCAAAAAGTCGCACATTTTATCGAAGATTTGCGCAAGGCGCGCAACCATACCAAGCTCGATGCCCAGGCCGTCAGCTACGCCTACGATGCTTTCGCCCGCGGTGAGGAATCCGTCTTTGAAAGGCTGGCCAGCATCCGTATCGATGTCAGCGCCAGGAAACCTTCCGTCTTCCCCAAGACGCTCGGGCAGCAGATCTATCTGGATGCGCTGCAGAAAAACACGGTTACCTTCGGCATCGGACCCGCCGGAACAGGGAAAACCTACCTTGCCATGGCCATGGCCGTCTCAGCCTTGCTCAAAGAAGAGGTCAGCCGCATTATTTTGACCCGTCCAGCCATCGAGGCCGGCGAAAACCTTGGGTTCCTACCCGGCGACTTCCAGCAAAAGGTGGCCCCCTATCTTCGTCCCCTTTACGATGCGCTCTACGACATGCTTCCTGCCGAAACGATCGAAAACTATATTGAGCGCGGCGTGATTGAAGTGGCTCCTCTGGCCTACATGCGGGGGCGCACACTCAATCACGCCTTCGTGATCCTTGACGAAGCCCAGAACACCACCCCCCAGCAAATGTTGATGTTTCTCACCCGACTTGGATTTGATTCCAAGTGCGCCATCACCGGTGATTTGACCCAGATCGACCTGCCCAACCGCACGACCTCGGGCCTGCTCGAAGCCCGCTCGATCCTCGGCAACATCAAGGAACTGGAAATCATCGAAATGACCGAGCGCGATGTGGTTCGCCACGTATTGGTACAAAAAGTGATAGAAGCCTACCGGGAACAGCGGAAATCGCCATCCGCGTAAAACGGAGCACTCCATGAAGATAACGCTTTCAAAGAAGAAACAAAAAGGGATCGCTGAGCGCAAAACGGAGGTTACGCGCAAACAGGACATCCCCTTCAAGGCCATCGGCCTTGGCATACTGCTTTGGCTTTCCATTACCTGGCTGTTCTTCGGCCGCGGTGTGATTCCCCAAATCAGCATCGCCGACGGGGAACGTATTCCCGCTACCGTGGAAGCCCAGGTTGATTTCGAATGTGAAAATCTGCAGGAAACGGCGCTTGCCAGAAAACAGGAAGCGGGAAAAGTGCCACCGGTCTTCACCATCGATCCTCTGCCGGCCCAACGCTCCACGAAAAAAACCCAGGCATTGTTCGAGCGGCTGGCACAGTATGCTGCGGCTTCGGATAGTGATAGGCCGGTTATTGTTAATTCGATCAACGATCTGTTGCTCGGTTCCAATGTGGAATCTCCATCGCTTATCGCCGACTTCCCAACCAACAGCATTGACTCTACAAAAAACCTCCTCGTGCAAGGGCTCAGGCAGGTTATGGGGGCAGGCATCTTATCGGATGGATACCGCGAAAGCCTTACCACTGAAAACTCAGACAGGCTTATCTCGATCCTGCCGGGAGCGGATGCCCCTAGGCGGACGGTATCCCTGCAGGATGTGTACTCCACCCGAACGGCCGCATGGGCTGTCACGGAAAACATCAAGGATCAAACACAACGCGACATACTCGACAAGTTGTTGCTCTCCATGATTGTCGACAACATGGCGTTCGACAAAGCCACCACCGAAGTCAGCAGGAAGGCAGTGGCGGAAATGGTCGCACCGGTCATGCAATCGTATCCTGCCGGATCGATCCTTGCTCGTGCCGGCGAACCGGCAAGCCCGCAGACCTTGCTCCTGCTCAGGCAGCACGCCCAGAAACGGCTCGATAGCCGCGAAGGACTGGAGCAGGTTCTTGAAATCATCGGCAACGGCCTCCTCCTGCTGGCCGGGCTGATTGCAGCCACCATCATCCTCCGCGTAGGCAACGCAACACTCGTACGGGAGATAGACAAGATACTACTGCTGGTGATCCTTTCCCTGTTCACACTCGGAACAGCCCGACTGCTTACATACCTTTCGATACAGTATCCGGAGATCGCGCCGTTCATCATCTATCTAGTACCCCATGCCCTTGCGATTATGCTTGCGGGAATTCTTCTCGGTGGCAGTGCAGCCATCGGCCTGGGTTTCTGGACCAGCTTTGCCACCGCCGTACTGTTCGACCAGTCGTTCACCGTATTTGCGCTGGGCATGTTAATCACCATCACCGCCGCCAGCACGGCGCGCAATGTCCACCGCCGCTCGAGTCTTTTCCAGGCCGGTTTGTGGATTTGCCTGGTAAAAGTCCTAATCGTGCTCGTTGCTGGCATTCTGAAGCGCCCGGCGCTCGGCTACCTCTTGGGTCAGCTTTTGGCCGCCATACTATCCGGTATTATTGCAACCATCCTGACCCTGCTGCTGATTCCCCTGTTTGAAAAACTCTTCAAAATCACAACCGACATCACCCTGCTCGAGCTTTCAGACATGGGCCATCCCCTGCTCCAGAAAATGGCCATGCAGGCCCCCGGCACCTACCATCACTCACTCATGGTGGCCACGCTCGCGCAAAATGCGGCCGAAGCCATCGGGGCCAACTCGCTGCTCGTGCGGGTATGCGCGTACTACCATGACATCGGAAAGATGGCGAAACCGGAGTTTTTCACGGAGAACATCCAGCACAAGGAAAATCCGCACGACGAACTCTCGCCGCACATGAGTGCGCTCGTTATTTCCTCTCACGTCAAGGAAGGACTGACCCTCGCCAAGCGCCACAAGCTACCGCAGCCGATCCTCGACGCCATCGAACAACACCACGGCAATGGCCTCATATCCTTTTTCTACCACAAGGCAAAACAGCAGGTTGGCGTCGGCTCTGCCAATATGGCCGACCTGATCAATGACAGCGACTTCCGATACGGCGGCGCCCCCGCCGTCACTCCTGAAATGGCCATCCTATCCCTTGCCGACGCCTCCGAGGCGGCATCGCGTTCCATCGAAAAACCGACGCCGCAGAAGATTTCAAATCTGCTCGACGACATTTTCGCCATGAAGATCCGCGACGGACAGATGGACTATGCCAAACTCACCATGGCAGAGATCAAGGTCGTTAAGCAGTCGTTTGTCTTCTCATTAACCAACATGCTTCACGGTCGCATTCCCTATCCCAAGGACAATGAAAACAAGCATCCTAATCCAACAGAAAAACCATCCGATTCAGATTCAGAAGCTTAAACGGCTGACTGATTGGCTTGGTAGAAAACTGGAATCCGCCACCGCACCTGATCGCTGGAACGAAGTCTGCATCGTTCTCGTGGACGACGAGGGCATCACCCAAACCAACCGGGAATATTTCAGCAAGAACCGCCCCACCGATGTGATCAGCTTCCGCTACGACCCCGTTCCCGGGGAAAACACGGTTTGGAGCGGTGACCTGATCGTCAACGTGGACCGCGCAGTGCAGGTGGGTCCGGAACACAAGGGTGTTGATTATGAATTGGCACTCTACATCGCCCATGGATTCGACCACCTGACTGGTGCCGAAGACGATACCGAGGCCAGACGAAATAAAATGCGCGCCACCGAAACCGCCTGGCTTCGCGAGGCAGGCGCCTTGGCGGACGGGCTTGTAGGCTAGGGTAATTCAACCTACAGTAAATCCAGCTGATCCAGCTCGGCGACAGGCCGGAAAGATTGGCGATGGAGCGGCGTTGAACCAAACTGCTTCAAGGCATCCAAATGCTGCCTGGTTCCGTATCCCTTGTGCCTGGCAAATCCATATTCCGGATAGTGGGCATCGAATCCGATCATGATGCGATCGCGCGTAACCTTGGCGACAATGCTCGCCGCAGAGATGCTGATGCTCAGCGCATCGCCCTTCACGATGCTTCGTGATTCGCACCGCAATCCCTTAACCGGCAAGCCATCGACCAATGCAAACTGAGGATCGACTGCCGCGGTCGCCAATGCCATGGCCTTGTGCGTGGCCTTGAGAATATTGATGCGGTCGATTTCTTCGGCATCGACCATGCCGATACCGATGGTCGCGAAGTGGCTATCTGCTAAAATGTCGAAATATGCTTCGCGCCGGGCTTCGGTCATGACCTTGGAGTCGGTCAACTTTCCAAAGGTGGCGACCAGTTCGGTCTGGATGTATTCGGGATCGAACATGACGGCCGCCGCAACAACGGGTCCCGCCAAAGGTCCGCGGCCCGCCTCGTCAATCCCGGCCAAACGCAAAAAACCCGATGACCAGGCTTCTTTTTCATAAAGCAGGACATCGGGATTTTTCATTTTCGATTTCTGATTTTAGATTGCCGATTTGTGGAACTTAGTCGGCGTTGGCCTTTTCCTTAATAAGAGCTGTCGCAGATCCATAAATCAAAATTCTAAATTCCACATTCAAAATTATCTAAACGCGGCGTTCTTTGATGCGGGCCTTCTTACCGGCCAGATCGCGCAGGTAGTAGAGCTTCGCACGGCGAACCTTACCGTGACGCTCGATCTCGATCTTGTCGATGCTCGGGCTGTTCAGCGGAAATACGCGCTCAACACCTTCTCCGTAGGAGACGCGGCGAACGGTGATTGATTCCATGACGCCACCACCCTTACGGGCGATTACGGTGCCGGTGTAAACCTGGATACGTTCCTTGCCACCTTCCTTGATCTTGTAATGGACCTTGACGGTGTCACCGATCACGAAATCGGGGTGGCGATCCTGCTTGGCTTGTTCCTGGCTTATTTTTTGTACAGTGTTCATAAATTCTCTCGCTTCTGTATTTATTTAAAGAGCGCCGATAATAGCTGACTTCGTTCTTCGGTCAAGTGTTGTTTTCGCGATTATCATCCCTAATCAGCAGCAAATCGGCCCGGCGCTCAGTCGTGCGCTCCAAGGCTTTCCCATGGCGCCATTCCGCTATCTTTCCATGATCACCGCTGAACAGAATTTCCGGAACCTTCATGCCGCGGAATTCCGGTGGACGGGTATATTGAGGATATTCCAGCAGACCCGATGAAAATGACTCATCCGACGTGGCAGCCTCGCCACCTCCCAGCACCCCCGGTCGCAAGCGGACCACCGCATCAATGACCACATTGGCCGCCAATACGCCGTTGGTCAGCACATAATCTCCGATGGATATTTCCTCGTCGACCAGCGCTTCGTGCACCCGCTCGTCAATCCCCTCGTAGTGTCCACAGATGAATATCAGATGGCGGTGGTCATCGGCCAGCCGGCGGGCATCGGCCTGCTCAAAGGTCTTTCCGCCTGGCGTCAGCAGGATGACGTGGCTTTCCGGAGTCTGTACCGACTCGATCGCTGCAAAGAGAGGCTCCGGCTTCATCACCATGCCCGGCCCGCCACCAAAAGGCCGATCGTCCGTAGTATTGTGCTTGTCGGTCGTAAAGTCGCGTGGGTTGATAGTGCGGAACTCAACCAGCCCCGCCGCCGAGGCGCGCTTCATCATGCTTTCCTGCAGAAAACCGTTAAGCATCTGCGGAAAGATCGTCACAACGTCGATTTTAAGGACATCACTCATAAGCAACACCACGGAATCCACTGAACACACGGAAGTCATGCAACCTGATTTTCAGTGAATTCTGTGCATTCCGTGGTTTGAATCCTTTAATCAAGTCCCTCTGCTCCATGCGCCACACCTACAAACAAGAAAAGAGCGGCCTCAAGGCGCGCTCTTTTCACTGCTTCCCGAAGTTGGAAGCGGATGGCCTAGTCAACGATTTCGAGCATGGCCTTGCGACCTTGCTTGGAAGCCATCGAATTCAGGATGGTACGCATGGCACCGACGGTTTTGCCGCTTTTTCCGATAATTTTGCCCACATCCTTGGCATTGCAGCGCAATTCGAAAATAATGGTCTTGTCGCCATTGATCTCGGTTATCTGCACCTCGTTCGGAACATCGACCAGCGATTTCGCAATGGACTCGAGTATTTCCTTCATGCTTAGGCTTTTTCCTTGTCCGTCGTAGCCTCGACGGAGGCGGATTCGGTGGCTTCTTCAGCGACCGGAGTTTCTTCGGCTGTGACCTCTTCAGCGGCTTCCACAACTTCCACGGCGACCTCTTCGGCAACCGGAGCAGCGGCGGCGGCTTCCGCAACTTCTTCAGCGGCTTCTTCCGCCTCAACAGCTGCGGCAGGCACCTCTTCTTCGGTCACTGTGCCGGAAACGGCCTTTTCAACCGGAAGGACGCGGGCCTTGCCAATTAGACTGTTAGCGGTGTCGGACGGCTGTGCGCCGTTGCCGAGCCAGTAGTCAACACGGTCGAGGTTCAGCGAAAAGTTGTTGCCTTCCTGCTTGGGGTCATACCAACCAAGGGTTTCAATGAATCGGCCAGTCGGTGCATAGCGTCCGTCCTGAACAATTACACGGTAGAATGCGGCATTGCGGCTGCCCATTCTGCGAAGTCGAATCTTAACTGCCATATCGTATTTTCTCCGTAGTATATCCCTGCTATTTCGGGTAAAGGGGCTACTTTGTAGTGGACTTCTTGAGGTGTCGCAACCTTTTTCCCATCTTTTTGAACTGCTTCCCCATCTTCCCCATCTGCTCGAACCGTTTCAGCAACTGGTTGACATCCGCCAGCTTGCGTCCGCAACCCGCCGCAATGCGCAGACGGCGGCTCCGGTCGATGGACTTCGGGTTACGGCGCTCCCACGGCGTCATGCTCTGGATAACCGACTCGAACCTTTTCATTTCCAGCTCGGAGGCGTTGGCAACGGCCTCTTTCTGCTTGCCGTCGAGCTTCAATGCGTTGCCCGGCAGCATGTCGAACAGGCTGCTCATGGATCCCAGCTTCTTTATCTGCTGGATCTGCTTGAGGAAGTCTTCGAGATCGAGCTGGTTCTTAGCTAGTTTTTCCTGCATTTTCAGGGCGTCTTCCTCATCGACCACCCCTTGCGCTTTTTCCACGAAGCTGACCACATCGCCCATGCCGAGGATACGCGATGCCATCCGGTCGGGATAGAACGGCTGCAGATCATCCATCTTTTCACCGATCCCGGTCATCAGGATCGGACAGCCGGTCACGGCATGGACTGAAAGCGCCGCCCCGCCGCGCGCATCGCCATCCATCTTGGTCAGAATCATGCCGGTCAGCCCCACCGCATCGCGGAAGGCTTCCGCCACGTTTACCGACTCCTGGCCGATGGCGGCGTCGAGCACCAGCACCTTGTTGCTGGGCCGGGCCTCGGCTTCGAACTCTTTCAGCTCCTGCACCAGCTCATCATCGATCTGGAAACGTCCGCCGGTGTCGTAAAGGACCACATCGTATGTGCCATCCTTCGCGGCTTTCGCGGCGCGTTGACCCAGCTGCGGAACGGTCTCGTCTGGATTGGGTTTTATGATATCGCATCCCGCCTGAGAGGCGAGGATGGAGAGCTGCTCTACGGCGGCCGGACGGCGGATATCGCAGGCCACCAGCAAAACGCGCCGGCCGCTTTTTTTCCAGCGATACGCCAGTTTGCCCGCCGAAGTCGTCTTACCGGAACCATGCAGTCCCATCAGCATCACCGAAGCCGGATGGCCCGTGAGATCGAATTCCTTGTGCGCACCGCCGAACAGCTCAACCAGCGCCTCGTTCACGCGCTTGACCACCTGCTGTCCGGGGGTAACGCTGTTCAGCACCTCTTCCCCAAGGCAGGCTTCCTGCACGTTACTGATAAAGTCACGCGCTACCTTGAAGTTAACATCCGCCTCCAGCAGCGCCAGCCGCACCTCGCGCAACGCGTCTTTTACGTTTTTATCGCTCAGGGTGCCGTAACCGCGCAGGTTTTTGAAGGTCTTCTGTAACGCAGATGAAAGATTTTCGAACATGATGGAATCGTTGGTTTAAAGTTCTCGCTTATCGGAAAGCCCCGCAGTTAACCGCAAAATCGCGACCGAGGCAAAGCGAAAAGGAAACCGCATACAGGCAGCCTGATAATTGACTAGCCATGCCGCACCATTTCGGTATTGTTTAGTCAGACATGGAACGAGTTTGCTGAAGCACTCTTTCGAATGTATGACGGATTGACGAGGCAGGCAAAATGAACGAGAAGTCCCAAGAAAAAACGGTAACACGGCAGGAATTGAACAGCATTATTCGACGATTTGCCCGATCCAGCCCGGGAAAGGGCATTTGGCAGATCGTAGACACCCTGATCCCCTACGCACTGCTTTGGGCGATGGCCATCTATCTCTTCCACAACAACTATCCGCTTTGGCTCTGCCTCATTCCCGTACTCGTCGCCGCCCCTTTCCTCGTCCGGATTTTTGTCATCTTCCACGACTGCTGCCATTGCTCCTTCTTTTCTGCCAAATGGGCCAACCTGCTCACCGGTTATCTCTCCGGCGTTCTCGTCTATACGCCCTACCAGGATTGGCGACAGGCGCATCTGCGCCACCACGCCACCGCCGGCAACCTCGACAAGCGCGGCGTCGGTGATGTCTGGACTCTGACCGTCGAGGAATATCTCGCGGCACCAAAGATGAAACGGATCATCTACCGCATCTTCCGCAACCCCCTCTTCTTGTTTGGATGCGGTCCGGCGTTTGTTTTTATTATCCTCCAGCGCTTTTCTCAAAAGGGCATTCAGCACAAGGGCCGACTCAGCGTCTATATCACCAATCTTGGGATCATCGCACTGGTTCTGCTGGGCGGTGCCACTATCGGCTACAAAACCTTCCTGCTCATCCAGTTGCCCATCACCATCATCGCCGCCACGCTTGGCTTGTGGCTCTTCTATGTGCAGCATCAATACGAAGAGGTCTACTGGGCGCGTGACGATGTCCGCGACTCCCTCAAGGCCGCTATGGAAGGCAGTTCCTACTATAAGCTGCCGAAGGTTGCCCAGTGGTTTACCGGAAACATCGGCCTGCACCATATCCACCACCTGAATCCCTCGATCCCCAACTACAACCTGCAGGCCTGCCACGACGAAATTCAGAAACTGCAAAACATTCCTCAGATAGGTGTCCGCAAAAGCCTCAAGTCGCTGCGCATCCACCTGTGGGACGAAGAAACCCGGAAACTCATCAGCTTCAAGGCCATGAAACTCATCCGCAAGGCCCGCCGCCAGAAAGACGAGCCAACGGAGAAAAATTCTAAGACAGAATGACTTCGTGGCAGAATTATTTCTGGTTAACCGGTACGGTCAATTGGATAAAAATCAATCTGCCACTAAATTATTCTGCCTATACTAATGGGAATACCCGAGTTCATCAAAGGAATGTCCCATGACCAATAACGACACCTTGCGCCGCCTGCGCTATGCCTTGAACATTGATGACGCCAAGGTTGCCGAAGTCATCGCCCTCACCGGGAGGGAAACGACCGCCGACGAAGTTGTTAGCTGGCTGAAGCGTGAAGACGAGTCCGGTTATATCGAACTACCCCACGCCCTGCTGTGTCGCTTTCTTGATGGACTCATCATCGAAAAACGCGGCCCCCATCCGTCCGGCACCATTCCCGAACCGCTCGACTTTCTGCCCAACAACGAAATCCTCAAGAAGCTGCGTATCGCGCTCAACCTGAAGGAAGAGGACGTGCTGGCCGTTTTCAAGAAAGCCGAATTCGTCGTCACCAAGGCCGAGCTAGGCTCCTTTTTCCGCAAGGAAGGCCACCGCAACTACCGCAAATGCCCCGAACAGGTCCTCCGCAAATTCATCCACGGCCTCAGTATCTAAGAACCAGTCATTGATCATTATTGATCGAGGATTCTATACTCCATTCATTCAACAGGAGATATGTGATGCCGAAGATATTCACAAAAACGGGCGACAAGGGGGAAACCGGGCGGTTTGATGGAACGCGGGTTCCGAAGAATGACCCCCAGATGGAGGTGCAGGGAAGCATTGATGAGTGCAACTCCGCCCTTGGTCTTGCTCGTGCCTACATCGACGATGAGCAGCTCGACTCCATGCTGAAAAACTTTCAGAGCCTGTTGCTCGTAGCCGGCTCGGACGTCACCAATGTCAGCCACGACGAACGCCTGCCGTTCATCACCGACGGCAATATCACAGCGCTCGAAGAACTGATCGATGATGTG
>CAXMPN010000030.1:0-16604 GCA_964195195.1 Pontiella sp. | reverse complement strand
GTCCTTCCGTGCGGAATCCTACGATGTCCGGTTTTTCAACCGGCAAACGCTTTCGCGGTTTTGGGGCTTCAGCCGTTTTGGTTTTGTTGCCTGAGCAACCGCCTCCACAGCATCCCTTAGTTGTGTTGTCAGATAAATGCATCAATAGTCCGAACGGTACCGGGGTTAGGCAGGCTCTTTAGCATACACCATACCAAGCGGTTTGTACGGGCAACGTGGGAAAGCGGCGCGCCATAACCTGCCTGTCTTCAAAGCAATAGGACAAATAATATATCATGTGTTGTTTGAGCGTTAGTCGGATATCAATGAACTGACGCGGCTCGGGAACACATATATGTAATATGTAATCGTACTTATATACAAATGTGGGATGGAAGTCTTAAGGGAATGGCGACTCCTCGGCAGGCGCGCGAATACGTTTACTGGTTGCCTGACAATAGGAGGAGCAGTCCCGCGACGATGAGTGCAAGTAGGCCGGAAACGATTTTCCAATAAAGGACCGGATTGCGCTCCAGGCTGGGAATTCGGGTTTTGTCAGCGAATTCAGGATTGGGCTTGTTCAGGTCTTCCATGAACTTGGAATGTGCTTCGTAGCGTTCCTCCACGCTTACCTTCACCGCTTTTTCCAACGCACCGTCCACCCAGATAGGGACATCGGGGTTGAAATGATAGGCGGGGCGGTACTTGAGCTTCGTGAAATCGGGCAGCGTTCGGCATTTGGAAAATCCGGGGCCATAGGGATGCTCCCCCGTTAGAAGAAAGTAAATGATGCATCCAAGGCTGAACAGGTCCGAACAGCTTCCGGCCGGAAGGCGAAGTTGGTATTCGGGGGCGGCATAATCGACCGTGCCCAGAATCAGGTCGCGTTCGATGGGGCCGCAGATTTCCTCGAAGCCGGATACACGGCAGGAACCAAAGTCGACGATCTTAACCTGTCCGTGCGAATCGATCAGAACGTTGTCCGGCTTGAGATCCTGATGGAGAATCTCCTTGCGGTGGAATGCGCGCAACCCATTTACCAGTTGTACGGCAATTTCCCGTATGGCTTGAACCTGGGGATGGTGGTTTTGCTCTTCCCATTTTGAAAGGGGGAGGCCCTCCACGTATTCACTGAGGTAGTAGAGGCTGTTGCGCGGCCGTTGCTGGTCGATCACCTTGGCTACGTTGGGGCAGTTGATCCGGGTGCCGATCCAGCTTTCCATCACGAAGCGTTCGATATAGGCATCGTCGTCCTCATAGTTTGGCGACGGAGTTTTCATGGCATATTGCCGTCCGCTTTCGGTGTCCTCCACCCGGTACACCTGGCTTCGGCTGGTGGCGTGCAATTCTTCAAGCACGCTGTAGCCGTCGATCTGGTCGCCGATCTGCAAGGGGGGTGGAAAAGGCAGTTGGGTCAGCCGCTGATCCACCTCATCACGGGCATTATCCGGCAGGTTCAGAATCCTGACTGCGATGCAACTCAGGTTGTCCTTGCTACGCATATCGAACGCTTCCTGGGCCAGCATGTCGCTGGCCCGCTGCAAGTTGTCTCGGTTGGAATCCAGCAGGGTGGTGATGCGGGTCTGGTCGACATGGTCGTGGATGCCATCGGTGGTCAAGAGAAAGAGATCGTCTTCCCGGACATCGGTGGTCGAATAGTCGATGCGCGGTTCATTGTCCAGTCCCATGGCACGCGCGAGATAGCATTGATTTTCGCTGACCTGCACGCTGTGATCCATCGTTAGCGGTTCAAGTTTTCCGTCACGCAGGCGGTAGATGCGGGAGTCGCCGATGTGGAAAATGTGTGCGGTGTGGGATTTGAGGATGAGAATGCTCAGGGTGCACAGATAGCCCTTTTCCGCGTTGTGGTAGACCTTGCCCCGATTGTACAGGTCCCGATTCAGTGCAGTGAGTACATTCTGTACCGAGTGCTTCGTCGTCCAGACATCGGGGCTGGCATAATAATCTTCCGCAAACTGTGTGGTGCAGAGGTCTGCGGCTTCCTTGCCGGCATCTGCGCTGCTGACGCCGTCGGCAATCGCCGCCACGATCCCCTTGTGGACCATGAGCCGGCTTTCGTCCGGAATATGCAGGATCACGGCATCTTCGTTCGATGCCTTGCGACCGGCCAGACTGGTCTGGCCAGAGACAATTTCAATTTTTCCCTCGAGGTGGAACATGGGCTTTTTACGTATATCGTACTGCGTATTGCTTCTGGGTTGGTAGACTACCCTTGAGCGGCGGCGATACGCAATACGCAGTGCGAAGTATCCCTACGCCACCTCGATCAGCTGGATATTACCGCTCTCATCGACTTCAGACACATGTCCGGCCGGTTCAGTCAGGAATGCCGTGGAGATCAATGTGAGCAGCGAGCTTGCACCGATCACGATGAAGAAGGTCGAGTAGTCCACGAAGGAGAGGATGGTAAGGAATATGACGGCACCCACATTTCCATAGGCTCCGACCATGCCAGCGATCTGTCCGGTCATGCGGCGCTGCACCAGCGGGACCACGGCAAACACGGCGCCTGAGCCAGCCTGCCCGAAGCTGGCGCAGGCCATAGTGGCGGCTAATGCCAAGGCAATCGACCATTTGCCGTCGATCTGGCCCAGCACGAAGTAGCCAATTGACAGGCCGGTCATGAGTACCAACAAGGTTTTGCGCCGACCGAGTTTGTCGGAGATCCATCCCCCGCCGGGCCGGGAAACGAGGTTCATGAAGGCAAATCCGGAGGCGAACAGCCCGGCCTTAACGGCGCTGAGTCCAAAGACTTCCATGAAGAAGAGGGGAAGCATGGAGACGACGGCGAGCTCGGAGCCGAAGGTAACCAGGTAGGCCAGGTCGAGAATCGCAACCTGCTTGAAGCGGTAGTTGAGCAAGCCGGCAGACTGCGTTTCATCAAACAAGTGGCTGTTGACATGCTTGATCTTGAGGGTCTGCACAGCGAACAAAACCATATAGCCGATCACCAGCGCAATGCCGACTACGGGGGAGAGCAACGCAATTTTTTCCGAAGTGAGCTTCCACGTCAGCAGTGCCAGCGCCAGATACATGGGAATGTTCATGGCCAGATAGAAGTAGAAGTCTTTTTTGCAGGACACCTCAAGACCACCGGCCTTCTTGGGCTTGAAGTAGGTCGAGCCCTTGGGGGTGTTACGGGCGCGCAAAAAGAAGATGACTCCGTAAATCAGGGAGATTACCCCGGTGGTTGCAATGGCATAGCGCCATCCGTTTTCACCCCCGTAGATCAACGCCAATGTAGGCAGGGTCATGGCCGCCGCGGCCGATCCAAAGTTGCCCCAGCCGCCATAGATGCCCTCGGCCATGCCAACCTGCTTGGCGGGAAACCATTCACCCACCAGCCGGATGCCGATTACGAAGCCGGCGCCTACGAATCCAAGCAGGAAGCGGTACAGCGCCAGCTGTTCGAAGGACTGTGCCGATGCAAAGCCGAAGCAGATGAAGGAGGAAACCACCAGCAGGCCGCTGTAGACATGCCGCGGTCCAAACTTGTCGACCAGTATGCCGATCAGGATGCGCGCCGGTATGGTGAGTGCCACGTTAAGGATCAGCAATGCCTTAACCTGTTGCCCGGTAAGATTGAATGCCTCCTTGATCACGCCCATCAGCGGGGCATGGTTGAACCACACCACAAAGCTTAGGAAAAACGCCACCCATGCCAGATGCAGGGTGCGGATGGACGGATTCTTGAAATCCAGCGGGTTCAGGTTGGTGTTCGCCATGCTTGCTCTCCTTAAATTTTTTGCGCTTTGCGCTCCACCTCCCGACGGAGCTGGCCAACGCAGTATGAATATTAGGGCGCCTTTACGCACGAGATGTGCCACGCGGTGGAGCGCGACGAGATAGCCAATAAAGACAGGGATAATAGGCTGTTTCGGGGGAATTAGACGGGTTATTATATAATTCAATGATGTATATCATCAGATATAAAATACATATATGTATTATAAGACCGGAATTATAACATATGAGGTTGGGGGCATATTTACTTATTTTCCCTGATAGTAGGGGTTGGGGAATCAGGTCACGGGCGAAGGATGTCCAGTGGCACACTCTGTGCATTGAGGGAGCAGCATAACCGATAACGCGGGATGATGACGCATAAGGGGCAGCGACCGGTTGACATTTGACCTATTTTATACAGAGTCCTTCCCGCTCGTGCTCGAAGGCTCAGCCACCCATTTGAACAAGCATGATAGATGACCATACATCCATACCTGTCGACCGTCTGAAACGCCCGATGCGTGATCTGCGTCTGTCGGTGATCGACCGTTGCAACTTCCGCTGCACCTACTGCATGCCGGCGGAAGAGGTGGGTCCTGATTTCCCCTGGTTGGCGAATTCCGAACGGCTGTCGTTTGAAGAAATGTTGCGGCTTGTACGCCAGTTTGCGCGGCTGGGCGTTGAGAAGATCCGCCTCACCGGGGGCGAGCCCTTGCTGCGCCCGAATCTTCCCGAGCTGATAGAGGGACTGCGCATGATTCCCGGTATTCACGATATCGCAATGACGACCAACGGCGTTTTGCTATCGCGCTTTGCTGAAGACCTGAAAGCCGCCGGGCTGGACCGGATAACCGTTAGCCTGGACGCGCTCGACGAAACGGTTTTTCGGCAGATGAACGGCGGCATCAACTTTCCGGAGCAGGTGCTCGAAGGCATCGAGGCCGCACAGACCGCCGGATTCGAAGGCGTTAAGATCAACACCGTCGTCCGGCGCGACATTAATCTGGGCGAAGTCGTTCCGATCGTTCGGCAGTTTAAAGGAACAGGCACTACGGTTCGCTTTATCGAATACATGGATGTCGGCAACGTCAACCATTGGCGACGCGATCAGGTGGTGCCGTCTGCCGAGCTGATCGAACATATTTCCGGGCACTGGCCCATCGAGCCGTTGGCGAAGAACTATCACGGCGAGGTTGCCGACCGCTATCGTTTTGCTGACGGCGAGGGCGAAATAGGGTTTGTGTCATCGATCAGCCAGCCGTTCTGCCGCTCGTGCAACCGCAGTCGGCTTTCGGCCGACGGTAAGCTCTTCACCTGTCTGTTTGCGACCGAAGGCACCGACCTGCGTGCGCTGGTGCGGAATGGCACCGCCGACGAAGAGCTGCACGACACGATCCGATCCGTTTGGGAGCATCGATCCGACCAGTACAGCCAACTCCGGTGGGGAGAAAACACGAAGAAGGAATCGAAACACAAAATTGAAATGTTTTACATCGGCGGATAGGGTGTAACCACGAAGCCTCGAAGGACCTAAAGAAATGCTTGTTCAGATTAATTACTACGCCATGTTCCGTGAAGAAGCCGGCTGCAGCCGGGAGATGGTAGAAACCGAAAACGGCGATGCAACGGTACTGTTTGAAACGCTGAACTCGAAATACGGTTTTACCATGTCCAGGAATTACGTTCGCCTTGCGGTCAACGATGCGTTTGTCGATTGGAGCACACCGCTCAACAACGGCGATGCCGTTGTATTTATCCCCCCGGTGGCTGGAGGTTAAATGTTTTCCCTGTCGTCAGATCCGCTCCATATCGAGCCACTGAAAGCCGCGACTGAAAACCCCGAATGCGGTGCCTTGGTGACCTTCGAGGGTTGGGTGCGCAACCATAACGAGGGGCATGAAGTCACCTCGCTCGAATACGAAGCCTACGAATCGTTGGCTGTAGTCGAAGGCAACCGCATCCTCGATGAAGCACGCGAAAAGTTTGGGCTTCGGCAAGCCGTCTGCATACATCGCATCGGTCATCTGGCCATCGGTGACATCGCCGTATGGGTCGGGGTCGCAACCCCGCATCGCGATGCGGGGTTCAAAGCCTGCCGCTACATCATCGACGAGATCAAGGTGCGGGTTCCGATCTGGAAAAAGGAGCATTACGTCAATGGCGATTCCGGCTGGGTCAACTGCGAGGAATGTGCGAAGCACGGGCGCAAACCAACGATGGACTACAGCCGTCAGACCGCCCTCAAGGCCATTGGTCCGATGGGACAGCGAAAGCTCAAGGAAAGCCGCGTGCTGGTGGTGGGTGCCGGCGGGCTGGGTTGTCCGGTGCTGACCTATCTGGCCGGTGCAGGCATAGGTCATATCAGCATTGTCGAGCATGACCGCCTCGATGCCAGCAACCTGCATCGGCAATTCCTTTATGCTCCAGACCAAGCCGGCGAATCCAAGGCTGCGCTGGCGGGTGAATGGCTCAAAGCATTCAATCCGGAACTCGACGTAGAGTCTTTCGATATGCGTTTTCAACAAATGGATGTAGAGCAGCTGGCGGGCTACGACATCATCGTCGAATGCACCGACTGCATGGATACCAAGCTGCTCGTCAACCGTGCGGCTTTGAAGGCCAAGGTGCCGGTGGTATTTGCCAGCATCTACCAGTTCGAAGGACAGGTGCAAGTGGTCACGCCCGACTCTTCCTGCCTCGAATGCCTGTACGATGGCGGTGCCCCGCAGGACGTTCCATCCTGTGCGGTGGCGGGCGTGCTGGGACCGGTTCCCGGGGTACTCGGTTCTATGCAGGCACTGGAAACCATCAAGCAATTGCTCCAGCTCGAAGGTCGGTTGGAAAATGAACTGCTTATCGTCGACCTGTCGGACTACGGTATGCGCCGGATTGCACTCCCGCAAAACGATGCGTGTCCAGCCCATCGGTTAGATGCGGATCTACCGGAATCGGTCGATGTGATGGCCGGAGAAATCCGTCGGTTGGGCACCGTCCAGCTGGTCGATATTCGAACGATCAAAGAAGTGGCCGCTGAGCCGTTGCCGTGTGCCCATATCCATATTCCAATGGATTTGCTGCTCAGCCAGCCGACACTTATTGATAAGGAACAAACCCATCTGCTGGTTTGCGCCGCCGGCGTCCGCACCCAATACACCGCGAATGCCTTGCGTAGCGTTGGCTATACAAATGTCTACTCGCTCATTGGCGGGAACCGCGCGCTTTCTGGAGTGTAGACGGAGCTTCCAGCTCCGTTGGGCAGAATGACCGGTGTTGGTAGAACCCTTACTCGCACAGGACAGCCAACTGCGCATTTGCCCAGACTGAACGGAGCTGGAAGCTCCGTCTACGTTTTCTCAATGCGAGTCGATGCCCTGAATCATGTGCAGCGCGTGTTCAAGCGATCGAAGTATTTCGAGCATGTATTCCCGGACGGCCTTGACGCTGCAGGGCAGGGTGTAGACTAGGGAGGCTCCAATGACTCCCGCAACGGATCGGCTCAACAACGCCGAGGGCAGGCGCTCGCCATGTTTCGTTCGGATGAATTCCATGATGCCGGGGATCTCGCGGTCGAGCATGGGATTGACCACCTCCGGCGTTATATCGCGCGGTCCGATACCGGTTCCTCCGGTCGTGATCATGACGTCGAAGCCCGGGGCACGCACCATCTGAGCGCGAAGCAGATCCGCCTCATCGCCGATCAGTGCTGATTCGGTTTCCACGTCCGGGAAGGTCTCCTGAAGCAACCGGGCGATTTCCGGCCCGCTGCGGTCTTCATATTCACCGCGTGCCGCGCGGTCGGAAAGGGTGACGATTAAAACCTTCATGCACCCACATCCTGTTTCGTCTTTTCGAGCAAGGTGATATCGCCGATGACCATGGTTTGGTCGACGGCCTTGCACATGTCATAGATGGTGAGCAGGGCGGTGGAGACCGCGCTGAGCGCCTCCATCTCGACGCCGGTCTGGCCGGTGCACACGACGCGGCTCTCAACACGGATGCCGGCTTCTTCGGGGACGGCTTTGACATCGATGTTTGAGAGCTGCAGCGGGTGGCAGAGCGGGATGAGCTCGCTGGTTTTCTTGGCGGCCTGGATCCCCGCCAATTCGGCGGTGAGCAGTACATTGCCTTTTTTCATCTGGTTGTCGCCGATTAACTGCAACGTTTCCGGTTGAAGGGCAATGAGGCCGCTGGCAATGGCAATGCGCTTTTGCTGCGGCTTGTGGCTGACATCAACCATTGACGGCCTGTTGTCGTTTCCAATGTGGGAAAGTTGTTTGCTCATATCGTATCCTAATTATTTAGGCAGAAAAATGGATGGCAGAAATATTTCTTACAACCACTCTCTGCATATTTTTTTCTGCCTGCAATATCTAGAGTTGCCAGAATTCGATCATGCTTCCTGCTTCGAGTTCAGTTACGCCAAGCGGAAAAATGATCCATCCATCGGCGCTGGTGAGGGCATGGATGTGCGCCGAGCCGTGGTAGTCGAGCGGAACAATAACGCCCGCTTCGGACTGTTTGGCGGGGACGAACGATTTACGTGCGGCCTTTTTACGTTTCATCTCCTGGTCCAGCTTCAGTTTAACAACCGGTGTTTTTAAATCGTGTCCCATGGCGCGATAGAGAAACGGCTTCACGATCGTTTCCATGACCATGAATGTGGAAACCGGATTGCCGGGCATGCCAAAGCAGATCTTACCGTCTCCGGTGGCGAAGGTCAGCGGTTTGCCGGGCTGGGTGGCCATCGTATCGAAATGGATGGTGCACCCGCTTTGTTCGAGCAGCTCGGGAACATAGTCATAGTCGCCCGCCGAGCTGCCGCCGCAGATCAGGACGACATCGTTTTCATCCATGGCCTTTCCGATCGACGCGCCGATTTTTTCGCGATCGTCCTCTACGATGCCGTAGTAGGTTGGAGTTGCACCGCATCCGTTGACTTGTGCCACCAGTTGATGCCCATTGGTCTCGCGGATATTTGCGCCGGTGACCGGCTCATCCGGCGGCACGAGCTCGGTGCCGGTGGCAATGATGCCGACCCGCGGACGCGTTGCCACCGTCGGTTCGGTGCAACCCGCAGCGGCCAGTACGGCCACATGCGCCGGTTTGATGAGCATGCCGGAAGCCAGTATCACATCGCCCGTTTTTACGTCTTCGCCCTGGAAGCAGATATTGCCCGGCGTGCCGGTGCCTGTATAGCGAACGGAGTTGTCTTCGAGAATTTCAGCTTGTTCGATCATGAAGACGCAGTCAGCGCCCTGCGGTACGATGGCTCCGGTCATGATGCGTGCGCAGCGGCCTTCGTTGAGAACGTTTTCGGGCACCGCTCCGGCGGCAATGGTTTCAAGGCAATGCAATGGGCCGGGGAGGTCGGCGGCGCGGCAGGCATACCCATCCATCGCCGATTTATTGAATGGCGGCATATCGTGGTCGGACTTGACCTCCTGCAACAGAATCCGTCCGTTGGCCAGGTGCAGCGGGACGGTTTCGGGAACAGGCGGGGGTGCGTTGGACAGAACGGTTTCGAGGGCTTCTTCGTATGAAATCATGCTTGGTTCCCGTGATAGTGGTCGAGGTCTTCGCGGGTGTTGAGGTTGTAGTACCAGTCGCCGTCGATATCGATGTAAAGGACATCCAGCACATCGAGCAGGGCATGCACGGCCCGCTTTCCTTCGGCCAGGCGTTGCGCGATTTTCAGATGAGCGTTTTTGCGATACACTGCGAATAGCGGCTGCTTATGGCCATCCGGCAATACCGGAACGACGGCTTCGTGCTCGCCGATCTCCCGCAGCATGCGGCGCACGAACGGCAGATGGATGCCGGGTACATCACAAGCCGTAATAAAATTCAGTTCCCGTTCCGACGACTTGAGGGCAGACATCAGCCCCATGAGGGGCCCCTTGCCGGATTCAAGATCTTCAACCACCGGCCAACCGGTAAAGGCATACTTGTCCTTCTGACCGCTCACCATAATCTGTTCGAAGTGCGGCGCGAGTTGATCGATGATCGTTGCCACCAGCGGTTGTCCGTGGACATGCATGACGCTCTTGTCTTCTCCCATTCGCTGACTGGTTCCGCCGCTGAGCACGATGGCGGCGGCGTTTTCTTCCAATCCCCATCGGCTGTTTTCGAAGATCAGTTCTTCGGGTTGCAGATCCCATCCATCGCCGTCGATGTTCACCAGTCGGTCCGCGAGATGGGCGACGTCACGGCACGAAGGCTTCAGTGAATCGTTGTGCTCCTGGATGATGAAGAACAGGCCGGGCTCTATAAAGTTGCGCGCACCCCCGGATTCGCAAACCAGGCAGGTTTGTTCCAGGTCGACGCCATCGGCCTCCATGATTTTGAACAGGGCATCAAGCCCCTGTTCAAGATGGGACCGCTTGGCGCGCAGCCAGTAGACGCGCTCCGCGCCGGCGCGGTACATCCGGTGGGTATCCTTGTTGTCATCGCCGGGCTTTTCGTGCGTTACGACAAAGTCGCCATCGATGGTGCGATAGGTCTGGGTCAGCAGCTTATCGGCCTGTACCTCGCCTTCAATATCGTCGAACGCGGTTACCTTGATGCCTGCCACGGGACCGTTGGCGCTTTGCGCACGGATGGCCTGACACAGAAACTGCGTCTTCCCTAGGTTGCGCCCGGCGGCGCCGGCCATCAGCATGTTTGGCATCCGTTTCATGCCCCGTATTCTAACGGGTTGAATGGCCGCGACAAGACACATAATTGAGAGTGATTAGCGACCAATTTGCACAAAAACCCTATTGCCTTATGCCTGTTGCCCAGTGCCTGCCGCTAGGAACAGACCTTTTCCGGATCGCAGATGTGCAGCTTATCCATGTCGTCTTCCGATGGGAGGTCAATGAAGATGCGGCCTTCGCGGATTTCGACCGGGAAGGTGGATATGCTGTAGGTCGGATCGCTCAGGCCTTCGCCCGTTTCCAGCGAGAAAGACTTTTTATGCATCGGACAGACGACCTTGGGCAACCCTTCGATATCGCCCAACAAGCCGCGCGAGAGCACCATTTCACGTTTGTGCGGGCAGAGGTTCTGGGAGGCAAACCACCTGTCCATCTTTGAAAAATTAAAGATGGCGATCTGATGGCGGCCATGTTTCACCGTTGCGCCGCCGTCGCAAGGAATAGCCGAAGCCTCGCCGAAGCAGATCCATTGCTTTTGGGGGTCGGCCGTGGGTTCCGGTGCAAGGATTTCATAGTCCTTCCAAGGTAACGGGCGTTTCTGGCCGCGCACCTCGACAAATTTGACTTTGTCTTCTTCCTCGCTGTTGGCGTAGTGCGTGAACAGCTTGACCTTTTCCGGATCCTTGACCGTTTCGGCCCATTCGCACTTGTAGGTGTCGACCACGTGCTGCATGTCGGCCTCGAGCTGGTCGTTGATGCCGAGGGAATCGTTGATGACCACGTTCTGCAGATGCTTCAGTCCGCCTTCGAGTTTTTCAAGCCACGGGGCGGTACGCATCAGTTTATCGGCCGTGCGCACATAGTACATCAGGAAGCGGTCGATATATTTGATGGCGGTCTCAACATCGACGTCCGCGGCCAGCAGATCCGCGTGGCGCGGAGTGACGCCGCCGTTGCCGCAGACATAGAGGTTGTAGCCGAGCTCGGTGGCGATCAGGCCGACATCCTTGCCCTGGGCTTCGGCGCATTCGCGGACGCACCCGGACACCGCCATCTTGATCTTATGCGGCGAGCGCAGTCCCTTGTAGCGGTTTTCAATCAGCACGGCCATGTCGACCGAATCCTGCAGACCGAAACGGCACCACGAGCTTCCGACGCAGCTCTTCACGGTACGCAGCGACTTGGCGTAGGCTTGGCCGGTTTCGAGCCCGGCGTCAACCAGATCCTTCCAGATGGCCGGAAGCTGTGAAACGTGCGCGCCAAACAAGTCGATGCGTTGTCCTCCGGTGATCTTCGTGTAGAGATTGAATTTCTTGGCCACTCCGCCGATGGCGATGATCTGATCGGGTGTCAGTTCTCCGCCCGGTGCGCGAGGTACCACCGAGTAGGTTCCATTGCGCTGGATGTTGGCCAGGTACCGGTCGTTGGTATCCTGGATCTGCGCGTGGTTGACAACGTAGTCGTTGTTGACCGAGGCCAGAATGGAGGCGACGGCGGGCTTGCATAGTTCGCACCCGGTTCCCTTCCCGTGGCTGTTCAGGACTTCGTCGAACGACTTAGCGCCAGTTACCTTGACAATGTTGAAGAGCTCCTGACGGGTATAGGCGAAATGCTCGCAGAGGCTATTATCGATCTCGACGCCCTTCTTCTTCATTTCGCCTTCGAAGATGTCCTTGGCCACCATAGCGCAACCCCCGCACCCGGTTCCGACATGGGTTGCCTTTTTCAGAGCATCGAAGGAGGTCAGTCCCTGCTCCTCGATGCCGCTCTTGATGCCTCCCGCCGTGACATTTTTACAGGAGCAAATCACTTCGTTGTCGTCGTACTCGATGGAGACATCGTGGTGGTCGCCGGATTTGACGAGCAGGGTTTCCGGCTGCTCGGGAAGCTCCATGCCCTTTTTGCAGATCTGGCTCAGCAGGCCGTATTCCGATGCATCGCCCACGAGCACGGCGCCTTCTAGTTTTTTGCCGTCGAGTGAAAGTACCAGCTTCTTATAAATACCGCGGTGGCTGTCATAAACAACCACGGCTTTGCTCTGTTCTTCCGGCATGAGCGGTTCGCCGACGCTGGCCACATCCACGCCCATCAGCTTAAGCTTGGTCGACATGTCCGCGCCTTCGAACGTTTTCTTTTCGTGGCACAGGTTTGCGGCGGCGACATCGGCCATGTCATAGCCGGGAGCCACGAGGCCGTAGATCATTCCATCGAACAGGGCGACTTCTCCGATGGCATAGATGTGATGGTCGGAGGTGCGCATCCGGTTATCGACTTCAATACCTCCGCGGGGACCAACCACCATGCCGCATTGCTTGCCCAGTTCGTCGTTGGGTCGAATGCCTGCGGAAATAATGATCATGTCGGTCAGCAGATGTTCGTCTTCCGCAAAGGCGATGCCGTTCACCTGATCTTCTCCGGTGAAGTGGGTCGTGATTTTATCGACAAGCACGTCCACGCCGAGGTCTTCGATGAGATGCTTCAGAATAACGCCACCGCCGGTATCGACCTGCCGGGCCAGCAGTCGGGGGGCGCGTTCGATAACCGTGGTCGCCATCCCCATGTCGTAGACGGCCTTGGCAGCTTCCAGACCGAGCAGTCCTCCTCCGATCACCGCTGCGGTCTTGGCGGTTTTTGCGTATTCGCGGATGGCTTCCAGATCCTCGATGGTGCGGTAGACAAATACGCCATCGAGATCGGTGCCCTTGATGGGCGGGACGAACGGGCTGGATCCGGTGGCCAGAATCAGATGGTCATAGGCATACTCGGCCCCGCTTTGGGTGGTGGCGGTCTTGTGCTTGCGGTCGATTTCCACCACACGGTCGCCGGTGTGCAGCTCAATGCCGTTGTCCGCATACCAGTTCGGCTCCACCATCTGGAGTTCATCGGCGGACTCTTTTTCATAGAATGAGGTCAGCTGGACGCGGTCGTACGCCGGGCGGGGCTCTTCGCCGAGTACCTTGATGTGGAACCGGTTGTTTTTGTCGTATTCCAGCAGTTTTTCGCAAAACCGGACGCTCACCATGCCGTTACCAACTACGACCACCTCGTGTTTCTTCAAATTCATTCGTGCACCTCGATAAAATGGATCAAAACTAATCTAGTCTCTAATGCACAGGGTGTGCCATCCCTGCATTTGGCGAATGAGATTGACCTAAGATGTTAATATAGAATGAAAAGCAAAAAATAGCGAATGTCAGAAAATACAGAATAAAAACAAATATGGGAGTAAAATTATAATCAATTACAAATATGTAATTCGCATGAGGTTTGTTTAGATCGGGTGGAAGGGCTGTTAAATCCTAGAGCTGCTGGATGGCCATGCTTTTGAAAAGTACCCAGGCGGTGGAACCTTCGGCCAGCTTAAGCTCTTGCTCGGTGCCGGGTGTGATTTCAGCAAACAGGGTGCCCGCAGGGGTTTCGAGATGGCAGATTGAACGGTCGGAGGCGTGGACGATGTGCCTTACCACGCCCGGCAACTGATTGCGCATTGAGATGGCGTCGATTTCCTTCGTGGCGAGGGCAATTTGGTTTGCGGCAATACCGATGCTGGCCATTTTCCCGAGCGGTAGTTCGGGAGCCAGCCTCATTTCAATGGCATGGTCCGGGCTGGCCGGTAGGTCCAGCGTGGTAATGCCTCGAGCGGCATCGTGCTGCCTGACCCGCACGTTCAGCAGGTTGGTGAGATCGGCTCCCTTAAGCGCCTGAAGTGTATTCGGTGCACGGGCGAGCTTGTCCAGCGTATCGTTGCCCACGACCGAACCTTCGCGCATGAGCAGGATATGGTTGGTCAGCTGGAGAATTTCACCCAGATCGTGGCTGATCAGAACCGTCGGAATCTTGAGGGTGCGGTGGATTCGCGCGAGGAAGGGAAGAATCTGCATTTTAAGGGAGATGTCGAGACCGGCCACCGGCTCGTCCATTAGAAGTAGACGGGGATTCGCCAGCAACGTGCGCCCCATGGCGATGCGCTGCCGCTCTCCGCCGGAAAGCTGCTCGACGGAGCGATCGATTAAATGGCCGATATTAAGCAGGTCAACGATGTCGTCGAAGACGAAGGGACGGTTGGCGATCCGTTGCTTCAGGCATTCACCGGCGCGGAGATTTTGCTCCACCGACCAGTGGGGGAAGAGACGGGCATCCTGAAAGAGGAGACCGATATTCCGCTCATGAGGCTTCACAAAAATATGGCGGTCGGCATCGAACAGGGTTTGCTCATCGAGCGTAATACGCCCTCCATGCGGGCGCACCAATCCGGCCAGTGCGCGGAATAGCGTGCTCTTTCCGCAGCCGGACGGGCCGAAGATGCCTATGGCCGACTCCAGGCAGCGAAACTGCGTGTTGAGCAGGAATCGGCCTTGTTTTAGAACTATGTCTACATCGAGATTCATCGGCGCACTATCTATCTAGGACTTCCAATTTGTTTTTTGCTCTGCGTGTCAGCCACTCCGAAAGCAGCAGGCTTGCAAAGCACAAGAACAGCGAACAGACCACCATCCGCATTGCGATGGATTCCCCGCCGGGGACCTGGAGAGAGGAATAGATAGCCAGCGGCAGGGTTTGTGTGGATCCTTCCATGTTGCCGGCAAAGGTGATGGTGGCACCGAATTCCCCTAAGCTGCGTGAAAACGCGAGCAGGATTCCTCCCAGAATGCCCGGCCATGCGAGCGGTAATGTGATTTTGAAAAAAACCCGCAAGGGATGGTAGCCGAGTGTTTGTGCCGCTTCTTCCAACTTGCGGTCGACCAGCGAGATGGCGAGGCGGACCGAACGCACCGCCAGGGGGAGGGCGACGATTGCCGAAGCAAGAACGGCTCCTTGCCAGGTGAATACCAGTCGGATGCCGAACCAGTCGTTCAGCGGCCCCCCAATCCATCCATTACGGCCAAAAAGAACCAGCAGAAGGTAGCCCGTGACCACCGGCGGTATGACCAGCGGTGCATGAATGAGGGTTTCCAATGCCACTTTGCCGCGAAATTCCCGTCGCGCCAGTAGCCATCCGAGCAGCACAGCCGGAACGGCAGTAACCAGCGCAACCCCGAGGGCGACCTTCAGGGACAGCCAGACCGCGCTCCATTCATTTGGATTCAGATCAAACATGGTTAATCGGTCGGCTTGTAAAAACCGTGTGATTTGAAGATGCGCCTGGCTTCCGCTGAATCCAGGAAGCGCAGAAATCGGGTGGCCGGTTTATTGGTTGAACAGGCCGCGGCCGGATAGACGATAGGGGGATGGCAATCAGGGGAGAACGTGCCGAGGATTCTTACCTTGCCGGATTGTTTCGCATCCGTAAGGTAGACGATGCCTGCATCGACCTCGCCCCGTTCCACATACATCAGGACCATGCGCACGTTAGAACCTTTCACAAGTTGTTCCTGAACAGCATCGAGCCACCCCAGTGATTTGAGCGCGGACTGCGCATAGGTTCCGGCAGGGACGCTTTGGAAATCGCCGACGGCCAGCTTACCCGTCAGATTGGATGGAAATCCTTCAAAGGACATGACGCTGCCCAGGGGGGCGACCAGTGCCAACGAGTTGCCTGCAATATTCCTGCGCGTCCCGGAGATGAGCAGGTTTTTTTCTTCCAGATAGTCCATCCAGTTCGGATTGGCGGACACAAAAATATCTGCAGGGGCTCCCGCATCGATCTGCCGCGCCAGTGCCCCGGATGCGGCAAAGTTAAAACGGATTTTTTCGCCGCCGCCTTCTTCGAATCCTGCGGCAAGCCGTCTCATCACATCGGTGGTGCTCGCCGCTGCAAAGACCGTCAGTTCTGACCGTGCGGCGCTTGCTGTCAGGATCAGTATTAGAATGGACTGAAGCACGTTCATCTTCGTGCCGCCCAAAACTATAGCGTTCTGCCGATTCGTCAAGAATTATGGGCAGGGCGATGGTATACTCGCCCCATCAGAGTCGGGGAGGGTAGTATTGAGAGCGTTCGCGCGGACCCATGAACTGATAATGATAAAGCTGCTTCTCGGCATAACGTTTTTTCTTCATGTTCATCTCCCATGTTCGTAGGTAGGTTACGGGGAGATCTCACGTTTTAAACGTCATAGTTTATGGGGCACAGCCCAATTCGGCTGTTTTTAATGTAACGGGCATGCGAAAATCTCTATTCTGAGAGGTACCGAGCTCGTTTCGTCTTGCTAGAATCCGGTATGTTTAATGTGCACAATCGTATGTCGTCTGGGTAACGAGGGGTATTCTATGAAAATAAACAGCAGATGCAACTTGATTGGTATG
>CAXMPN010000029.1:0-17031 GCA_964195195.1 Pontiella sp. | reverse complement strand
CGTGCTCCTGAACAATTTTGCCCATATTTATCATAAAAAAACGCTAATTTCGCGTTCGAAGCTCTCTTCAGACAGAAATCGAGACACCATGGCACACGCATTGCTATCATGAATAGTGATTTACTGTGGACGGGCTTGGAATCTGATGAAGAACAAACATATAACAACATGCGGACTCACCGGAACCAACCGGAATATAAGCAAGAGTCGCGCCGGTATTGCCCTTGTCGAGGCCCTGGTGGCTCTCACCTTACTAGCCGTCTTTATGGCGGGAGCCACGAAGCTGCTGCTGTCCCACCACGAGATGTCGGACATGGCCCGTGCACACTATACGGCTATCAACATCGCCAAAAACCGCATGGAACTGGTGCGAACATTCGAATTTGGACAGGTCGACGACTTTCTTGAAGACAAGGTCGACGTCGATGAGAGCGGCTCGCCCAGCACATTTGGCCATTTCCGTCGATCCACTCAGGTGAGTAATGTGAGTCCCAACCTGCTCGAGTTAAACGTGATTGTTGAAATTCGCGATCGCAAAACACTCAGCTTCAACGGACGACAGGAATATCTGTCGACCTACTTTGCTGAATACCTCTCCGAGGAATCATCACCGGGCGGAGGCTGAGACGATGCAGAAACCGAACACAGAAGGCTTTACGCTTGTTGAAATCCTTGTGGCTGTCACCTTACTGGTTATTGCCATGGCGCTGGCCCTCACCGGGTACATCTTCTCGCTGAAGAATGTGAATGAGGGCGACGTTCAAAACGAGCTGGACATTGATGTCCAGCTCGCCATGGAACGCCTGAAAAAGGACCTGCGCCTCTCCTCGCTAGACAACATGTTCTACCATCCCGCTGGATCGGGCCCCTACGAAGCGATCAGCTTTCCGCTCGCCACCGATACCGATGGCGACGGCCTGTTGGAAAAGAACGCCGACGGCAAGCTCACCTGGAGCAAAACCGTCATCTACCACATCCGGCCGTCGACCCCCAACAAGCTGGTCGTAACCACCTTTTCCCCTCGCGACAACTCCTTATCCGATGCCCAGCACCAGGCTCAGCTTGAAGCCGTGGTGAATGACGGGGACGGAGCCAGCACATTCAACGGGGCAAACGCCTCGTCCTATATCATATTCGAAAACCTGCTGGATTGGGAAATATCACCCAAGGAAGGTCGGTTCGATGCCTATGCCTCCGCCATCTCCCGCGACCAATCCAGTCTGGGCTACATTCTCCTTGATTCCGGATCGCATGATTTCACTTTCACCGTAATTGGAAAGAACAGTAGCAGCTCCGGCTACAAAATCGGTATCGACCAGCTTTTTGTATCTCCGTCCTACGGAGCGCGGGAAGCCGAGTCCCACTTGCCGGCGACATCGCAATCAGGGGCAACGGCAGCCGACCAGTATATGCCCGTCGGATCCTGGAAGGGCAACCATCAGCTCCTCTTTCCGGCCACAGGGGTGGGCGGCAGTTTTACACTCACGCTTTCCAACGACCAATGGGAAGAAACCAATTTCGGTGGATTGGGATATCTTGCCGAGGACACCCGGATTACCTTCGACCAAAGCCTTGTCCCCAGCGACTACATCGTTGAACTCGACGGCATGGATACCTCGTGGGAAACCTCGGCACAGACCGCCGACCCCGCGGGTAGCAATGTCAGCCCGGGCAGCATGCTGAATTGGGCGGTTCGCACGTTGATCAAGGGTTCCAATATCGCCGAAGACGGTGGGTGGGTGAGCCATAACGGGGAAGAGTGCAAGGTTACCTTCGCCTCCTCTTCCACCGGCAGCCTGACCATTGCCAATGCATACATTGGCGAAAGCGCCTACACGAATGCGGTCGATCTGGACTACAACTCCTCCGTACCCGTCAAGGCGATTACCTTCTCCGGAAGCCAGACGGTGACCATCAATGGCGGAACCGCCACCTCAGACTGGATCGAGATGCCGATCGATCGTGAAAAGAACTATGTCATCAGCTACACCATTTACAACGATCCACTATACGATGCGCCCAAACAATGGTACGACAACGTGGTGAGCAGCAATCCCACGAACAGTGGCTTTTGGGCCACCGAAGTGGCCGTGAACGCTGGACACCTTATCGCTAACGACCAAAACTGGAATGGACAGGGCATTCCCTACTACCGTACGAATGCCTTCTTTGGCATCGAATCCATCTATGTCAGCTATCCCGGAGAAGGGACATACACCTCCCAGATTTTCGACACGCATATTGCTGCGCCGCAATACGGCTATCTCTCCTGGAATGCGGTAGTTCCCACCGGAACAACAATGGGCTACAAGGTACGTACCGGGAATCAGTCCGATCTTTCGGATGCTTCTTCGTTCGACAGCATTTCCGGCTATACCGACGCATCGTCACCGTCATCATCGCGATCGATCAGCGCGTCGTACAGCAGATACATCCAGTTCCAGTATGCCTTGGAACCCTCATCCGGAGGTCAGGAAACCCCCCAACTAAAGGATGTAACCATCGATTGGGTCGGAGAACGCCAGCTGGTGGATATCGGCGGCATTTTCACCAAGGGACCCGACTACGGAATTTTTGAAATCAGCGTGGATGGACAGCCCTTACGTTCCGCCCTGATCATCGATCTGGAAATCTACAAGGACATCATCCTTGAGGAGGGTACGAGTAGACGTATCACCTCGTCACTCAAGGCGGATCTAACGCCCCGCAACAGCGGGATGTAGGAAAGGAGCAAGTGACCATGAACACATATCGTAGAGCAAAAAAAAGCGGGTACTCCCTGCTTACCACCCTGTTTATCATGACCGCGCTCTCCGTGTCGCTCGGCATGCTCATCACCATCGGGAGGCAGCGCATGTTTACAGCGAACAACCTGACCGACCAGGTCAAGGCTACGGCCTATGCGGAAGCCGGTATCGACTTTGCCTATTCCATTCTCTCGGCCGATTTCGAGGCGCGCCACAATCCATCGGCTTTCAGCCTGAATGCCTCGGGATCCAATGCATTGAGCTCTGCATCGAGCACATACTCCTCAGGCATCCTGAGCAGCTATGGGGATGGAAGCTTCACGCTTACGCTCACATCGGTCAGCAACCGCTATGTGATCATCCACTCTTCGGGCCAGTGCGGCAATGCGGTTCGCGAAGCCGAGGTGGTGGTGGAAGATATCTTTGCCGGAAGCGGCGGCAGCGATGCCACGGATTACTCCACCATGGAAGGCTTCAACTATGCCATCCTTTCCGGCGGACAGTTCGATTTCAAGGGAAGCGGTTATGTCGCCGGCTCGCAAAAAATGCATTCCAACTCGGCCATCGAAATCAACGGATCGGCACAGACCGAAATCAATGTATCGTCCACCGCCTCCATCAAGGTGGGCAACAACACAGTGGAGGGTTCGGTCACGGCACCGTCGCTGGATCTACACCAAACGGCGAACATCACGGGCGAATCAACCACGGCCTCCGTACCTCCTGTTACCATCCCCGATATTGATTTAACACCCTACTTCAATTGGGCTAAGGATCATGGCGAAGTGTATGTCGGCGACTTCTCCACATCGTCCTCCTATTCCCCCAACGGCGGTATCATGTATGTCATTGGGGATGTTGAGATCTCCAGCCATGCCGTGATCAGTGGATCCATCATCGCCACTGGAAATATCCACATTACCGGCGCTGCGGAAATCATCCCGAACACGTCTGTTTTTGCGATGGCCACCGAAAGCGGCGATCTTGAAAACACTTCGAGCGGCACGATCGAAGGATTGGTTTACTCGAAGAAGGGGAACTACAAGCAGACCGCCAATGGGGTCCTTAAGGGCCAGATCATTGTCGGCGGTGATGTTCAAAAAGGCGGGAATTCCGATATCATCATGTTCACCCAAAGTATTCCCACCCCGCCGGGGGGTGTCAGCGTCACCCCAACCAAGTCCCTGCCCCTGATCTCTGCCTGGCAGAAATAAGATTCATCTTACCAAACACAACACAGCCCCGATCCTCTCCTCCCCTTGGGATCGGGGCTTCTTTCTATCATTGTCTCAAGCCAATTGTATTTCCGGGGGGCTGGCATAAAGATTAAATAAATCCGGATCGGCATCTGTCCGACCGTCTAGAGCGTTTTAGAGAAACTGCAACCGCGATCGTTGCCATACGTCTTCGCCTCATTGCCACCGGGCGGTGGCCTCACTGCTCGCGATCAAGGAGGCCGATTCATGGAACCCGCCCTTCAACACCATGCTGGCGCAGGTGCATGAAACCTGCCTGCACCATGCGCGGCTACAACATGGCTTGAGTAGCTCCGAACTCGCATGAGATAGGGACGAGGGAACATCAACAATCGCAAGCTGCTTCCGGGTCACCAGAACAGGCGCGACGGGTAGATTCGTGTGCATCCAACGGAATGAGGTCTCATTCCCTGCTAATCATCCAGCAGCACATAGATATCGTCACTATCGTAGACATTGCGTCCTACGCCATTCGGACCGAATGAGCCAACGACCACTTGATTGACCCCATTGATGACGTAGTCCGGATCGAAGAAGTAGGGATTTCCCCACGGATCCGTCGTGTTTCCTTTAAAATAGGGCCCTTTCCAGTCAACATAGGAACCGTCGTTGGCTCCCAATCCGGCCGATGCAAATGAAATATCCCAGATTTCTGTACTGCCCGGCTGGGTTCGCAGCGCCTTGTTCGGCCACCAGCTGGTATCCCACGCCATTTGCAATGCGGCGGTTGCGATCATTTGCAGCTCGCCTTCGGACTGCCTGATCAACGCCTTCTTATACGCTGTGCGCAAGCCATAGGTCGCCATGCTTGCCAGGAGGCCCACAATACCGATCACTACCATGATCTCAACCAGTGTAAATCCATGTTTTTTTTTCATCTTCATTTCGTTTTCTCCATGTGCCATGGCTCGATGCGCACATAACCACAGAATATAAATAGCATTACAGATGCCATGAGCAGGAAATAAGCGGAATAAAGGGTTAAGAAGCATTGGAATCGCCTTTCAGTTGACTCGGGACAGAGAAAATACCAATACTCCGATCACTATTTAAGGAGAGAAAACCATGGCGAAGCGAAGCAAAATAATTTCAGAAACGGGAGTAGAGACCTCCGGGAACAGTTCATTTGACGTAATCGTTATCGGTGCAGGTCCGGGCGGCTACCCCGCGGCCATCAAGGCGGCCCAGTTGGGGGCAAAGACGGCCATCATCGAACGAGAATGGCTCGGCGGAACCTGCCTGAATTGCGGATGTATCCCCACCAAAACCCTCATCGCCGGCGCGGAGGTCTATCAGAAAATCCTGCATGCCGACACATTCGGCATCAAGGTCGGCAAACCCAAGATTGACTACCCCGCCATGAAAAAGCGCAAGGACACGGTGGTTGAAACGCTAAAAGGTGGAGTGGGCTCGTTACTCAAAGCCCATGGCGTGACCGTATTCGAAGGGGCCGGATCGTTCCGCGATGCCCATACCGTCGCCGTTCAATCCCCCGATGGCTCCACCCAGGAGATTAGCGGGAAAAGCATCATTATCGCGACCGGCTCCACCTCCACCGTTCCGGGTTTCATCCCCAGGCACGAACGCATCGTCGAAAGCCGCGCGTTCCTCGAACTGGAAAAACTACCCGAAACCCTGCTGGTTTTGGGCGGCGGATATATCGGATCTGAGCTGGCCTGCATGGCCGCTGGGCTCGGTGTTAAAGTCACGGTGGTCGAGTTGCTGGCCGACGTGCTGATGCTGCTCGACAAGGATGTGAGACAGGTCGTCAAAAAGCACATGAAGGATGAGCTGGGCATGTCGCTCCTTACCGGCGCTGCCATGGAAAATATCGCCGCTACCGACCAGGGCGTAACCGCCACGGCCGGTGCCAAGAAGCTTGAGGCCGACATGCTGCTGGTGGCCATCGGTCGCAGTCCGGTTACCGACGGACTCAACATCGAAGCCGCTGGCGTGAACAAGAATGAGCACGGCTACATAGAAGTGGACGAATTAAGCCGTACCAACGTGCCCAACATCTACTGCATTGGCGACGTGTCCGGTCGCATGCAGCTCGCCCACGCAGCCACCTCGCAAGCGATATATGCCGTGGAGCACGCGCTTAAACACGAGGAAAAGATCGAGGAAGTCGTCATTCCCGGCGTGATCTTTACTGCTCCAGAGGTTGGACTGGTTGGGCTTACCGAACTCGAGGCCAAGAAGCTGGGCATTGATTATAACATCGGCAAACACTATTTCCGCGGTATGGGAAAAGCTCTGGCTTCGAACGAAACCGAAGGGTTCGTCAAAATCATAGCAGAGAAGACCTCCGACCGCATTATCGGGGCACAATGCGCGGGGCCTCACGCTACCGACCTCATCAGCGAAATGGTTATCGCCGTGCGCGAGGAACTGACCGCCGAAGAGCTGGGCAACACCGTACATGCCCACCCCACTTTCGCAGAGGTTTGGATGGAAGCGGCCCATGCCCTGCACAAAGGCTGCATCCACGCACCACCGGCCAAGTAACTACCTGCAAGTAGAGGATATACAATTCGCTTACGAATTCAGGCGCGTTTTCTTCCCTGGGGAAGGTTGACCCGATACATTCCAAGCGATCACCTTCTCAGCAACTACTTAAGAGACCGTTATTCCAATGACCCATAGAACATCCGGTTCCATCGTATTGATTTTCTTAGCGCTTGCTGGATTTGCGTTTGCGCAAGATACGATCCTACTCAACAACGGAGACATCCTGACGGGTACGATTCTGCAACAGAACGTAGATAGCGTATATTTCAAGTCCACCGCATTCGGCTCGGTAAGCCTCCAGACCAAGGACATCCGCGAAATTCGTTTCGAGACCGGCGAATTGGGCAAGGAGATCATTCCGGCAGACGCTGTTACCGTTACGCCGTCATCCCCCGCCACCCCGGATCCGGCTCTCTTTGTGGGCCCTCTGCCCGCGGCGGCTGAAACGGCAAAGCAGAGTAAATGGACCGGACAGGCTGGACTGTCGATCGCCATGCGGGAGTCGACCCAGTCCGACTTGAGCGGAATAACCGGCACGGATGAATATGAAACCTATCGCATCTACGGCAATGTGGACTGGCAGGGTGAGAAGAACAAATTACGATGGGACTGGACCTATCGGTACACGCGGGACGAAATTCAGACGCAGGATGATTACCTGAACCTCACGCAACAGTATTCCCATTACTTTAGCAAAAGCTACTTTGCCACCGCGAAGACGATGTACCAGCGGGACTATCGCCGCCAAATTGAAAATGAATACCTTCAAACGGCGGAAATCGGGATTCATTGGTTCGATGCCGATGCCTTCGAGTTTTCCACTTCGGCGGGCGGTGGCTATCATGCCTACGATCGGACGAAGCAGAACGGAACCACGCTGGCCGACGAAACTATCAGCATTGAGGAACCCAAATTCATTTTCGACCAGTCGTTGCGCTGGCAGGTGACCAATCCGCTGACATTGATCCAGAAATACACCCACCTGGGAAACCTGACAAACTACCATTTCGTTTTCATGGCCGGGCTGGAAAACAAGTTGATCAGAGACCTTTTCCTGCGGCTGGAGTACCGCCTCGACCGCGATACGGAAGTCTTCTACGACGACCGCGGCTACTACGACAAGGCCCTGCTTACCAGCCTGCTCTACAAGTTCTGACCGGCGTCAGCCTCGACCTTTTCATCGAGCAGCAGGTTGCGGGCACTGATGCATGGGCCGGGAAACATTTCCAGGAACTCTTCAGGGTTTTCATCATGCAGTTCGCACATGGATGTGTAGGCCGCCCGACCATAGCGAAGAATCTTTCCCAGCTCACGGCTATCGACGTCCTGCAAGACGAAGCATAGCTCGTCTTCGCTGGAATCCTCCACGTTGAGCAGTAGCCTGTATTGTTGCGGATCCGCCATTTCAAGGTTGCGTGTGTAGATACTGTACTTCACGTATTCCACCACCCGGTGATTAAACCCACCCTCGATCAGATAGATCAGCTCGACCAGTTCCACGCGCGACAGCACCAGGCGGACGCTGGGCGCGGCTACATCGTCGGGCATGATGTCATTGATCTGATCCAGGGTTTGGTCGAATTCCTCGAGGATTTGCTCGCGCGGCACTTCGGCGGACTCGGGCATCCAATGGATCAGGATGCTGTGCCCGGGGTCGCTATAGAGCAACGGCATGTCTACCCGGAAGGTTATGCCGCAGTCGGGACACTCGACGCGATTGAGCCAGTTCTGCATCATCGCCTCCTTCAGATGAGGATCGGTTGAAACGTTGACCGCCTCATATAGGTCCACCTCCTGTTGGACCCCACAGGACGGACAAGAGATGTTGTAGTGATTGCTTCTACTCATGGAAAGGGACTCCTATTAAGTCGTTCATCATTCAAGATGGCATGGTATTGGTGTTCCAGATCGGCGATCTCGCGCTGCCAGAACATTTCGCTTCCCCAATCCGGAAAGTTGGACTGGAACTTGTAGTCATCCACCTGCGTGCTGCACCACGCCAGGAAATAGATGATCCGCATGGCGCGCAGAATCTCCACCAAACGGAGCTGGCGGTCGTCGAATTCTGCGAACTGTTCGTAGCCCTCAAGAATCAGGTTTATTTCGTGGCGCGTGCCATTCGCATGACCCGGCAGCAGCAACCAGATGTCCTGCACTGCCGGCCCAGTGACCATGTCGTCAAAATCAATCACCATCAGTCCTTCGCCCGGACGCTCCAGAATATTGCCGCGATGGCAGTCGCCATGAATGCGCTGCAGCTCTACGCCCTCAAACTCCCGAATGGCTATCTCTACGATACGGCTCGTCACATCCTTGAATCTGGATGCGGTGTGCGCATGCATGAACGGTCCGTCCAACAACATCCGGATCTCCGGTAGCGTGGTGGTTTCCGGATGCATCCTAAGGCGGTTATCCGCCTTGCGCCGGGCACCCGCCAGATGAATACGCCCCACCAGACTGCCGAGGCGCCGCCAACCTTCGTCCGTATGCAGATCCATCTCCCGCCCGGACTTCTTGGGAAAGACGGCATAGAGAATACCCTCGAACTCCCCGATCGTACCGCCTCCGGTCAGTTCCAGCGGAGCAACAACGGGAACCTCGTCCGCCGCGCAATCGAGCACAAAATCGTGCTCGTCCTGCAAGGCGTTACGCGACCATCGGCCCGGTCGGTAGAACTTGACGATCATCCGATCCCCGCAGGCCGGCTGTAGCTCGTAGACGCGGTTGATGTAACTGGGCAAAGGCGACGTCAAGCCGGTCAGTTCGCATCCCATGCCGGCTTCAACAGCTTCCAGAATGCGGTCGGGTGTCAGGTTTTCAAAGATCGCGTTCATACGTCAAGGGCCTGGAACAAATGTTCGGCATCCTCGAACGAGTCCACCACCATGTCAGGATGCTCAGCCTCCAGCGTGGTTCGATCAAACTGGCCGTTGCACACCGCTACGGAGACCATGCCGTTAGAACGCGCGGCCTCGATATCTGATGGGGTATCACCCAGGAGGAATGCATTCACAGGGTTTCCCGCTCTTTCCAATGCGAGGAATCCCATGCGGTTGCGATCTCCGTCGTCGTCACCAAATCCACCGATTTCACCAAAGTAGCGTTCAATGCCACCATGCTTCAGCTTTAGAAAGGCGCAGGCGCGTATATTCCCAGTCAACAGACCGAGCGCCCAATGTTTCGAAACACGTTCCAGAAACGCTTCTACACCCGGATAGATCGTTGGGGGCTCCAGTGCCATGCTCCGATCCAGATAAACCGGAAGCAGATCAAAAAAACGACTGGTTTTAGCCGGATCCGCCTGAAGCCCTTTTTCGCGCAGGAGCTGTTCCACAATACGCATGTCGGTGGCCCCGGCGAAATTAATGTGCGACATATCGACAGGAACCCCGTAGGCATCAAGGAACGCATTGGCAAATGCGATACGTCCCGATCCCTTGGCATGCAACAGTGTGCCGTCGATATCGCAGAAGATGTAGCGCCCCGGCGCCGTCATGACGGCACCTAGTCGACGAGGTCGATTAGTTCGTTGATGGCATCGGATTCAGACACTTCCCGTGAAGGGCGTTCCTGCTGCTTCGGTTCGCTCGAAGCCTTCTGCCTGTTCTTCCGTGGGGCACGGTTGCCGCGTCCGCCAGATGAACTGCGTTCGGAACCGTCCGAATCGCTCGTTGAATCAAAGGCCTTGCGGAATGTGCTTATGCGGAGGTTCTTCGTCGAACCGCTGCAGAGCTTTTCGACAGCAGCACTGCCCGAAACCAGCACGGCGCCCGCGCCCTTGGCGTTGGCGGTTCGTACGAGGCATTTGACATGCTTCTCAGTCGATTTGCTGTATACGACGGAAATTCCTTCAAATTTCTTTCCTGCAGGCGCCTTGTTGAGCGGCGACCCGGAAAGCACGGCCACTACGGATAGCTTCTCACGTTGCGAAAAACGCGCCAGGCGACGCAGCAGTTGTAACTGGTTGCGCGGGGGCACTTTGCCCTTCATTCCCAGGGAATCGTTGAGCGATACGGTATCGATTACCAGCACGGTTTTCGCTGGCTTGAAGAGGTTGAATAAACCCATTGTAATATGTTCCTTTTCGTTGTCTTTTCATTGTTCCATGCACCTTACACCGTCGTTCCGACCCTATGCATTCGTAATTAATAGCAGAGGTTGGCGGTGTGTTGCCGTGCGGCTTAAAGCGGGGGAACCTATACCATTCCACGACCCTGGGCAAGCTTAGATTTTATACGGATAAATCGAATCTTCAAAGCACCGTGCCCGGTGGAATCACGGTGTTCTTCGGAATCACGATGATGCCGTCGCACACCCAGTACAACTCCGTCTGCACATCCGAGGGCTTATCTTCCGGGGAAATAACCACCCCATCGCCGATCCGGACATTTTTATCGACAATCGCCTGCCGAATGACACAGTTCTTGCCGATTCCCGTTGGAATCCCGGATCCGTGGCCCACCTCACCGTGTTCATAGTAGTCGGCACCCATGATGATGGAATCCTCGATGTCCGTTCCCTCCCCGACCTTCGCACGCAATCCGATCACCGAATGCACGATGCGCTTTCCGGAAATGATGCATCCATCGGACAGCAATGATCGGCTCACGTCGCACTGGTTAATCTTGGACGGCGGGAGGTAGCGCATGTTGGTATAGATCGGTGCGTTCATTTCATAGAAGGAAAAGCTCGGCAACGGCTCGGCCAGCGCCAGATTGGCCGCCCAGAATGACCGAATGGTCCCGATATCCTCCCAGTAATCATCGAACACATAACTGAATACCCTCTGCGAATCAATCGCTGCGGGAATGATGTGTTTGCCGAAATCCGATTCGGGGTTATGACATAGTAGATCGGCCAATACCTCCATATTGAATACATAGATGCCCATACTGGCCAGATAGCGCTCCTCTTCGTAGAGCGGGGTTCGCAGGCCGTCCAGTAGCGGCGTGTCGCCCGGCTTTTCTGCAAAGCGATTAATACGGCCTTTCTTGTCCGTTTGCATAATTCCCAGTGCGCCGGCCTCCGACCGACTGACCGGCTTGGTACTGATGGTCAGATCGGCTTCGTTCTTAATGTGGGACTCGATGATATCGCTCAGATCCATGCGGTAGAGCTGATCGCCGGAAAGGATCACCACGATATCCGGCTGGTCATCCATGAAATACCGCATGGAACGGCGGACCGCGTCGGCCGTTCCCTGGAACCAGCCATCCGAATCCGGCGTCTGCTCTGCGGCAAGAACACGCACATGTCCTCCGCTAAACTGGTCGAAGCGGAAGGTGGCGGAGATATGCTGATGAAGTGAGACGCTGTTGTACTGGGTCAGCAGAAAAATCTTGCGTATACCGCTGTTGATACAGTTACTGATCGGAATATCGACCAACCGGTATTTTCCGGCAATCGGAACCGCCGGCTTGGCCCGCTCCTGGGTCAACGGCTGCAATCTCGACCCGGCACCGCCCCCTAGAATTAATCCAACTACGTTCATACCCGTCTCCCTTCATTGCATAGTCAAGCCGTGCTTAGATCATAGGGAGACTTCATCATCATGTGAACCAAAAGAAAACAAATAATTAGCTCTTGCTCTGCATAGGGCGATTCTGTAGAAAAACTCCTCCTTTGCGGGAAGGTAGAAATGCCCGCCTGCAAAGGTGCCCTTTTGGGGCCGGTAGCTCAGTCGGTAGAGCATTTGACTTTTAATCAAAGGGTCCTGGGTTCGAGCCCCAGCCGGCCCACCAAACCTAAAGCCCTGCAATTCTATGAGTTGCAGGGTTTTTTTGTGGCACCACAGCGGCGGATAACTCATTCGGATCCGTTATTAAACCGTTATGGCGTGGTCACCTTCGACCGGAAGAATAGCTGAAGGCTGCTCTTCATGCCTGTGTAGCTCCACCGGCCGTTGGTGTTCGTGACCGTATTGGTACTGCCATCCATCGCTTCCCAAGCCAGCAGAGTTGACAGGTTGGTCGTGGACTGCACGTAATCGCTCTTAAATGCTCGGCTTTTCATATCCATCTGGTCCCCTTTAGACCATCCATCGGACATAGGTTGCACCACATGGAGACATCTATCTAGCTAGCCATTCAGATAGGATACCCACTCCTGCTCCCTTGCGCGGAAGGAGGAAAATGGGGTTAGTTGGATCTACTAAACTCCAAATAATTCAAATTGATATCCGCCGTATTAAAGAACACGCGCAGCTTATGCTCTCCTTCTTCTAAATAGACTTTTCTGGCCGCTATGCTTTCCCAATTCTGCCAACTCCCGGTACCCCCATGCACATAGGACGCGATCACATCTCCATCCAATTCGATATTGTAACTTAATTGAGCCAGCGAGCCCGCATTACCGGCAATGCGCGGACTGACGGTGTAGTTCCCGCTCTGCTTAACCCGAATATCGTACAGGAGATAGTCTCCAGGAGCGATCCATCCAACACTCTCCCCACCCCCCTTATCTTCACACTTCTGCGTCTCTATAGAGGGCGATTTATAGATGTAATCTTCCGCCTGAACTCTGGTGGAACCTCTCGGCGAAATATGGATGGTCTTGCCGGGGGGTGAAACCATCTTATTACTTTGCCTCAGGAAAATTTTATATTCCATCGCCTGATGGGGAGATTCCGCACGCAAAACCGCGTAGCCACTATCCATATCCTTTGCCACCGTATACGTGATCCTCTCCGGCACATCGGCCGTAATCATTGCATTTCTTAAACTCGGAACCACTACATGATACTCGAACACGCCGGGATAGAACTCCGGTATTTGCTTCCTGTTCACATATAGATTGAGAATCTTTGCGAACACAGGATTCGCCACGCTGGGCTCCAGCCCGGCGGCATCCGTATAATAAATGCGGTAGAGCGTTTGCGCCTGTGCATTCGACACGTTGATGGATGCAACCGTCGACTCCTTGGTCGGTGGCACAATATCTACAAAGCAATCACCCGCTGCCAGCGCAGTCACCTCGGGCAAGGTTGAAGTATCGGGAGTGAAGACATTGTAATCCAATATTAAGGGGTTGAACGTCGCGAGTGCCTCCCCATCCAGCGACAGGGATGCAAGGCGAGGGGCTTCGCCGGTTTTCTGTTTGACGGTAAAATGGCTTTCGCCGGTTTGGTAGTCATATAGCTCAAGTCCGTTGGCGTTTCTGAACGCCGAGGATTTCATGACATAGTTCAGCGTATTGATGGCGCTTCGTTGCATCTCCCCCAGCGTAATGCCCTTATGCGTATCATAGGAGTCGAGCAGCGATTGGTCATTCTTCCCATCTTTCGGGCCGACGCCCGGCATCAACACATCGACCTGCGCCTCTATGCGGTATGCATTATCATATATGTTACTATTATCCGGGCTCGTATCGGGCTGTATCCACCAATCCGTGATTACTACGCCTTCATATCCCCATTCATCACGAAGCATGCTGGTAAATAAATCATAATTATAATGGCTATACACCCCATTGATTCTGTTGTAGGACGCCATGATATTATGTGGATTGGTCGTCTTTACAACGATCTCAAATGCTTTTGCATAGATCTCGCGAATGGCTCGTTCAGAACAACGGGCATCGGTATGGTTTCTCCTGGTTTCCTGATTATTGAGTCCAAAGTGCTTGGGTGTGGCAGCGATGCCTTGTGACTGAAGTCCCCTGACCACGTTGGCACCCATCTGTCCGGTTAAGAGCGGATCCTCTGAAAAATACTCGAAGTTACGCCCCCCAAGAGGATCTCTTTGAATATTCATTCCAGGAGCGAGCAGTACATCTGCATGATTTAGGATCATTTCACTGCCCACCATACGGTACAAATTTTCCACCACGCCATCATTCCAGGTGCACGCAAGGGCCGTACCGATGGGAAGCAGGCTCGCCGATGCCGTCAGACGCACGCCGGACGGTCCATCCACCGCTGTGACCGGAGTCACGCCCTTGTCCCTTAATGATTGGATCACACCGCCATATACCCCTGCGTTGCCTGCTGCACCCAACGCGCTATCCATAAGATGATCACCGCGGCACACCGCTTCCAATTCCTCCATCGAAAGCTGGGCCACAAAATCCTGTATGGTTGCTTTATTATCCAGCACATCGGCCAGCTCAATGCCGAGATCGCGCGTCGGCGGAATGTTGTCTGGGCGATTCTTCGCTATGGTGTTCTTTAACGATACGGTTCTGGTCGGAACGCTCTCATGGCCTAACGTGAGGTTTCCATTCGTATCCAAGGACGCTTTAAGCCGTTTGAACTTGCTGTTTCTCGATACGGCCGCGACCTCTTTCAACTGCTCCGTTATGCGCAGCCCGTCTTCCATATGCGCACCCGTTTTTACCGCGCTGCGCACGGAATTTCCCACATAAACCGGATATTCCCCGGCTTCGAGAACATAGGCGGATTTATGCCCTGTTACGCCCGCATCGTCATAGGACGCCATGTCATTAATTTTAAACGAAAGCTGGATGCTTTCGCTTTCCCCCGGTGCCAGTGTCTTTGTTTTTGCATAAGCAACCAGCGATTTTTCCGCTTTGCCCAGTTTTCCTTGCGGTGCGCCATAATAGACCTGCACCACCTCTTTTCCGGAATACGTGCTCCCTGTGTTTTTCACCGAAATATCGACGGTACATATTCCATCCGATTCGCTCGTATTATTGACCGTGATGTCAAAATCCGTGTAGCTGATCCCGTACCCGAAAGGATACCGTACCGCCTCTTTCGCGAAGGTCTCGAAGTATCTGTATCCGACGAATATATCTTCCACATAGTTACTAAAATCCTCCCCCCCGAAAATCTTTTCACCGCCGCTTTCCCCGCTCGTTGGATAATCACTGTATCGGTTCGCTATGGTTGCCGTCAGTTTACCGGAAGGAGATACATCCCCCGATAGAACATCGGCGATTGCCGTTCCTCCCTGCATACCGCCCTGCCAGACATACAACACGGAATCAATATGGTCATACGCATCCATCCATGACATATCGATGATGTTTCCGGAATTCAGCAAAACCACGATCTTCCTGAAGTGTTTATCAACAAGGCTGAGCATGTCTTTTTCGGCACTCGTTAGATAATAGCTGCCCGCTGTCAGCTTGGCTTCACGGTCTTCCCCGGCGGAGCGGCCAATGATCACAACGGCGGTATCGGAATCCTTGGCTGCCTGCGCCACGACATCAGCATCCAACGGCATTTCCGAGTGGTTCAGCGGCCAGTTGCCCCATGACCCATTATCCGGCGGGTTCTCATTGCACCACGCCATATAGACCGCTCCCAAGGTCTCATTGACGGCAATTCCGGGGTGTTTGCGCAGGGCGTCCAAAAGGTTGACGGTATAGGGCGTCTTGACATCCCCCCCCGACCCATAGCCGCAGGCAAAATAATTCACCTGGATACGACCGAATATGGAAATTTTTCGTTTGGGTGTCAGAGGGAGGACCTGATTTTCATTTTTCAGCAGCACCATACTCTCGGCAGCCGCCAACCGCGTCATATCGGCCAAGCCCACCTTGGTTTCCGCAAAAGACTGATTTCCTAAAAAGAGACACATATTAACACAAATTACTCTTCCCATGGCCGTTTTGATCATCAATTTCTCCGTCAGCATGTGGCATAAATTTTCCTGGACCCTGTTTCCCGTCTTTAAAAAGAACTCCCCAACTATCTATACTTAATATTTTGAACATAATACCCCCTCGCACGAAAGAATTATTACCAGCTAGTCCTTAGGTATTATCCGGACGATAGCGATAGTTCATTCGCGTGATGGCAGCCACGTTCGTGCTACTGATTCTACCGGGACTTCCGGAGTTGGGTTTACGAGGGGCAGCATACGGTTATTTTCCGCGCCGTCGTCTGCAATCTACGGGACAGCGCACCGAGAGGGAATGGTTGTATCAGGAAGGGATCGACTTGCAAGCGGCGGGTTCGTTCCCAGCTGCTCTAGTCGTTTACTCCGCTGCGGCCACCATTGATCCTGAAACTTCCGAGCTCCAGTTTCGCATCGGAACATGCAATCTGGCATCAAACTACACCGATGCAACGATGAACCAGTCACCGTCGACATCTGAATCAGGGTCAAATCGTTCTAGCCGAGCTTTCGCTCCGCGTTATGACTCCCCCTGAGAGAACCTCAGGGCGTCGCAGATCACTGAAGTCGGAAGAATTGCTGAGGCTGGTTTGGCACCATCTCATACGGACTGGTGGCCCCGGGCACATTGGTCCAGGAATTCGTAAGCTGCGTGGCCGACTGCAACACCCCGGTCACCGCCCACGACAGGTAGGTACTGCCGCCAATCTGCTCTAGTTCGATCAGTTTGAGATCCGGCGATATCGGTGTGGGCGCGGCAGCCTCCCAGTTATCTACATCGTTACCATAATCATCGGCAACCTTG
Organism: Pontiella sp.; assembly: GCA_964195195.1. Classification (GTDB taxonomy): domain Bacteria; phylum Verrucomicrobiota; class Kiritimatiellia; order Kiritimatiellales; family Pontiellaceae; genus Pontiella. Next base: position 131 of record CAXMPN010000029.1, on the reverse strand, counting down.
CGCTGGAGCGAATACCCGATGGAGCCATCGGCGCCCAGGGGCCAGGGGTCGGTAGCAACCGGGTGGGAGCCATCGCTGAAGTTGACTTTTTCCGTACGGATATAAGGCACAAACCCCGGTTCCGGAGCACC
>CAXMPN010000028.1:0-17308 GCA_964195195.1 Pontiella sp. | reverse complement strand
TCCAAATTGAACGTATCGCAAACTAACCTTTCGTGTACTTTGTGTATTTCGTGGTTTAAGCTGTTTTAGTGGAGAGCATATGAAGAATGTTTTGATTTTGGGTGCCACATCGGACATGGCGCAGGCGATAGCAAAAAAATATGCGGCGGAAGGGTGGAGCCTGACTCTGGCGGCGTTGGGGACGGATCGACTTGAACCGATCGCGGGCGATTTGCGGGTGCGAACCAAGACCCCGGTGGAGACCGTGGAGTTCGATGCAACGGATTTTGCATCCCATCGCCCTTTCTACGAAGGATTGGCAACCAATCCCGATGCCGTGATTTGCGTCTTCGGCTACATGGGCGATCAAATGGCAGCGCGGTCCGAGTTCGATGAGGTGCGGCGCACCATCGACATCAATTTTACGGGGGCCGTCTCGATCCTCAATATCGTGGCGGATGATTTTGAAAAACGGGGGCACGGGGTCATCGCCGGCATCAGCTCGGTGGCGGGCGACCGTGGCCGCCAGAGCAACTATATCTATGGATGTGCCAAGGCGGGTTTTACGGCTTACCTTTCCGGACTGCGCAATCGCCTGGTCAAGTCCGGTGTGCATGTGATGACCGTCAAGCCGGGCTTCTGCCGTACCAAAATGACGGAACATCTGGATTTACCGGCGGCGCTTACCGCCGATCCGGAACAGGTGGCGAACGCCATCTTCAAGGGGTTGGAGAAGAAGCGCAATGTCGTCTACACGCTTTGGATGTGGCGCTGGATTATGCTGATCATCCGGCATATTCCGGAAGGGGTCTTCAAGAAGATGGGGATGTAGTCAGTATGACGATTGAAACGTGAGGCGTGATTTTCCGGTCCGCCTCAATCGTCACGGTTCACGTAATTACGCACCCTTCAGCAATCCGTCGAAATATTCGATGGTTTTTGCCAAACCTTCCCGAAGGGGAACCGTGGGCTCCCATCCGAGTTTTTCCTTAGCCAGTGTAATGTCAGGCTTGCGTTGCTTGGGGTCATCTGCCGGAAGCGGCTCAAAAACCAGCTTCGACTTGGAACCGGTCAACTCGATCACGTTTTCGGCCAGCTCCAGCATGGTGAATTCGCCGGGGTTACCGAGGTTGATCGGTCCCGTTACATCGTCGGGAGAGGCCATCAGGCGGATCCAACCCTCGATGAGATCGGATACATAGCAGAAGGAGCGCGTTTGCTTTCCGTCGCCGTAGATCGTGATCTCCTCCCCCTCGAGGGCTTGCATGATAAAATTGGACACCACGCGGCCATCGTGGGGGTGCATGCGTGGACCGTACGTGTTGAAGATGCGAACCACTTTGATGCGTAGTTCATGCTGGCGCCAGTAGTCGAAGAAGAGCGTTTCTGCACAGCGCTTTCCTTCGTCGTAGCATGACCGGATGCCGATCGGATTGACGTTGCCCCAGTAGGATTCAGGCTGCGGATGGATCGACGGATCTCCATAGACTTCCGACGTGGAGGCCTGGAACACCTTGGCTCCTACGCGTTTAGCAAGGCCCAGCACATTGATCGCTCCATGTACGCTGGTTTTCGTCGTCTGAACCGGGTCGAACTGGTAGTGGACGGGGGATGCCGGGCAGGCCAGATTGTAGATTTCATCGACCTCGACGTAGAAAGGGAAGGTAACGTCGTGTCGCATCAGCTCAAAGTAGGGGTCGCTCATCAGATGGGCAATATTGGCTTTGCGGCCGGTGAAGAAGTTGTCCATGCAGATGACATCGCACCCTTCGGCCAGCAGGCGCTCGCACAAGAACGAGCCGAGAAACCCCGCTCCGCCGGTCACCAATACACGTTTTTTAATCAAATCCTTCATGTCAATATTCCCTCATCGTTGAAGAGCTGGCACGGTAGCCATATTTAGCACGTTGGAATTAATTCCAATTACAGGCCGAATAAGCAATAGTCATTTGAGTTTAATGTAAGGGTTGAGATATTAAATGAATTCAAAAAAGCAAATAGTTGATCGTGAGGAATGGCTGGCGCGGTTGCCAACCAGGGACAAGACGCTATATTCCATGTACTCCTCGGTAACGGATTGCATCGTAACGGATCCGTCCATCATGGCCGTGCCGGTGGATGATCATTTGGTGCACCGGGGCGATGGGGTCTTTGAGTCGTTCAAGTGCCTCAATGGAAGCATCTATAACCTGGAGGACCATCTTTCCCGCCTGGAGCGCTCGTGCACTATATTGGGTATCGACCTCCCGGTATCTATCGACCAAATGTCTGATTTAGTCGTGCAGACGGTACGGGCGGGGGAAAATGAAAATGCGCTGATCCGCTTGCTGGTCTCCCGCGGGCAGGGGACGATGGGCGTCAACCCCTATGCCTGTTTTCATTCGGAGTTGTATATCGTGGCATACGAACTGTCCGACGCAACCATAGACCAACTGCCGGAAGGCGTGAGCGTTGCCGTGAGCAAGATTCCGATCAAACCGGGCATTTTCGCGACGGTGAAGACCTGCAACTACCTGCCCAATGTGCTGATGAAAAAGGAGGCGGTCGACCTGGGCGTCGACGTTACCGTATCCTTGGATGAAAATCGAAATATTGGAGAAGGGGCCACGGAAAACATCGGAATCGTGACGCGCGGCAAGGAACTGTTCATGCCGCCGCCGGAGCGGGTGCTCGCCGGAACAACAGCTAAACGCGCACTTGAATTTGCGCAGCAGCTGAAGCGGGAACGTATTCTCACGACCGCAGAATTCCGACCGATCAGCCTGGGTATCGTGCGGTCGGCGGCCGAAGTGCATGTATACGGAACCACACCGAATATCACCCCGGTCACGATGTTTGACGGAAAGCCGGTCGGCGACGGAAAACCCGGGCCCATTGTAAAACTGTTATTCGATATGCTCCGGCAGGAAATGGTTCCGGACAGTTCGCGCCTCACCAAAGTGTTCTGATGAACAAAGGCACCTTCATCCACATCAACGGGGTAGTACAGGAGGTCGGTTTACTCCCCTGGGTGTGGCGACCAGCCGCCCGGCTTAGGACATCCGGCTCGGTGCGCAATGATGGTGATGGTCTGAAAGTTAAGATTCCGGCAGATAAGATTATGGTTGGAGCACGGCAATGGGAATCGAGATAGAGCGCAAGTTTTTGGTTAAGGACGGTTCGTGGAAAGCAGACGCGGACAGCGGCCGGAGTTGCCGGCAGGGCTATTTACTGTCGGATCAAGGAATGACGGTTCGCATTCGCGTGATCGGGGAGAAGGCGTTTTTAACGATGAAAGGACCATCCAATGGCCTTTCGCGGATGGAGTTTGAATATGAAATTCCAAGCGCCGATGCGGAAGCACTGCTGGCGCTGTGTGGTCACCTCGTGGAGAAGGTTCGCCATCTGGTCTCCTACGCAGGTATGGTTTGGGAGGTGGATGTCTTTGCGGGAGCCAATGAAGGGCTCGTGATGGCAGAAATCGAGCTTGAATCGGAGGGGCAGCCATTCGGACAGCCCGAATGGGTAGGAGAGGAGGTGTCAGGCGATCACCGATACTACAATGCCTATTTGGCAGATCATCCATTTACCGGCTGGCATTCAGCCTGAGAATCTCGCGGGCGGCCATCACTGCACCGCCACCCGCAATGCATTCCAGCGGTTCCGGAGCCTTTTCAATTTGCACCAGGGCTCTTTCCAGCTGCCCGGCATACAGCTCGGAGTTGGGGATAAATGCATGACGGCAGTATCTCCCGATGGAGTTAACCAGCACGCCATATTCCCGAAAATCGGCGCGGTCGGTATAGATGATCGGTTTCTGGTTGGCGATACATTCCGAGAGGATCCCGAAGCCGGGCTTGGTCACGACGATATCGACCGAAGCCACCATATCGGCGAAGCAAACGTCAGCCTGTGTGATGCAGTGAACCGAAGAATCCTTCCATTTAAGCGGTTCGACCGAGAACCATTCACAGTCGGACCGTTGTGATAACTGTTCGAGCGCGGGTGGCTCCAGCTCGAGCGAAGTAAAGGACAGGAGGATCCATCTTTTCCCAGGGTCGGCACTCGTGATCTCGGCGATTTTTTCCTTTTTGTTTTGGCCGGCTTGAGTCAGCAGCGGCAAATCAATCTTGTTGGGAAAGGCTTCCATCGGTTCGGCAAACGGTTGGCGCAGGAGCAGGTCGGTTTGTGCATAGATCATTCGGAATTTTTCAATATAGGGCAGCCAGCGTGGATCTTGCCTGCCGAATTTCTCGTAGATCCAGTCCCAGCCAAAGTTGCCGGTTGCAATATGGGGGAGGCCTGATTGCTGTGCTGCGGCCAGCGGGATGGCGGGTATATCCGAAACGACTACCCCGATGTTTTCACTGCGCATGAATTTTATTTCCTGCGGAACCAGTTCGGATTCACGGGCATAGAGCGCTTCAAGCGCTTTCAGCGAGGCGTCGAGATCTACCTGAATGGAATCCTTCTGGATCAACCCGACATCAAATGCACCGCGCCGCAGTTCAATGTCTTTCGGCAGCCGGCTTTGCATGAACGCCTCAGGGAGGTCGGTCTTTACAATGATGGGCTGGTTCGGTGCAACGGTTCGCAGGGCCTGGATGATATCACATGACCGAGCGCCGTGTCCGTAGCCGTGGGCGGTAATGTAATAGGCAATTTTTTTCATGAAACCGCAACGCCGATCGCAAGAATCAAAGACATCAGCAGGGTCATGCCGACCTTCAGGAATATGACGCCCAGACGGGCCAGCACGGCTCCGGTCGCCACATGGGCGGCATGATCGGCTTTCTTCATTTTTGCATGCTCCACCAGGAATGCGCTACCGAAGCTCCCGGCCATCATGCCGGTCAGACTTCCGACTACCGGAAGTGGAATGACGACCGTACCAATCAGCATGCCTATCAGTCCGCCTCCCAGGGCGGCCCATCCTGCAGCCTTGGAGCCACCTCGCTTCTGCACGCCCCAAGCCCCGGCAAACGCTTCAATAATTTCAGTGATGATACAAATCAGCAAAAACACAATGAGCGTTCCGATTCCGGGAAAGTCGGGCCACCGGTTCAACGCGACCAGCAAGGTCGCCAAGAACACAGCCCATGTGCCGGACAAAGAAAGGCAGGATAAGACAAAGCCGATGAAGCAGAGCAGGGCAGCCAGCGAAAAGATGCCGAAGGAGCCGAGAGCCTGCCAGTCAAATTCCATGGTCTATTTTTGAGCGGCGATCCACTGAGCGAGCAGGCGAGCGCCAAAGAGCGTCGCGCCAGGAGCTTGATGGGGCTTCGCCGACTCAAGCCAGGCCGTACCCGCGATATCCAGATGGGCCCACGGAATGCCTTCCGGAACAAACTCCTGCAGGAAGGCCGCCGCGGTCGCTGTGCCTGCTCCGCCCGATTTGCAGAGGTTGGAGAGGTCGGCAAAATCGGATTTCATATCGTCGGTGTAGTCCTTGTAAAGTGGAAGTTGCCAGAGCCGTTCGCCGGCCTCTTCGCCGGATTGGATGAGATGGTTGATCAAGGCGTCGTTGTTGCCGAGCACGGCGGAGGCCGAGGAACCGAGTGCCATGATCACGGCGCCGGTGAGGGTGGCCAGGTCGACAATGGCGCGCGGCTTCATGTCGGCGGCCAGACCCAGGGCATCGGCGAGGACCAACCGGCCCTCGGCATCCGTATTGAGGACTTCGATCGTTTTGCCATGGTAGGCCTTGATAATGTCGCCGGGACGGGTCGCCCGGGAGCCCGGCATGTTTTCCGCCGCTCCGAGAATGCCGACCACGGGAACTTTCACTTTCATGCGGGCGATCATCTGCATGGCCGTCAGTACGGCCATGCCGCCGCATTTATCATAGCGCATCCAACCCATCCCCTTGCCGGGTTTGAGCGAGATGCCGCCGCTGTCGAACGTGACCGTCTTGCCCACCAGCACGATGGGTTGAGCCTGGGTATCCACTCCGGCATGCTTGAGGATGATCATTTTTGCATCCTGCGCGCTGCCCTGCGCCACGGAGAGAATCGCTCCGCATCCTTTCTTAGTCAGCTCCGTCTTGCCAAGTACTTGACAGGTAAGTCCATTGGCCTTGGCCATTTTTCTGGCCCATGCTGCTATTTTTGAAGGAGGAGCTTCGTTTCCGGGCAGGTTGGCGAGGTCGGCCGTGCTGAGCAAGGCTTGGCCTTGCGCGGCGGCGGTGCTGATGGCGCGACGGCTTTTAACCGGACCGGCCATCGTCAGGGAAGGCGCTGGTTTTTTTTTGGAACCGGTTTTAAAGCTGGAAAAGGAGTAGGTGCCCCAGACAGCGCCCCGGCCGGCAAGAAGATGGTACTCCGCTTCGGTGATGCGTTTAAGGGCGATACTGGAGGCTATCGCGAATGAGCTTGCACCGGCGGCCAGTCCGGCTCTTGTAGCCGCCGCGGCCGCCTGCTCGAGGAGACCGTTGTGGAAGTGTTTGGCATCGCCCAGGCCGGCAAGGATGAGGCGGTCGGCTGCAATCGAATTACCGGTCGGAAAAACCGCGGTCTGACCTGCTTCTCCAGCGAAGGCGGATGATGCAGCCCACTGATCGCAAAGTTTTTTCAATGCAACGTTTCCGCTCGGAAGCAGTGCGGTCGTTCCCTGATAGAAAATGATAAGTGCGTCTTTTTTCTGGTCCATCAGCAACGCGGTGGATGTCGTCAATTTCATGTTACTTTACTCCTGCGGGAATTTTTTTTGCGCCTTCCGGATGGGCCGGCCGTCCATTGACTGAAAACCCGGACAAAGCAATGGCCTCTTCAAAGTTCATTTTTCGAACCACGCTGCTGTAATAGCGGATGGTGAGCATGCGGCTTTCCAGGTCGGTCGCGCTGCCATCATATCCGGGTACGGTCCGTACGATTCTCTGAAGATACGTTGCCGCGGCAGGGGTTGCCATCTCCGGCACATGATATGTCGACGACACAACCTCCTTGCGGAAGCACCAGAACATAAACGCGGGATGGGTGTCCCCCCCCTTGGCCCGGGCGTCTCCATCGCCGCATCCGGCCGTAAGCAGGGCTAGGGTGGAAAGTGCGATCCATACTATTTTTTTCATCGGATAATTCCCTGGTGAGATTGCAATAACGGGCGAGACTATAGTTCATGCATGAAATGATATCGATATATTTCCTGCCACTTTGGCGGTGCGCTGAAGCCTTCCTGCATGAGGTATCTAAACTGGTTCACTTCGAGGACGACTTCGGGGAAGATCTCATCGAACAGGTAGCAGAATTCGTAGTAGTTTTTTTCGGCTTCTTCATAACGGCCTTGCAGTTGAAGGGCCAGCCCCAGCGAAATCATGGCTCCCGGAGCATCGGGTTTTTCCCTTCTTACCTCCTTCAGCATGGCTTCGGCCGCTTCAAAATGATCATGGATAATGAGAATGTTTGCCGCGAGGAGCCGTGCCCGCGCCGCGCGTTCCGGATAGTATTCAATAATGGCGTTGCAGTTTTGCAGAGCCACGTCGCCATCTTTTTCGGCATAGGAGCTGTTCAATTGTGTTTCGAGCAAGGACAACGGGGGAGGGGCCATTAGTACGTCAAAGATCAAGTGGACGCTGAAGATCAGCAGCAGCGTGGCTATAATGACCCCGAGATCGGTGCGGTCCGCGTTGGTCTTCCGCAAGAATTTGGCCAGTCGTCCTGTGGCGTTGCCGCCCGTTTGATATCGCCTATGGTGCATGGACTGGATATTCACGATGAACGCGGCGGCGGTTGGCGGCAAGTGCACACTGTGTTCCGTCTCCAGGGCAACGGTGTGCCACTCCAAAAAACCTTGAAGGGTCAGGCGCGAAAAATCGCGGAGCAATGAGCCGTGCGGATCGGCGATCCTTAGAGCCGTGAATACGAGGAACTGCATCAGCAGGGGATATGAGTGGTCGTTCATGGACGACTGCCGCCAGCTCAGGACATTCAGCTGCCCCGGCAGATTTTCCGATTCGCGCGCAGTATCAAGGATGGCGTGTTTCTGATCGTTGGGCAGATCACGCCAGAGCAGGGGAGAAAATGCCGGAAATCCGGAAAGAGGGGTTAAGGTATCCCGAACGTAAGCATTGGTAAACGCCGATTCGGTATGGTTCCAGAATTGATCGGTCATACTTTGTTTGATAGCGGTTGTTTCATCGTTGAACAATGCGTGGAATGAGCCCTTGCTGGAGTGGGAACTCAACCGGTTCAACGCTTCAATTTCCGTCAGTATGAGTACGGCGAGATCGACCGTTGCCATGTCGGATGAATAGGCTTCGGCCGCAATCGGTTCATTCCGGTTTTTCCAGCAGTACACGTTTCTCCGTTTGGGATCAAAGTGGTGCAGTATCCACTGCATGTGCCGCCTCAATAACGGCAGGATGGTTTCCAGATACGCGGGATCTTTGCGTTCCTCCCAAATTAACTCGGCCGTTTTGATGAACAGGGGTTTGGGTGCCTCCATCACCGAATAGGTCGTGTGGGGCGAGAAACGGACCGGTATAGCGCCTGCGTTTGTTTGGATCCTGAGTGCGCACAGCACCAGTTCCTCTGCGATGGCAATGTCCACCCGGCTCCATGCCAGTGCTAGCGGGAACAGTTCGTTGGTGTTGAAGGCCGGGTAATCATCGTCCGTAGCGGCCGTCTGGCTCCAGCGAAGTGGGATCCTTCCCTCTGCCGGGCGGAGCGCCTTCATCATAGATTCCACGCTGATGACCGCCAAAGCATCATGGTGGGCCAAATGTTGAAACAGCGAGAGGGCTCCGGCCCGACGGTCAAATTCAGCCGTCAACGCCGCCTCGAAATCGCGGGAGAAATAACTGGCGGCCATGGCTTCCGCTTCACTTCGAGCATGCGTGCGGGTCACCAGACAGAAGATGTCGTTGCGGATCTGCAGCAGTACATTGAGGGTATCAGTCTCCAGCCATTGCTGTTCTGCGGCTTCCAAGGGCGTATCCCCCGTGGTCAGGACGGGAATGGGAATGCCTGAAATCCGGCCCCAAAGAACCCCGGGTTCGGGAGTGATTACCTCTGCACCGCATTTTATGGCTTTGTGCTCGAAATACGCGCAGAACCCATTGCATAGCAAATGGATGTTGCTGTTCTGGGGGACGGGTACCTGTAGCGCCCATTCCGGCCGGGCCGTATTGGGCGCTATCCGTCCAACCGTCGGATGGGACTTGAAGAAGAGCTGATTGAACCTTTCCCGCTGGGTGGTGTTGCAACCGGAAGGTTCAAATGTCCATTCAGAGATCCATGGATGAATGGGATATGGACGGAACAGAAAATTCATCTCAAAATTGTGTTTGTTCGCTCTCAATACTTCAAGCGAAAACAAATTCCTAGCGCCTCACTTCCATTTTTTTACAAACAAGCGTTGACCCAGCGCCTCAAGTTGATATTAATTCTCGGCTTTCGCCGCTATAATGGGTGAACTGTATACTTTTATAACTTAAAGGAGTTCTATGGCTGTTTCAAAGAAGAAGGCATCTGCTAAGAAGACGAAAGCCCCAAAGCCGTCAAAAGCCTCCAAGAAGAGCACTCCGGCAAAAAAAACAGCCAAGACCGCCAAAGCCGGAACCATGAAAAAAACAGCCAAGACCGTAAAATCAGGGACCGCCAAGAAAAAAACAAATACCGCCAAATCCGCAACGACGAAAAAAGCTGCGAAATCCACTAAGAAAGCGGCCCCGAAAGCTTCCAAGAAGACCGTACCGGTCAAGTCGGTTAAACAAGCCGCCGCCCCCGGTACAAAAATCGAACCGACCCCAAAGAAGCCGGCCAAGAAGAAGGCGTCTAAGGCTCCTGCAAAAGCGAAGGCAAAGGCACCTGCCAAGGCGAAGGCAAAGGTGGCTGCGGTTGCAACGAAGAAGAAGACACCAATCAGACTGAGCTCAAAAACCACTGTCGCCGAAGCTGTCGCAGCCGTGGACGAGGCGACGGCCGGAGGAGTTTCCCTGATGGATCGCGAGGAGCGCAATGAGCGCATCAAGGAGCTGATGGCCCTTGCATCGGATCACGGATTTCTAACCTTCGAGGATATCAACGAAGCATTCCCCGAAGATCTGGTCGTGATCGAGGATATCGACAAGATTGTCGGCCTGCTGCAAAGCATGGAGATCGATATTATCAAGCAGGATGATGTCGAAGAATACCAGGCGCGTATCGAAAAGGAACAAGCCGACAAACAAAGTGCGCGCAGTGATGTTCTCGACGATCCGGTTCGCATGTATCTCAAGCAGATGGGACAGGTTCCGCTTTTGACACGTGAGCAGGAAGTTGAAATCTCCATGCGTATCGAAGAAGCCGAGATCGCCACAACGCGCATGTTCAACCGTCTGGGTTGCGCGACGGATGCCTATTTGGGGGTCATCGCCCGGCTGGAGCAGGGCAGGGAGCGCTTCGACCGTATTATTTCGGACAAACACGTCGAGTGTCGCGAAGACTATTTCAACGACCTTCCAAAGGTACTCAAGGGGATTGAGCGCAATAGGGAATTGAAGCTCAAATACTATCTCGAAGCTTCCAGTGCAAAAAAGGGCGATGCCGCAGAGAAGAAGGCTCTGAAGCTATTTGATAAAGCCCAGGACCGGCTTACCGAGTATTTCAAGGAACTGCATTTCAAGCAGAAAGCCATTGAGGACATCGTTCCGGAAGTCGATAAACATCATCGCACCCTTGAGCATCTGCTCAGCGAAGTGGAGCGCCTGAAGAGAAGTCGGGCAAAAAGCGCCAAGACGGACCTGAAATTGATTCGCAAGGAGATCAAGAACCTTGAGATCTATCTACAGATGGATCAAAAGGAGTTCGAGGAGCATTACAGCAATCTGCGCATCTGGTTGCGGAAGGGACTAAAGGCCAAGACGGAAATGATCGAAGCCAACCTTCGCTTGGTAATCAGCATTGCAAAAAAATATACCAACCGTGGCCTCTCGTTCCTCGATCTGATTCAGGAAGGTAACATGGGGCTGATGAAGGCCGTGGAAAAATTCGAATACCGCCGCGGCTACAAGTTCAGTACCTACGCCACCTGGTGGATCCGTCAGGCCATCACCCGTTCGATTGCCGATCAGGCCCGTACGATCCGCATCCCGGTACACATGATCGAAACCATCAATAAGCTGATGCGCATCCAGAAGCAGCTCCTGCAGGAGTTCGGACGCGAAGCCACGCCCGAGGAATTGGCCGACGAGATGGAGCTGCCGGTTGAACGCGTCCGCGCCATCCTGAAGATCGCCCAGCAGCCGATTTCGCTGCAGAGTCCGATCGGTGACAGCGACGATACGCACTTCGGTGATTTCATCGAGGACAAATCCGCCGAGAAACCGGACGAAATGACCGCCTTCAGCCTGATCAAGGAAAAGATCGGCGACGTGTTGCAAACCCTGACGGAACGTGAACAGGAAGTGCTGACCCTTCGCTTCGGTTTGACCGACGGCTATCCGCGCACGCTGGAAGAAGTTGGCCGCAAGTTCAATGTAACACGTGAACGTATCCGGCAGATCGAGGCCAAGGCGCTCAGGAAAATGCGTCACCCCACGCGCATCCGCAAGCTCGAGGGTTTTCTTGATGGCGAATAGCCATGGGTAACGGCATCAAGACCATCATCAAGCGTGACGGCCAGATTGTACCCTACGATCGCAGCCGTATTACCAATGCCATCTTCAAAGCCGCCGCTTCCACCGGCGGCTTTGGTTTTGAGGAGGCCGATGGTCTGTCAGGGATCGTTGAACAGCGCACAGCGAAAAGCTATGCCGAGCAAGTTCCCACCGTCGAGGACCTGCAGGATATCATCGAATCCGTGCTGATGGAGAACGGGCACTTGAAGACAGCTCGGGCCTTCATTATCTATCGCCAGAAACGCACCGAGATACGCGAAGCCAGACGCGGTGCGGTCGAGGCCACCGATAATATTCCGTACAAGCTGATCTACGAAGTATTGCGCTGGAACATCGAGCACGGCTGCGAGTCGATTGCCGGTCTGAACCGGATCATGAAAGAGGGAAGTTATCCCGATCTTGTTGCCGCCTGCGAGGAGCGCTATCGAAACGAATGCCGCGCCGCCGGAAAGCGCCTCTTAGACCATGGAGACGACGTACGATTGGTGATTGTGGCAGGGCCGTCTTCCTCCGGAAAGACCACAACCACGATCAAGCTGGAGGAACAACTGGCTGCGCATGGGAAAAAACTCAAGGCCATCAATGTCGATCATTATTTTTATGACCTTGAAATGCATCCGAAGGACGAATTCGGTGATTACGACTACGAGACGCCGCAAGCGTTGGACATCGGGTTGATCAACGAACATCTTGAACAATTATTGGCTGGCAGGAGCATCAAGACGCCGCATTACGACTTCCACACGGGCAAGCGCTCCCTGAATGTCCACGAGATGCATCTGGCCGATGATGAGGTTTTATTGATGGACTCTCTGCATGGGCTCTATTCCGATATGACCCGCAGCGTGCCGGATGACCGGAAATTCCGGTTATATATAGAAACGCTGGGCCAGTTGCGGAACGAGCGGGATGAATTTATGCGATGGGCCGACCATCGTTTGCTGCGCCGCATGATCCGGGATAGCTGGAGCCGGAACCACGACGCCATGAGTACGTTAACCCACTGGCATTATGTCCGCAAAAGCGAGCTGCAATACATCATCCCGTTTATCGGGAATGTCGATTTTGTGGTCAATAGCGCCATGCCGTACGAGTTTCCAATACTCAAGAACAAGCTTTTTCATTTCTTTCCCGAGGCGATCGATCGCTATCGGAAGGACTTTAAGCGGCAGGATGCCTATCTGCGTGCCCAGCGTGTCATGCAGTTCCTCGAGCCGTTGCACACGGATGTCGATGACTCCTGCATACCCTCCAATGCGCTCTTCCGCGAATTTATCGGCGGCAGTGACTATATGTATTAGTCCAGGCTCAAGTTACCGTGGATGCGCAGGTGTCCGAGTTCCTTGTCGACATGAAGGTCCTTCCCCGGAAATGCGGCAGGCAGTTTTTCGATGAGAAGCGCCTGCACGTGGTCGCGCAGTGACGATTTGAATTTCAAGGTAACATGCCCCAGCGTCGAGAGCTGGATATCTACCACGTAACCGGCACCAAAGCGCGACCCAAATCCCGCCGAAAACGAGGCCCCGACATTAAAAAGGCCGTCCATTTCCGGATTCGATGTGCCACCCTCCGGGGCGCGGGCCGGGTGTCGCGAGAACATGCCGCCATAGTCGTTTTCCAACTCGGCGTCAATTTCATCGAAAACGGTTTTAAGTCGTTTTTCCCATTCTATGGCTTTTTGGTGGCGCATGACGCAGAAGAGAAAAAGGGTTTCCGCCAGGGTAAGGCAAGTCAGAAATCAATAGCATGGTCGACTGGTGGCGAGCCGATACCGGAAAAGAGAGCGGGGCAAAGTTCTTTTCTTGCGGATTTTCAGTCTGCTTTCCATTCGGCAAGGATTTGACATATATCTATATTTCCCTAAAATTTTATGACATTTCATAATAAATATTGGATCTCAAAACAAATGGAGGTTACGACATGAGTGTTCCCACGAACAACCGGAAGTTGCTGGAATGGGTGGCTGAAGTAGAAGCCATGTGCACGCCCGAAAAGGTCGTTTGGTGCGATGGGTCCACAGAAGAATATAATCGTCTGATGGCCGAAATGGTTGTAAGCGGAATGGCGATTAAGCTGAACGAAGCGATACGTCCGAACAGCTATGCCTTCAACTCCGATCCCTCCGACGTGGCACGTGTTGAAGCCCGCACCTACATCGCTTCCGTCAAGGAAGAAGATGCCGGACCGACCAATAACTGGATTGATCCCGGTGAGTTGAAGGAAACCATGACCGAACTGTACACCGGTTGCATGAAAGGCCGCACCATGTACGTGATTCCTTTCTCCATGGGCCCGATCGGGTCCCCGATTGCCAAGATCGGTGTTGAAATCTCCGATTCTCCTTACGTGGTTGTAAACATGCACATCATGACCCGCATGAGCCCGAAGGTTCTCGAAATTCTGGGTGATGACGGCGACTTTATTCCCTGTCTGCATTCCATTGGGTCTCCGCTCGAACCCGGCCAGAAAGACAGCCGTTGGCCTTGCGCCCCAATCGAAAGGAAATACATTGCTCACTTCCCGGAAGAAAACCTGATCTGGTCCTACGGTTCGGGCTATGGCGGCAACGCGTTGCTCGGCAAGAAGTGTCTGGCGCTACGCATCGCTTCCGCGATGGCCGGGCGCGAAGGCTGGATGGCCGAGCACATGCTCATTCTGCGTTTCACCAATCCGGAAGGTAAAAAATTCCACATCGCGGCGGCGTTCCCGTCCGCCTGCGGAAAAACCAACCTGGCCATGCTGCAGTCCACCGTTCCCGGCTGGAAGGTTGAAACCATCGGCGACGATATTGCCTGGATGAAGCCCGGTCCCGATGGTCGTCTGTACGCCATCAATCCGGAAGCCGGTTTCTTTGGCGTTGCTCCGGGTACGTCCGAAGCCTCCAACCCAATGGCGCTCGCCAGCTGCGCGAAAGACGCCATCTTCACCAACGTGGTTGTTACGGCAGACAACGACGTGTGGTGGGAGGATAGGGGCATCGAATGCGCGGGTGGAACCGACTGGAAGAATAATCCATGGAAGCCAGGCATGAAGGATGCAGACGGAAACGTCATCAAGGGTGCTCACCCGAACAGCCGCTTCACGGCACGTGCCGAACTTTGTCCGGTGATCTGTGAAGATTGGGAAGATCCTGGCGGCGTTCCGATCGATATCTTCGTGTTCGGCGGTAAACGCACCAACACGATCCCGCTCGTTCATGAAGCATTCGACTTCGAACAAGGCGTATACATGGGTGCAACCGCTTCTTCCGAACCGACGGCCGCAGCACTCGACCTCGGCAACATAAGCCTGCGTTTCGACCCGTTCGCCATGACTCCGTTCATCGGCTATCATGCCGGCGATTACATGCAGCATTGGTTCGATATGGGTGAAATACTCGGCGACAAGGCTCCGCGTTGCTTCTACGTCAACTGGTTCCGCAAGACCGACGACGGCAAATGGCTGTGGCCTGGTTTCGGCGAAAACAGCCGTGTGCTGAAATGGATGTGCGACCGCGTTGAAGGCAAGGTGGATGCGCGTGAGACTCCGATTGGGCTGATGCCGATTGACGGTGACCTGGACATCGAAGGACTGAACATTCCAGCGGAAGACTGGACTGAACTGATGAACGTTGATGGCGACCTCTTCAGGGGTACTTTGGCTGATGCCAAGGAATACCTCGCTAAGTTCGGCGACAAGCTTCCAGCTAAAATGACGGAGCAGCTCGCAAAGCTCGAAAAACGCCTTGGCTAATTCAATCTGCGGATTGAGAGCTAAAAGCGACCCGCGAGCGGGGCGCTTTTTTGTGTACTGTAGACGAAGTTTCCAGCTTCGTTGCGTCAGCCATGGGTTTCATTTCATGCGTAACGAAGCTGGAAGCTTCGTCTACAGTGGAATACAAAAAACAGGTTGAAAAGCCTGCCATGGATGTTTCCAAAGATTGGAGATCTAGTTGAGCAGCACCGACTTACCGGTTCCAGTCACGACCTCGCCGATTACGAATGCGCGCTGTTTGCTGGCTTTAAGAATCTTGAGCGTTTGATCAACGTCCTTCTTGCCGACCATAAGCACATAGCCGATGCCCATGTTGAAGACTCGGTACATTTCCTCGTGATCCACCTGGCCTCGTTCTTCGATGAATTCGTAGATGGCCGGCGTCTTCCATGCGGAACGGTCGAACTGCGCATCCACGTTGTCGGGTAGAACGCGCGGAACATTATCGTACAGACCGCCGCCGGTAATGTGAGCCATACCGTGGATATCCACCTTCTTCATGACGGCGCAAACCGGATTAAGGTAGCTCTTGTGAATGGCAAGCAGTGTTTTCTCGAAGGTGACTTTAGTGCCCGGCACGAGGTCCGAAAGTTTCATACCGGCGGTTTCGAAGATCACCTTGCGCGCGAGGGAATAGCCATTGGTCTGCAGACCGGTGGAGGGCAACCCGATCAAAACGTCGCCCTTTTTAATCTTCTTGCCCGTAATCAGCTTCTTGCGCTCCACGGTGCCAACGATGGTACCGACGAGATCGTATTCACCGTTGGGATAAAGGCCGGGCATTTCGGCGGTTTCGCCGCCCAGCAGGGCCGCACCGTTTTCCTTGCAGGCTTTGCAGAAGCCGCTGACGACATCTTCGAATACTTTAGGCTCCAGCGCCGCTGCACCTAGATAGTCGAGAAAGAAGAGGGGACGCGCACCTTGGACGAGGATATCGTTTACACAGTGGTTGACCAGGTCCTGGCCGACCGTGTTGTGCTTATTGGCCATGTTGGCAACCTTCAGCTTGGTACCGACGCCGTCGACACTGCTGACCAGCAGGTTTTCCTTGCCGGGTGCCTTGAACAGCCCGCCGAAGGATCCCATCTCACTCACCACACCGGCGGTGTTGGTTGCCTTCACTTTCTTACCGATTCGCTTCAGCGAATTCATCATTACATCAATATCCACGCCCGCTTCGGCGTAGGCGGATTTTTTCTTCTTAGCCATTCTCTGCCATCCTCAATCAGTTGAATTTAATGGG
The DNA here is from genome assembly GCA_964195195.1 of Pontiella sp. Classification (GTDB taxonomy): domain Bacteria; phylum Verrucomicrobiota; class Kiritimatiellia; order Kiritimatiellales; family Pontiellaceae; genus Pontiella. The sequence goes on along the minus strand of CAXMPN010000028.1, from coordinate 761 downwards.
TTCAGAATCCATTTCCGCAATGGAGATGTCAACTCCGGTGCCCAATGCTTTTCCTAGCATTCTAGCGAAAACGGGAAGATACCCGCGCTCGGTATGGGTGTGCTCGCAGAGAATGACATGCGAGCCGTTCAGCGTGGCCGCCAGTATATGGTGGTGGCTCATTTCCCCGGTCAGGTAGCAGTCGGCTTTGATGCCCTTGAAGGCGTCGGTTCCTGCACCGGCACAGAGGGCAACGGTTTTAATCGGGGTGTTACTGGCTGCAGATGCGGTCCGCACCATATCCAGGCCTAAATACTCCTTGATCCGTAGAGTCATCGTTTTCAACTTTACGGGCCTTCTGAGCTCAACCAGTCGCCCCTGTCCGGCATCGGAATGTTCTACAGGCTGGAGAACAGAAATCTCCCCATCGCCCACGCCATCGGCGAGCCAGTCGTTTACACCGCCGATCACGGCATCGAGTGCGGTGTGCGGAGAATAGGCCGCAATATTTTTCTGTATCAGCTTCATGACCGTGCGGTCATAGGCATCGGCCGCATTCAGGCGGTTCGCCGGCGAAAAAAGAATAGGGTGATAGGCAATGATCAGATCCACTTTCCCGGCAATCGCTTCGTCAGCGACCGCTTCGGTCAGATCGATCGTCAACAGGATCGTTTTAACGTTGCGCGGCTTTAGCGGATTAATCAGCAGGCCTACATTATCCCACTCCTCCGCATGGCTGGGGGGGGCGATATATTCGAGAACCTTGATGGCATCCGGTAGTT
>CAXMPN010000027.1:0-17316 GCA_964195195.1 Pontiella sp. | reverse complement strand
AATGGCTGATGTGGATGTCCATGCGATGAATGGGGTATACCGGAGTGTATTACACTAAAAGAATTGCATGGGAGCACGTCATTTACACCGAAACCCACAGGTATCAAATATTGACGGTATCTTTTTATTCTTGTAAATTACTACCAGTTGGAAAGATGAGAGGGGAACCACTCGTTTGGAGGGTAAGATGAATACAATGGCGATTGTGATAGCATGCGGTAAGGAGGAGGAGCTGTCCCCTGGAACGGAAACCGCCTTCCTTACGTTGGGCGATGTGCCCATGCTGGCGCTCACCCTGAAGACCATGCAGGCCACTCCATCGATTGACGGGATCATTGTCTCCGTGGTAAAGGCCCGCACAGATGCCGCAGTACATCTTACAAAGCGGTATGGATGCACCAAGGTGCAAGGCATTGTTATCGGGGGGGTTAACAGACTCAGCACTCTGCGAACCGTATTCTCCAAAGTGCCGGAACCGGCATCGGTGATTGTTATTCACGAGGCATCACGGCCCTTTGTCGCGATTGATGTTCTCGAGGAAACCATCAAGGCCGGAAAACGCTATGGATGCGCGATCGCGGCGCACAGACTGTCCGATGCTGTGAAGTTGGCGCCAAATGGGATGAAAGCGGTCAAAACACTGGAGCGCAACTCCGTGTGGGCGGCGCAAACCCCGCAAGCATTCAAGTATGAAGTGCTGGAAAAGCTCATCGCCGGGAATGCAAAGAACATAAAAATTTTAGATGACGAATCGGAATTCGTGCGAAAACCGTCCGAAGTTCATATGGTCGAGGCCGGACCCGCCAACATCAAGATCCGCACTTCCGCCGATCTCGCCATGGCAACCGCGTTGCTCAATGCGAAAATCGCATAGTCCGCTCCCCTGAACCTATCTCCCGCGCTCCAAGCGCAAGGCGTTCCGGAATGGTAGTCCTGCGGCGCGGATTTTCTTTTGGGTGGTCGGCATGTCATATTCCACGCGGCGCATGGTGACGGTTTTCGCATCAAGATCATAGATCGCGTAGGCGGCATTCGGGTTTCGATCACGCGGTTGGCCGACGCTGCCAACGTTGATGAGGTACTGGAACCCCTCCCGGATCTTCAGGGTGTCGTAAAGCCCCTTTTCGATTTCCGTATCGTCCTTCACAAAGGCCAATGGCATATGAGTGTGGCCGAAGAAGCACACGCTGTTGAATTGATTGAGGAAGTGGGCCGCTGCTGCCGTTCGCTTTAAAATATAGTTCCATCGGTTCGGATTACTTAATGAACTGTGCACCATGGTAAAATTCTCAACGTCGACGATGAGTGGAAGGGTCCGCAGGTATTTGCGGTCCAGAAGCGAAAGCTGCTTGCGGGTCCAATAGATGCTTTTCTGCGCCATGGGCGTAAAAAGCTCCATCGACTCGTTGCAACCCGTGTAGTAGTCGTGGTTTCCCTGAACAACCTTGCAGCCGAGGTTCCGAATCATCTTCAGGCAGGATTTGGGATCGGCATTGTAGCCCACCACGTCGCCCGTGCAGGCATAGTTCGTGACACCCTGCTTGTCGGCGTCATTCATTACGGCCTGCAGTGCCTCAAGGTTGGCATGTATGTCACCTAGAATTGCATACTTCATTAAAACGAAACCTCAAATCGGTCAAACTCTCCAGTAGCGGTTTTCCAAGTCACCCGATCCTGCACGATATAGCGCTTCAATGGCGAGTTCCGGATGTCATAAATGAAATCGGATAGTGCCGATTCTGTTCCCTCGGCAATCAGTTCCACATCACCGTTACCCAGATTACGCACGAAACCGGTCACGAAAAACCGTTCGGCAATGTGGCAAACCTTGAACCGAAAGCCGACCCCCTGTACCTGCCCGGAAAAGAGAACATGTAGTCGCCTATGCGCCGCTTTCATAGAGTTTTTATAGACTAGTGCGAGTGTACTGCAAAGTATCAATAGTTTGAAGTATGAGTTTCGAATTCGATGAGATCGCTTGCGATCTCTCACCAACCGCCATTCAGCGGGTGTAAGTAAGAGGAAGCTTGTCGAAAAGGTTCCAGCACTGCTCGAAGAAGGGAGGTTTTGGCTGTTGTCGTTTACGCAGACGAAGGCAAACGAGCTGTTGGCCCACCACAGTTCACCACAAGCGAACTGGTTTCAATTATTGAGGCGCATTTCGAAATCCTGTCGCTCAGTTCCGGCCGTTTTGGTTCGGATCAGGAGCTTCCTCCGCGTGCAGGGAGTTGTCTGATACACAAGCGCGCGAGTTGATTATATTTCAAGGCGTGTAAAAACCGGTTCAGTCGATTTTGATAGCTCGGGGTTGTAGGCATAGCCATTCTCCGAAAAACCCAGTAGGCCGTCCAGATCAGAAATACGGCTCTCTATCAGGTAGCGCGCCATCGTTCCTCGTGCCTTCTTAGCATAGAAGCTGATGATCTTCAGCTTTCCGTTTTTTTCATCCTTGAAGATAGGCGAAACGATCTTTTTTTCCATTCTCCTGGTGTCGACCACCTTGATGTATTCCTGCGATGCAAGATTAACCAGCACATCCCCTTTTTCGGCGTTGAGGGAATCGGTGATCGTATCGCGCCAGAAATCATACAGGTTCCTTGCGCTGTGCGTCGTCAGCGGACGGCCCATTTCGAGCCGGTAGGGCTGAATCAGGTCGAGGGGTCGGAGCAGTCCGTAGAGACCGGACAATATACGCAGATGTTTTTGGGCATGCTGGATATCGCGCTTCTTCAGGGAGCTTGCATCCAGGCCTTCATAGACATCGCCCGTAAAGGCCAGTAGAGTCTGCTTGGCATTTTCCGTGGTAAACGGCGGTTGCCACTCCTTGAAACGCTGGCGGTTGAGATCGGCTAACTTTTCGCTAACATCCATGAAATCCATCAACTTCGGCGCGGAGAATTTGCGTAGTTTCTCAACCAATTTCTCCGACTGGTCCAGAAAAGCGGGCTGGGTGGAATCGTCCACTCCGACCGGTTCCATATCCATGCTTTTGGATGGCGACAAGACGATAATCATCGGATGGTGTAAACGCTATTTCTCCAGCATGGTGCGGATTGGTTCGGAATAGAGGTCGGGTTCGAGCAGGAACGAGTCATGTCCTTTCTCGGAATGAACCGTGATATACTCCGACTTCACGCCGGCAGACAGCAGATGCTTGTGGAGCACCTCCTGCTCTTCAGGATAGAAGCAGACGTCGGAATCGATGCTGAACACCAGGTATTCCTGAGCCCGGCAATGCTCGAACAGGGACTGATAGCTTTCGGAACCGGTGTCGGCGCAAAGATGAAAATGTGTCCATCCGGCGACCAGGTAGAGATAGGTGTTGGCATCGAATCGCTGCAGGAACTTACGTCCCTGATGCAGGATATAGGATTCCAGTGGCGTTTTTATCTTATACCAAGAAAACTCGTCTTCTTCCTGTTCGCACCGATCCGTCATGCGCTCTTCCATATCGTGGAGCGATACAAAGGTCTTATGCGATATCATGCGGGCGAGCGCCAGTCCGCGCAACGGCGCCGGGCCGTCGTAATAGTGACCATTGTTGAAGTTGGGATCGTTCTCGATGGCTAGAATCTGTTCAAGATTGTGCACGCGAGTGAGCGTTGTGGAATCGAGACCGCAGGCTACAGGGATAACGCGTTGCACTTTTTCAGGATAGCGTGCAGCAAAATTCAGCACGAGCATACCGCCAAGCGAAGATCCAATGGCTGCATGGAATGTTTCAATGCCCAACTGCTTGAACAGGGGGATCTGGGAGTCGACAACATCGCCAAAATGTATCTGCGGGAAATCGCCGCCGTATTCCTTGCCGGTTTCCGGATTGATGGAACACGGGCCGGTGCTGCCGTAGCATCCGCCTAGATAGTTTGCACATACGACGTAAAATCGGTCAGTATCGATTGTTTTTCCCGGTCCGACAAAGTCGTCCCACCAACCCGTATGGCACGGTTCATTCCATCGGTCTCCGACGCCCGGCACCTCGGGGTTGAAGCCCGCGACGTGTTGCGAGCCCGACAAGGCATGGAAAATCAGAACAGCGTTGTCCTTTTTATCGTTCAATTCGCCGTAGGTTTCGTAGGCCAAAGTGACAGGACCAAAAGCCCGCCCATCGTGCAACACGAGGCGGGTTTCGGGCTCTTCACCATATGTGAAAAACTTGCTTCTTACTTCCATTGTATCCTTACAGGCCATCCCCGCGGGGATGGCCTGAGTTAGTTCTTAAACGTTCGCCAGAGCTTGGTCGATATCAGACAGGATATCATCGATATGTTCAAGCCCGACAGACAAACGAACCAGATCCGGTGTGATGCGGCCCGCCGCCTGCTGTTCCTCGGAGAGCTGCGAGTGGGTCGTACTTGCAGGGTGGATCGCCAGACTGCGCGCATCGCCGACGTTTGCCAGATGCGAGAACAGATGAAGGCTCTCGATGAATTTTTTACCTGCTTCCGCGCCGCCTTTGATCCCGAAGATCACCATTCCGCCCGCACCATCAGGTAGGTATTTCTGCGCGAGTTTGTAGGATGGATCGCCTTCGAGTGCTGGATGGCGCACCCATTCAACCTGGTCGTGGTTCTGCAGGTGCTTTGCGACGGCGAGTCCATTCTGCGAATGGCGCTCCATGCGGAGGCTGAGGGTTTCGATGCCCTGCAGTGCCATCCAGGCATTGTCCGGGGAGATGCATGCACCCAGGTTGCGCAGTGGAATCAGTCGCATACGCAGGATATAGGCGAGGGGGGCTAGATCACCAAGATCATTGGCAAAGCTGACGTTCCAATAGCTCGGCTCCGGTTCAGATAGCAGGGGATGTTTTCCGGTGGTCCAGTCGAATTTACCGGAATCGACCACGGCTCCACCGATGCCGGTGCCGTGTCCGCCTAACCACTTAGTAAGCGAGTGAACGACGATGTCTGCACCATGTTCCAGCGGTCGGCATAGGGCCGGGGTGCTGAAGGTGCTGTCGACGATCAGTGGAAGGCCATGGGCGTGGGCTATATCGGCAATGGCCTGGATATCAAGCACGTCGAGCAGGGGATTTCCAACGGTTTCGGCGTAGAGCGCCTTGGTCTTGTCGGTAATAGCCGCTTCAAAGTTTTTCGGATCGGTGGGGTCGACAAAGTTGACCTTGATGCCCATCGACGGAAGAATGTCGTTGAACTGTGTATAGGTGCCGCCATAAAGGTTATTGGCCGATACGATCTCATCGCCGGACTTGGCCAGGTTGATGATGCTGTAAAAGATGGCACTGGTGCCCGATGCTGTGGCAAGGCCGGCCGCGCCGCCTTCCAAAGCGGCAATGCGCTGCTCGAGCACATCGGTGGTCGGATTCATGAGTCGTGTGTAGATGTTGCCAAGCTCTTTCAGTGTAAAGAGGTTCGCTGCATGTTCGGTGCTGTCGAATCGATAAGCTGCAGTGCGGTACAAAGGTACAGCATGCGACTTGGTGGTGGCTTCCGCAGACTCATAGCCTGCGTGGAGGCATTTGGTTTCCAGCTTGCTCATGGTTCATTCCCTTTCTGTTTTAATTGCACGGACTATAGTCTCAACATGCAAAGGCGGGGAAGGAACTTTGAGGAAAGCCATCGACTATTTTCCCATTCAGGGAACACATCGTTCTTTGCTCAGCAAAGCCTGGCCTTGGCACCTTAACATTTCAGGTTGCCGGGCGATCTATGGGCCAGTTCCCTCACGCCGCTCTCAATGCAAAATATGATTAAGAAGGTAGTATATTGAGTGATTTAGTCAAGGGCCTCTACATGGAATATTTATCTATTTCCCAGCAGTCATATGCAACGAATCTACGTATATGCGTCTGGATGGTACTACTTCTTATCGGCCGGGTTTCGGTCCGCAATGGCCTTGCGCAGTAACTTTAATTCTGCCGGCTTTGCGAATCGCCATTCGCCCGCTTTGAGTTCATCCATCCGGATCGGTCCTATGGAAATCCGCATCAACCTGAACACCTTTTTTTCGAAGTGTTCCATGAGCCGGCGGATATGGCGGTTTTTTCCTTCGCCCAGCACGATGGTATATTCGATCCCTTTACGGGCGGAGTGCCCTTCGTCGATATCCAGCACACGCAGCGTTTCTCCGCCATTAGGGATGCCTCGCTTCATTTTATGCAGCTGGTGGTAGCCCAAAGGAGAGTCGACCCATACCTTGTACACTTTTTCAACATGGTATCGCGGATGCATCAACGCATGCGCCAGTTCGCCGTCGTTAGTGACGATGATCAAGCCCTCGCTCATAAAATCAAGACGTCCGACCGTGTATACGCGTTCAGGAAGGTCGTCGAGCAGGTCCAAAACCGTTGTCCGTCCCTGCGGATCATTCGATGTGCAAATGACTTTCGGCGGCTTATTCAGCAGAATGGTAACCGACGATTCCTTCGCAATCCGCTTCCCGTTACAGACAACGTTTTGCGAGGCATCCACTTTGGTGCCAAGCTCGGTGACGGTTTTTCCGTCAATGGATACCCGTCCCGCGGTGATCAACTGTTCGCAAAAACGACGCGACCCTAGACCACAGTCAGCCAGGTATTTTTGCAATCGAACCGGATCTTGTTCCGTCATTATAATCACCTAACAAAAAAGCACTCCCGGCCACGCCCGGAGTGCTTTCCAAATCAATTCCGTTGGGCGATTAAGCTTCGGACTTGGTCTTTGGAAGGTTGAACGCGCGGTCGCCGTCTTTCCATTTTCCGTCCTTCTTGAGAACTTCAATGCGTTCAAAGCGCTTCAAAACGTTGCGTTTCGTGCGGATCTTGGCCGCGCCCTTGAGGCTGCTGTGCATGGACATAGTGTTTCTCCGTCGTTGATTTTCTTAAAAACGATCGCGGAAATTAACCCTTGGCTCAAATGATGTCAAAACCTAACCTCCGCTTTTTTCGGTGCTTTCCGGTTGCCCGATAGCGGTGCAGAAACAAAAAAAGGGCCTCGAAAAGACCCTTCACTCAGTCGTCAAAAAGAGACTATTTTTTTTCCTGAAGCGTAAGTTTCTTACCTGATTTGAGCCACTCGGTCAGGATGACCTTGCAATATTTGCTGGTTGAGAGATGCATGGAATTTGCTCGAGCTTCCAGCTCGTCAGCCATTTGCTTAGACATGTTGATTCCGATGGTCTTTGTGTTCTTACCGATTGGGTTTGTTGCCATGTGTATTTCCTTCCTGTTTATTAAAGTTAATGTGTTAATAGTGTAAGCGCCATTAGACGTCTAGTAAAAATTACTAAAAAGAATAATCCGAGCACCTGTACGCGCCCATTATCCTTTGAAAGATTTTCAACTTTGCGTGCCATTACGGTCAGATAAACCATCAAAGGAAGTGTATGTGGTGGCCCTTTAGCAACCAAAAGCAGGAAAATGCGGACGAACCTGTAAGCATATTGAGGCAGGATTTTTCCGAATGCGTTGTAGCGGATTTTATCCCGACCTAGTCCGTCTGCCGAACCTTGGATAACCGGTATTGCCGTTTTGTCTCCATGTATTCGGGCATGACACTATGCAGCCATCCCGACCATAAATGTTTCATACCGGAAGATGCCGCACCTTTTGATCCGCACAAGGGTCAATTTTAAGGAACAACCGGCTCTTGCCATCTCCCATCGACTGCGTCTATCTTCCGCGGATGTCAAATTCCTGCCAACAGAGTACGAAAGGTCGCGTCGCCGTGGGAATGAGCGGGGGGACGGACAGTTCTGCCGCCGCCGCACTGCTGGTTGATCAGGGTTATGAAGTCATCGGGCTGACGGCTCACATGTGGAAGGACGGGTCCCGCTGTTGTTCACTCGAAGATGTGGAGCGCGCCAGAAGGGTGTGCACCTATCTCGACATCCGCCACTACGTGGTAAACGCACAGGAAATTTTTACCGAAAAGATTGTCAATCCCTTCGTGGAAGCCTATGCCGCCGGTCGAACCCCCTCGCCGTGTATCTACTGTAATTCATTTGTAAAATTCGGATTTTTAGTCGACCGCGCCGTGCAGCTCAACTGCGACTATCTAGCGACGGGCCATTATGCGCGCGTAGAAACAAGCGGTGATTATTTATACCATCTTCTTTGCGCCAAGGATCCTATGAAGGATCAATCCTACTTTCTGCATCGCCTCAGCCAGAAACAGCTGGCGTACCTTCTGTTTCCTTTGGCCCACTTGCCAAAGGAAGAGGTCAAGGCATACTCTCGGGAACGCGGCCTGCCGATTGTTCCACGCGGCGAGAGTCAGGATCTGTGTTTCATCGAGGAAGGGAAACTCCCGGACTTCGTGGAACAGCGCGATCCTTCGGTTGCCCAGCGCGGGGAAATTCACGGTCCCGATGGCAACGTGGTGGGGCATCACGAAGGGTTGCACCACTTTACGGTAGGCCAACGTGGGAAGCTCGGCCTTGCCTTGGGCGAGCGCATGTATGTGAAGCGCCTCGATCGGGACAACAATGTGGTCGAAGTGGCACCGCGGCCCGGTGTCATGAAGTCGACATGCGCATTAAACGATATTCACTGGATTTCCGGCTCCGCGCCGTCCGAAAACTTCCGGTGCGAAGTCAGACCGCGCTACAGGAGCAATGGTGCGCAGGCCGCCGTCAAGTTAACAGAAAACGGCGAAGGTTCCGTCGTGTTCGATGAACCGCAGTTTGCCCTTACGCCTGGCCAGGCTGCTGTATTCTACAACGAGGGAGAGGTTCTGGGCGGCGGATGGATTGATACGATTCCCTGATGCTGCTTAATCCTTTTTCGGCTTTTGAATGCGTTCCTGCTGCTTACGTTGTTTTGACGATTCTCGCAGGTTTTTGAAAAACTTCTGCATGACTGCCGTGCAATCGGATTCCATCAGTCCCATCTCGACCTCCACGGCATGGTTGAGGTCCGCCGTGTTGAGAATCTGGAATCGGGAGACCGCCCCGCCACGGACGGGATCAGTCATTCCCCATACGACCTTCTTTATTCGGGAAAGTACCAGCGCGCCGGCGCACATAGGGCAGGGTTCCTTGGTAACGTACATGACCGCACCGTTCAGCCTCCAGTTTCCAACCGCCTGGGTGGCCTGTGTGATTGCAAGGATTTCGGCGTGTGCGGTGGGGTCGTTGAGGCACTCCGTTTGATTGTGCGCCTTTCCAATGACTTCGCCGTCAAGCACGATGACAGCTCCGCACGGCACTTCACCTTCCACATCGGCCTGCTCCGCTTCACGCAGAGCCATTCGCATGTACATGATATCCGGAGAAAGATTATCCATTATAAAGACCCTATTTGGGGACGATCACGTTTAGAGCACTGGGCAGTACTTCTACTTCAATCAGGGTGCCGCCGTCGAAAACTTCGCCGTCGATCTGGATCGGAGAATCGTTTTCTCGCCGTACCGTCATTTTCTTGAAGTGGCGATGGGTGACCAAAGGGTGGTGGTGGAATGTTTTCTCGATAAAACGGTGTACCTGGCTCAGGACCAGTGGGATATTGTTCTTCTCTATGGAAACCAGCTCCAGATCCCCGCTATCGGCCTTGGCGTCCGGTGCCACCAATATCTCGCTGCCAAACTGCGATAAATTGGCCACGGTGAATATGAGCGGGTGCTTAAGGGTCAATTGCTCGCCGTCGATGTCCACATGAAAGGGCTGGGCGCGGTATTCCATCAACTGTTGTGCGCCCGCGAGAACGTAGGGTACCAGCCCGCGGAATGGATATTTTTCAAAGGTTTCCACCAGCGCACCGTCCCATGCCATACTGCAGGTAACGAAGAAAAGCCGATCGTTGACCTTGCCGACATCGATGGAGGTCGTGCATCCGTTGAGCAGTGCTTCGGCGGCATCGTTCGGATGAAGCGGTATCTTGAAGTGGCGCGCAAATCCGTTGCCGCTTCCCGCAGGCAAGACGCCTAGCCGGACCGGTGTATTGACGAGCACGCTGCCGATGGTATTGACCATGCCGTCGCCGCCGACCACCAAAACCGTGTCCGTGCCGCGGTCGATGGCCCGCCGCACCTTGTCGGAGCCATCCTGCGCGGACTGGCTGAATTGGAAGGAGACGTCGAGTTCCGAGGTATCCCATACCTTTTCAATGGCTGCGATGTAGCGGTAGGGTCCACTCACACCGGATTTTGGATTGATCAATACAAGTACTTGTTTCATGTACGGGTTACATTCCTAGTCTGTTGTTGATGCTTCTAGCATATGGTTGATGGATTGTGAATAAAGATAACCACCGGAAATAGCGCAAAAAGCTTTACTCGAACGCATCTGTTTACCTATTTTTTTCGTTTTACATAAACATCATGAAACAAAAAACCGGCCATTGGAGTTGGAGCGCCACGCTACTGCTTGTTCTCACTGTTTTGAGTACATCCTGCCAACGTATCGGCAGCTATGCTGCAAAGCGGGCGGATCGCGCGGCTTACGGCAATATCCACGGCGCCCAACTGCGTGCCATGGGGGAGACGGAAGCGTTTACCATCGACGATGACGAGGGCCGTCGGATCCGTGAGATGCTGGAGCAGGAGGCCACTGCCGAGCAAGCCACGCTGCTTTCTCTTTCCGATACCTTAGCCATCGCCATGGCCAACAGTCGTTCGTATCAGTCTCGGAAAGAGAACCTCTTCCTTCAGGCGTTGAGCCTCACGCAGACGCAAAAGGATTTTAACTGGGATACAAGCGCATCCTCTCTGGATGCCTCGACCTCCTATACAGACGATGGATCAACCACCGAAACATTTGGGGACAACGGCCTGGACGGCAACCTTACACTCGCCGTATCCCGCACGCTGGCTTCAGGGGCGAGGGTGACATTGAACTATACCGAAAGCATCGTTAATTATTTTACCAATCCGGACTCATCGTCGGAAAGCAGTGTGCTTTCCTTTAACATCGTCCAACCGCTCCTAAATGGCTTCGGTCCGCTGGTCAGCATGGAACCGTTGCGTCAGGCCGAGCGCGACATGGTTTACGAAGTGCGCGACTTCAAACGCTACCAGCAGGGTTTCGTGATTGATATCACAACGCAGTACTATTCCACGCTGCGCAGCCGCGACCAATTGAACAATGCCCGAAAAAATTACGAGAACGCGCTCGGTAGCCGAGAACAAACCGAAGCGTATGCTAAAGCGGGCCGCATCGCCGACTTTGAAGCCGCCCAGGCGCATCAGAGCGAACTGAACGCGGCAGACAACTGGGCCATTGCGCTTGCCGACTACCAGTCCGCTCTCGACGATTTCCGCTATACGCTTGCTTTGCCGATAGATTTAAACATTGAACCGGAGCCCGCCGAACTCGATGCGTTGGCAGAGCGGGGTCTGGTCGGGTTGGATATTACGCTGGATGAAGCCGCCGACTCCGCCATCAGCAATCGACTCGACCTGATCACCCGCCGCCAGCAAGTCGAAGATCAGGAACGAGACCTTGAAATCAAGCAACGCGATTTTCTGCCGAACCTGGATGTGGAATACAATGTCAGTAAAGATTTCGAGGACTCCAGCGCCAGCGGCCCTCTGCAGACGCTGGATGTCGGTCTGGATATTCCATTTGACTGGACGGAAAAGCGCAATACCTTTCGCGTCGCTCAGATCAATATGGCTCGGGAACGGCGTGGATTGGAAGAGGATGAGGGAAACGTACTGCGTGATGTCCGCGATCTGTGGCGCAAGCTTGAACGAAACCGTTCCGTCTACAAGAACCGCCTGCTCAGTGTGACCTTGGCGGAACGTCGAATGGAAAACACTTCCTTGCTGCTTAAGCAGGGGAAAGCGCTTACGCGCGACCTGCTGGACGCTCAGGACGACCTGCTCAGCTCGCGGAACGAGTCCACGATCGCTCTTATTGACTACACCATAAATCGCCTGCGCTTCTGGAATGCGATAGAGCGATTTAATATCGACCCAAAGGGAATGTGGTATGAACAAGTGGATTCAGATACTGAAAGACCTGTGGCAACGCCGTAACGTTAAGTATGCAACCGGCGGTGTTGCTCTACTCATCTTGGTGCTTTCTATCTTTTCGGGCTCGGACCCGGAAACGGAAGTGGCCGAAAATGCGTATCGATGCCGGGCACAACGTGGCGATCTGGTGGTCAGTATTCTCCAGTCGGGCGAATTGGCGGCCAAGACGAGTCGTGACATTACGAATGAAGCGAGTCGGGATGCAAAGATTGCACAAATTGTCGATGACGGTGCCTATGTAACCAACGGACAATTGCTGGTTGAGCTCGAGTCCGCCGATTTGGCGGATCGTTACCTGCAGCAGAAATCGACGAAGGCGACGGCCGATGCCGATCTGATGCACTCGCAGGAGGCGCTGGAGATCGCCCGGCTCAAACATTCAACCGATCTTGACGGCGCCAAGTTAAAGATTGAGTTAGCTGAGCTGGCTCATAAGAAATATATCGAGGCGGAGTATCCGCAGATGGTCCTCAAGGCGGAATCCGATATTACATTGGCCGAACAGGAGCTGAAGCAGGCGCGCGGAGAGCTGGAGGGCACGCAGGAACTTTTCGAAAAGGATTTCTCGAGCCGTCTGGAATTAGAGTCTGCGCAACTGAATGTCGACCGAAAGGAGATTGAGGTGCGCAATAAGACCAAGGACCTTGAAATCCTGCAGGACTATACCTATGTGAAAACCCTCAAGGAACTCGAAAACAGTGTGGTGAACGCAACGTCCGAACTGGAACGCCTGGAAAAAAGCTATGCGGCCGAAGTGGCGCAGACCGTAGCGCGAATCGAGGCCCAGAAAACCCGTCTTGAAATCGAGAACAACCAGTTGGTCAACAGGGAAAAGGAACTGAACAACACCAAAATATACGCTGATTTCAACGGTCAGGTGTTCTATGTAACGGAGCGGCGCCGGGCCACAATCGAACAGGGGGCCACGCTATCCTACCGCCAAAAGATTCTTTCCTACCCTGACCTGAGTGCGTGGAACATTAAGATCGGCATTCCGGAGGCAATGATCGACAAGATTGCTTTGGATCAGGAGGCGGTTGCCTCGCTGGACGCTGTACCGAATTTGATTCTACGAGGTCGTGTGATCAAAGTCAGTGCCGTGCCCGATTCTCAACAGTGGTTTAATTCAGGCGTGAAGACCTACACGATCATCGTGGATGTAACCACCAAGACCGAGGCCAAGCTCAAGCCGGGCATGTCCGCTACGGTGGAAATAGTTACCGACCAGTTGCGCGATATTCTATACGTGCCGATCCAGGCCGTCGTGTCCTCCAAGGAGCATCACTATGTGTATGTCATCAAGCGTAATCGCAAGGAGCTGCGCAAGGTGGACATCGGAAAGTACAACACCCAGTTTATCGAGATTACCGATGGCTTGAAGGAAAACGAAGAACTTTTGTTATACGCCGAGATGGAGATGGATACCGATGCCCAGCTTAAGAAAAGCCCTCTTGCGGAAGCGAACAAGAATGGTGCGAAGCGGGAGAAGGAATGAGCATTCCTATTGTCGAACTGAACCGGGTCGTCAAGGAGTACGCAACCGGCCCTCTACGGGTTACTGCACTGCGCGGCATCGATTTGCGCATTGAACCCGGCGAGTATGCTGTAATCATGGGTGCTTCAGGGTCGGGCAAGTCGACCTTACTGAATCTGCTTGGATGCCTGGATCATGTTACAGCCGGTGAATATCTGCTGGGCGGCGAGAGTGTATCGAACCTGACCGATGACCAGCTTTCCGAAATACGATCCCGAAAAATCGGCTTTATTTTCCAATCCTATAATCTGATACAGCAACTCAATATCCTGGAAAACATTGAGGTGCCTCTGTTTTACCAAGGCGTACCGGAACTCGAGGCGCGGGAACGGGCGGTCAAGCTCGCATCGCGACTCGGTCTCGCGGACCGTCTTGAGCACAAGCCCATGGAGCTTTCCGGTGGACAGCAGCAAAGGGTGGCAATCGCCCGCTCGCTTGTGTGCAACCCCATCCTCATGCTCGCCGACGAGCCTACCGGTAATCTGGATTCCAAGACCGGGGAGGAGATTCTTGAAGTGATTGACGAGTTGCACGCAGAAGGCAAGACGATTGTCATGGTCACCCATGATGATGCCATTGCCCGCCGTGCTCAACGCGTTATCCAGGTTAGCGATGGAGAGATTATTTCAAATAACCTGAAGGAGGAGTCGCCGGCATGAAGTCGATGATTCCAGGTCGAATGGTCAAGCTGGCAGTCAAAAACCTGAGCGAGTACAGGCTGCGCGCGTGCCTCACCATGCTTGGCATTATTTTCGGCGTCTGTTCCGTGGTGGCGATGCTCAGCGTAGGCGAAGGCGCAAATCGTGAAATCCAGGAAAAAATCCAACGGCTGGGCAGTCGTAATATTATTGTTCAAAGCGTTAAGGTTCCGCAGGATGAAAACGCGGGCGGCACGGCCAATAACTTTATTGCTTCGTATGGATTGACCTACGTGGACGCCGAGCAATGCAGGCAATATATTCCCAATCTCGAAGCACTCACGCCGATGAAAGTGTTGCGGTTCGATGTGCAGTACAAGGCGCGAAAACTCCAGACCGACGTGGTGGCTACTACACCCTGGCTGTTGCAGGTGCAGCATTATCGCATGGTGCGTGGACGCTTTCTCTCCAGTACCGATATGGAATTCGGCGCACCGGTATGCGTCATTGGTTCACGTCTTGCCCGGATCCTTTTCGCAGGTTTCGATCCCATCAACAAAACGTTGTCCATCGACGGGGATGCCTACACCGTGATTGGAATCGTCGGGGATATCTCTCAGGCCGAAGTCACGGCGCACAACGAGCTGTGGCTGGAGGGAGAAAATCAGAATGTCTACATCCCCTTGCGCACCTATCTTCAAAAGCGCGGCGACCTGTTCATCCAGTGGGCAGAGGGGGGTAGCACATTTGAGCAGATCGAACTGCACGAACTCATCCTCTCCATCGATCATCAGGACAACGTCGTTCGTGCGGTCGACGCCTTGAGGCGCCTGCTTAAAAAAAACCACAAGGCCGAAGACTATAGTATTGTAGTGCCGCTCGAGCTGATCCGGCAGGCTCGAGAAACCCGGCACCTGTTTAATATCGTGCTGGGCTCGATCGCCGCCATATCTCTGATCGTCGGGGGTATTGGAATTATGAATATCATGCTGGCCACGGTCAGCGAGCGTACCCGCGAAATAGGGATCCGCCGTGCCCTCGGTGCCCGGCGCCGCGACATTGTTCTGCAGTTTCTGATGGAAACCCTCCTGCTTTCCATCTCAGGGGGGGTAATCGGCCTGTGTTTTGGAGCATTGATACCGGTGGCCATCACCGCGACGACCCATGTAAAAACCGTCCTCACATTTCCGGCCTTTGCCGTTGCGTTCACGGTTTCAGTGACCGTTTCGGTCGTCTTCGGAATCTATCCAGCCCGCCGGGCAGCGATGATGGATCCGATCGATGCGCTACGCCACGAATAGTTAGAATATATTGCCGATGGTAAAGTAGAAGCGCGGGTTCACGCTATCGGCCTTCCCGATGGCCATAGTGCATGTGCCGAAAATGGTATCGGCTGCCACTCCAGCCAGACCGCCGTAGTTGAGGTTGTCGAACCGGATATCATTCTCATCGAACCATGCGTTTCCGACGTCAAGTCGCAACAGGCCATATAGGCCGTTACCTAACGCGGGAGGTAACTTGCCGATGCGATAACGGTATCCCATATTTGCAACGCCGTAGTAATTTCCAAACAGCTGATAAGGGGCGTACCCCGCAAACGAGTCCATTCCACCTAGGTCAAACAAGGCATAGAAGGGCAGTTCAGTACCCATGCTGCTGCCGGCGGAAAAACGGGGGGTGAATGTATGTTTTCCGATGCAAAAAGGTGTAACAGTTTTGATCTCCAATGTGCTGAAGGTTTCGGATGATCCCGCGTCCTCAAAAGCAAACATGCCATCGCACGAAAAGCGGTAACCTTTCGATGGGAATATGGGGTCATCGAGTTGATCCAGTGTGAAATGGGTTGTAGCAGCCACCACGGCATCTTTCTCGCTATCCAAAGGTATAGGGCCCGCGTTTCCGTCGACCTGTGCGGCACCCGCCAGTACGCCTACCCGGAATTCACCGTATTCAAAGCCGCTGATCCCTGCATCCAGCATGCCGTAAGCAAGCTGCTCCTGCACTTCAGCAACTTCCGTATTGTTCTGATAAATATCAATATCTTCGGATGAGACTACGACCGAAGGGGCAAGAAAAAATACGCCGGAGGACGAGATAGGCTGGTACCATTCGCTTGAAAAACTCCTCTTATGTCCGCCGCCCTCGAACTCGAACTCCAGTTCGCCGCCCAGTCCGTTGATTTGTGTGCGGGTATGGTTAAGCAGTATGCTCCACAGCATGGACGTGTCGGTTGCGGCTTCCAGTTTCATACCGAAACGAAGGTAGTTGGGTCCCCAGAATTTTTCGGCGGTATTGTACTCCAGTACATAACCTTCATCGGCCGGCACCAGTTCATAGTTAACCGTCTGGAAAACGCCCATTCCATGAATGCGGTTTAGATCTCCATAGATGGAGTCCAGATCTAAAGGACCTTCTTTGCTTTTAATGCGGTTTTGAATCATTTCGGCAGGAATCGTTGAGTTGCCTTTGACTTCGATGGCGGTAATGTCGATGGCATCCGCACGTCGATGTCGTTGGTTTTGAAGGTATAGCGAGTATGCGTCGGCATCGACTGAGAATGCTTTCAACTTATCGGACAGAGCCTCTGTGGCGAGTTGGCCGCGTGGCATGATCTCCGCCGCCTTGTGGAACTGAGATGCCGATGCATCCGAAAGTTCAGGTTCAATCACCAGATCGGCATTGGCAAGCTGCCGCACCTGATCCGGTCGCTGCATGAGGGTATACGTTCTGCTCACCACAGCGCTCAGTGCGGTAAAGTCGGATTTCTGGCTTTCTTTAGCGGATGAGGCCCCGACGTCGACAGCGATCACAATTTCAGCACCCATGGCCGTAACGACATCCACAGGGATATTGTTGAGGATCCCACCGTCGATCAGTACCATATCATCCGTAAAAACAGGCGTGAAGAGGCCTGGCACGGCCATGCTTGCCCGCATGGCGTTCGCTAGACTCCCCTCGTCGAGCACCACCGAAGTACCGCTCCTGAGATCGGTCGCCACGGCGCGGTAGGGAATGTTGAGCTTATCGAAATCGCGAATACCTGTGCTGTTGATGGCAAAGGTACTCAGCACATTGTTCAGCTTCTGTCCATAGGCCATTCCGGGCGAGAACTCCAGTCGCCAGCCCTTGGTGCCGAATTCTAGACCCATATAGCGTTTATTTTCGATTTTGCGACGATAGGTCAGATATTGATTGGGTGATCGGTCTTTCAGCACATCCCACCAATCGAGCG